>NZ_JBHRRZ010000033.1:0-55924 GCF_042643265.1 Virgibacillus sediminis | reverse complement strand
TTAGAATACATATGCACGCAACTCCTATCCTTCTTGTTTCTCGTCAATTCAAGTGTAAAGGATATAGGAGTTTGCGTGTTTTTTTATGCTTAAGTTTTTGGAAACCCCAACATATATTTTAGAGCCAGAAAAAAGGGCCACACATAGCGAATATGTGTGGCCCTTTTACGATGATTTCTCCCAAGAGCTTATTCTTTTGGCTCTAAGTCTTCAATGGAGTCAATATCCATGTATGCTGGGACGGCTAAGCCGATCTTCGCACCATCCACGTTAGGGCCTAAATCTTCAAATTGACCCTCATACTCAGCGTATAATTCCCCGTGTGTGGATGGCATCCAAGGTGCTAGAGATGCATCAGCACTGCCATCTGCTATTGCTTCGAACATCACAGCCGGGTCAACTGGTGTAAGTGTGACACTGTAACCTTGTTGTTCTAAGATAACCTTAGCTATATTGTTGGTAAAAGTTTCTGCATCCCATGGAGTTAAAACCAATTCAATTGGGGTACCATCTACAGGATCTACTCCTTCTGTCCATTCTGCAACTGTTTCTTGATTTTCATTTACCCACTCTTGTGCTACTTCTTCAAAGCTTTTTTCCTGGGCTTCCAACAAGCCGGATTCTACGTCTGCTAGCTCCCACTCGAACCGGTCAAGTATGGTATGAGCTTCCGGCATGTCTTCCTTTAATCCTTTTCTGGCAATTGTGGTGATGGATTCTTCTTCTCCATAGATACCTTTAGGATCTTCAAGGTACTTTATATCCCAATTGGCAAACATATAATGGGGAGACCATGCACTAATGACGATTGGTTCTTCCTTATCGATCGCATCGTCCAATTCCGTCAGCATGGCACCTGTTGAGGACAGTTCCTGCTGCCAACCAGCCAGGCTATCGTATTCAGACAAAGCGATTTCGTTGGTTTCCGTTTGACCGGCCCCAGGCTCTATCCCCGTAATGGTATATTCCATTTCTTCACTGACACTTGTTTCTGTTTGTGCGTCCCCACCACTGGTTCCGCAGCCTGCAGCTATAAGGGATAAGGATAAACCAGCGATTACCCCCAACTTCTTCCACTTGTTGTTAAACATGTTGTATAACACTCCTCTTCTTTATGCATTCTATTTGGTAAAAGTTCTGGAATACTGTGCTCCATGCTTGCTTAAACACAACATGTTTAATGTTATATGTTTCAGGTGAATGAATCAAACAGCAAATTCAGTTATTTCTGTACAAAAAAAACGTACAGTTATCAATAAACGAGGATTTTTAGGATAAACTAGTACATTTTGTACTGTATCCTCCGTATAACACCCCCAACTGATTTATTTATCGGAAATTTTTGTGATTCTCACGCGAATAATCACTTGAAAGACAGAGAAAGGTGAAACCATTTTCTTTTGAATACGTACGAATTTAGCAGAAGGAAGTTACTGGCATTCATTATCGGAGGGTGTGAACTGTGAAGAAGATTTTATGTTTAATACCAATGCTTTTCATTATGGCCGCTTGTACGGAGGATGAATCCATGGAAACCAACTATTATCTATCCCTGATGGGGGAGAGTGATACGTGGGAATTGACTGGGTATGAAATGATGCTGACTTCCGATGGAGAGAAGGCAGGAAACGGCAAACTGTCCATGAAGGAGGTAGATGAATATATATCAGACTCCTTCAGTTTCAGGACGCATGCGGTGGTCGGCAGGGAAGACACGGTCATTCATGGCAGTTCCGTATCTGGACGGACGGATATAGCACAGCAAACCACAGGAACGGTGGAAGGAAAAGGCGGAAACCCCATTACGCTGGATAATGTAAGCAACATCTACATGACGGTCGAGTGGTGGGATATGGATAAAAATGAAAAGGTGCAGGAACGCATAGAATTATATAGGAAACCGGAAAATGGGGGGACGTTTTTGGATGGGGAAGGATGATGCAGGGGGGAGCATAGTATCTCGAACTCTAGTTGAAGGCATGGGGGCTGACTGGAGTTAAGGACTACTATTTTACGTAACTAGCATTAAAAAAGAGATGGTTAAATCGGTGTTTACATGCATTTACTGATGATTGCTAAAAGAGTTGGGAGGAGTGGGAGAATGAGTGGAAATCATGAAACACCTGAAGAAAGAAGAGAACGGATGAGACAGGAAGAGTTAAAGAAACCTTCGAGCAGTATCCAAGGAAGCAACCTGGCAGACTTAGTCGGTGGTTTGGAGTGGAAAGGTACTGGGATCCTTGTTCTATTATTGATTGGGGGCTTCCTTATTTATTCTGTTTTCTTCCGTTGATTTGAAGCGGGTGCTGCCGACAGAGCGATAGGAATTTGTTTTTATAGGTGGGGGCGAACAGTTTAGCTGATGATATAGTCCCCTTGGCAGAGAACGAACGGGGGAAGAGGAGGTTATACATGATTAAAAAACTATTATTTTTTGTACTATTCTTATCTGTTATGGGGGCGTGCAGCCAACAAGCAACAGAAGAAGATCCATCTAAAACAAACCAAATTACTTTAGATGATGTAGAAACGGTTATAACAGATCACGGATTTGAATTAGAAAGAGAATCAGATTTACCAAGTGAGAACGTCTTTATGCAAGAGTTAAATGGTATGACACCTGAAGTATATAAGTTAGAAGGGAACACATTATCAGTTTATGTATTTCCTTCTGAGGGTGATAGAGCAAAAGGAATTCAAGAGTTTGAAGAGAGAACAGCCACTGCAGACGTAGTAGAACATAAAGCATATGGATTAAATAACATATTGGTTTTTTATGTAAGTGATGATGAAAAGATCCAAAATAGATTGTTTGACACATTACAAAATTTAATTATTCCAGAATAAAAACGTATTCGACTAATGGTAGTAAAGGAACCAACTGACCGGTGCCTTATGGCGGGTGGTATAGGTGGTGGCGGGATTGCAGGCATAGCTTTATGACCGGAACTGGGTCGGTTTTGTGTTGATTCACATTCGACTTCACTGTCCAGACTGACTGCTTATCCCACATTCCCCTACACCTCCTTTACGGTAATTGCTGGAGAATACTTACTTACCTTGCATCCATCCAGGTCATGCTCGTTTAGCAGGCCGAGCTCGATGGCGGCGTGAATTTTCTCGCCGTCCGGCTTCTTCACCACTTTGATCAAATCCTCCATATTCAATTCCTCGAGGCGAGAGATGGTTCTGTCATCCACGAATTTATCCGAGCGGCGGATTTGCCGCTGTATTTTATAATTTCCCTCGATCAATTCACCTTTCGCATTGGTTCCCACCCGCTCATCAAAATAGGCATGGAACGCTTGCTTGAGCTGGCTTATTTCTTGATCGATTTCTTTCTTTTGACACTGCAGCTCATAATAACGAGCCAACATGTCCTCGGTAATTGCGTCCGTCTTTGTCATTGAACCCCTCCCTGGAAATGGCTTGTGTTATATTCTATTGGGGATGGACGGGGATTATGACGGGAAAAATAAGTACATACCAAAATTTTACTATGTTACCCGTTCTTCAGACTAAAGTCCTCGTTGATAGGTTGGAAATAAGGTGTAAATCCATAATAGGGCAAAGGGTAGAAAGGTAGCTCGCAACCTTCGAGAAAGGCGCTGAATCACCGACAACCTGCATCACGTCCTGACATACTAGGACAAAAAGTAACGGGTATTTAGTAGGGAAAAAATTCAAATAACCTTTATATAAGCTTAATCTTTTCTTAATCTTTCCCTGATAAACTTGAACTATAGCAAATTTTGAGAGGAGAGATTTTATGATTAAGAAATTAGGTGTTGCCGCACTGAGTACCGGATTACTTTTTTCAGCGGTAGCAGGTGCCGGCGCACATCCGGGAAATGGAAATGGCAACGGAAATCCGCCGGAATGGGCCGGACAGCCTGGAGGGCCTTGGAGTGTAAATGAAGATGAGAGGGGCAACCCGGAACAAGAAGTGGAAAATGTGATTTACATGATCCCGGACGGATTCAATACGGATTATGCAGCTAACTACCGCATGTTTAAAGGGGAAGAAGCGGTATGGGATGAACATTTGAAAGGCATGTTCAGTACATATTCTGCTAGCTCTAATATTACCGATTCAGCAGCAGCAGGTACAGCAATGGCCACCGGTGTGAAGACGAATAACGGAACCATTGGATTGGATGCAGATGGAAATGAAGTGGAGACAATCCTGGAAACATTAAAGCAGGAAGAGGATAAATCTGCAGGGCTTGTCGCAACATCAGCCATCACCCATGCGACCCCGGCAGCATTTGCCTCCCATAATGAAAGCCGCAATAATGAAACAGAAATCGCCTCCGATTTACTGGAAAATGAAGTAGATGTCCTGCTTGGTGGCGGGAAAAACAACTTCCTTCCTGAATCAGAAGGCGGCAACCAGCCAGAAGACAATCTGTTGGAGCAAGCACAAGATCAGGGATACCAGTTTGTAGAAACCCCTGAGGCATTGAGTGAAGCAGATGTAGACGTAGAAGAAGGAGAAAAACTGCTAGGACTGTTCGCAGATGGAGCTCTTTCCCCAGAAGTACTGCGTGACGAAGCAGAAGAGCCAAGCCTCGCTGAAATGACCGAAACAGCAATCAGCACACTGGAACAAGACGAAGACGGATTCTTCCTGATGGTGGAAGGAAGCCAGATCGACTGGGCTGGCCATGACAATGATGCAGGCTGGGCTATGACTGACGTTGCTGCATTTGAACAGGCAGTAGAAGAAGCTATCGAGTTTGCGGAAGAAGACGGTGAAACACTAGTAGTCGTTGCCGGCGACCATGAGACTGGCGGCATGACAGTTGGTGCCAACGGATCCGCAACAGCTAACCCTGAAGTGTTGCGCGACATCACAGCAACAGGCGACTACATGGCCTCCGAGCTGAACGAAGACCGCAGCAATGTCGCTGACGTGCTGAACACCTATACTGGATTTGACCTGACCGATGAAGAAATCCAGTTCATCCAGGAAGCAGATGACGCAGCAACTGCCATCAACCAAGTAGTCAGCGACCGCGCCAATATCGGCTGGACAAGCACCAACCACACCGGCGTTGACATCCAAGTCTACGCATATGGCCCAGGAGCAGACGAATTCTCCGGCTATCATGACAACACTGACCTGCCGAAGATCATTGCAGATGTATTGGATGTGGAATTTGGAGAGTAATTGATTGAGGCTGATGGGATTGCTGGGGCCCGAGCGTGACTGCTCACTATCACTAAGCAGCCAACCTTATTTTCCAAAGAGCATTTTATAAACATTCTTTTGATGGGTGTGGAGCTTCTTCCACGCCCATCTTTTTTATTTTAAAAAATGACTCTAAGATTAAAGTAGGGGTTTCCAAAAACTTAGGCATAAAAACAGCACCTTTCAAACAGCTATTAACTGCTTGAAAGGTGCATTTCCCATTTGAGATTTATTGATTAATTTTTAAAACAGGTTTGATAACTGAACCATTCTCTGATTCTTCAAACGCCTTATTTATTTCATCAAATTCATAGAATTTTACCATGCGGTCGAATGGAAATTGTCCCTTTTTATAGTAGGAAATCAATTCTGGAATAAATTTCTGTGGAATAGCATCACCTTGACTTGTTCCTACGATACTATTTCCTCCTAGTGCCAAGGCTTCCAACGGTACAGTGAAACCATCATCAGTAACGACAGTGGCTAGCTTTCCGAACGTATCTAATGATTCGACTGCTTGTTTGATTACCGCATCTACTCCCGTAGTATCCAGTATATTTTGCACTCCTGATCCAGTAATTTCTTTGATCTTCTCTGCCACATCTACATTACCACTTTTAATAGAAGCTGTTGCACCCAATTCTTCAGCAAGTTCTAAACGATTTTCATGGAGATCAATGGCGATAATATTTTCGCAACCGGCAATTTTAGCAGCCATAATTGCACTCAATCCAACGGCACCGACTCCAAATACCGCAATAGAACTACCTGACTCCGGTTTTAGCACATTTAAAACAGTACTAGCACCTGTTTGCAGGCCGCAACCAAGAGGAGCCGCTAAAGCTAAGTCGATATCCTTATCAATTTTTACAACATTCCTTTGGTTAACGAGTGAGTACGTAGCAAAAGAAGATTGTCCGAAGAACCGTGAAACTAATTTATTTTCCTCATCGATATGGCTATTCAAGTTAAGTTCAGCATAATTTTCACAATGGGCAGGGTGATTGGCTAAACAATTATCACATTTTCCGCAACTTGCGAATGAGACAACCACATGATCTCCTTTTTGAAGATCAGTAACTTCAGCCCCTACCTCTTCAACAATTCCAGCACCTTCATGGCCAAGTACCGATGGTGGATTGACCATACCTGTGTCTCTCCCTGAAACATCCGTATGGCAAATTCCAGATGCTGTTACTTTTATTAAAACATCGTTCGAATTTAGTTCGGGTAACTCTACGTCTTTGAGTTCAAAAGGTTCTCCCCTTTTAGGGGTTACTGCTGCCTTAATTTTCATGATTATATTCTCCCTTTTTTGAAGTTTGTTTCCAGTTTCTTATAGAAGTTTCATTATAACAGTAGATTTATACATAACCCAAATTTAAGCCTGAGGTCAATTTAAAACAGTACGTTTAAAATTTCCCCTATCTGGGCCATACTGTAAATGGGTCACATCAATTCCTCCTTTACAATTTTTTCGACGGTAGAAAACATGTATGGAGGATTGATGTTTTTTTTATGCAATTTTATGGACTAATCGCCACCCTACCGCAATAGAATGCCAGCATTCGGGCGCCAAGCATCATCACTTGGCCTCGTGCCACTCACTCGTGCCTCGCGCATTCCCACTCGGGCGCCAGCACCGCAACTCAATTCACACCCAACCACACCAAACTCATCCACCATACTCTACCCCAAACAAATCCCTCAAAAACCCCCCCATATCCTTCTAAGCCTCAAGACCTATCCAAAGATATAACCCAGGCTCATTACGGAGCGTCGGCATTCCCGGTAAGATGGAATCAAGATAAAGAAAGGAGGCGGTAGTGTATGAGGAAGTTTCTATTATTTGTCAGCGGCTTGGTTGCGCTGTTGGTATTACTGGCGAACCTTGGGCCGATGGTGCTGCTGGCAGTGAGCGGCTGGCTGTTGTATGTGGTATTTAAGAAGTTTGTAAAGAGTGATTCGACGGCCGCGAAGGTTGGCTGGGTGATTGTCGGCTTGATTGTTCTGAGCATTGTGTTTTCCAATATTTATGCGGTGATTGGTGTGGCGGCTGTTTATGCGCTGTATTGGATTTACCAGAATTGGAATAAGGATGAGCGTGATCCGGTGGTCGAGACGGTGGAAGATGATGATCCGTTCACCAATTTCGAACGCCAGTGGGCTGAACTGAATAATTAATGAAAAGGAGAGAATGAGCATGACAAACACAAACATTTTCACTCGGATAAAGGATTCGATTTCCGCAGATTTGCACGATATGATGGACAGGAAGGAACAGAAGAACCCGATTGCGGCGCTGAATCAATATTTGCGGCAGAGCGAGCAGGAGACGGAAAAGGTGCGCAGGCTGATTGGGCGCCAGCATAAGCTGAAAGAGGAGTTTACCAGAGAGTATGGGAAGGCGCAGGATCTGGCCGATAAACGGTCAAGGCAGGCGGACATTGCTGCTAAAGCCGGGGAGACGGACATGCAGGAGTTCGCCTGGAAGGAGCAGGAGGAATATCAGGCACGCGCGGACCGGATGAAGGCGAGCCGGGACGAGGCGGCAAGTGAGCTCGAGACACTAGAGCAGAAATATGAGTACATGAAGCACCGGCTGAAGGATATGCATCTGCGCCGGATGGAACTGATGGGGCGGGAGAATGTTGCCCACGCCAATCATCAGATCAATAAAGTGGTCGATGACGCGTCAGACCAATCTTTTTCTAAATTCGAGGAAATGGAGCGGTATATCGAGGGGCTTGAGCATCAAGTGAACAGTGCGCATTACCGAAGCACGTTCGACAGCAAAATAGCCAAGCTCGAGAAGGAATTGAACGAAAAAGCCAACTAAAAAATGGTATACTGTAAAAGGCGCAGCATCTGCGTCTTTATTACATAGAAAGGGAGGGTTGCCTCATGTTCAAACGATTCCAAACTGACACATTCAACTGGATCCTGATTATTGGGGCAGTCCTCTTTGTATTTGAAATTATCTTCTCTTTTGGCGGCACCCTGATCCCAGCGATACTTTCCGGGCTGTTCATGTACCTGGGCTGGAAGAATTTCTCCGCTTTGTGGGGGAAAATTGTTTTCTGGATTTTTCTGATCAGCCTGGTGCTGTCCATTTTAAATCTGCTTGCCGTCCGTTTCCTGATTGTTGCGGCGATTGTTCTATTCATCCTCAACTACCGAAAAAAGACGAAAGAAAAGGATGCGTTGGAGCCGATCCTCCCCGGGATGGATGAGCAGCGAGCTGAGCCGGTAGTGAAAGTGGATCCATTGTTCGACCATAAAATTTTCGACGACCAGCGGACAGAGGATACCGCCTATCAATGGCGGGACATCAATATCCATGGTGTGTTCGGCAATCGGATGATCGACTTGAGCAACACCGTGCTCCCGAGTGATACAGCGGTCATCTCCATCCGCCATGTGATGGGCAATATCGAAATTTATGTACCGTATGAAGTGGAGGTCAGTGTCCATCATAGCTCCGTCTTCGGCAGGGCGCATATCTTGGGGGAGCATCATTGGAAACTGATGAATCAATCCCTTTTCTATCAAACGGAAAACTATGACAAGGCCGGCCCGCGCGTGAAAATCATCACCTCATTATTCTCCGGAGATCTCGAGGTGAGGCGCATATGAAGACGATCATTCGGCACGTGATTGCCGCCGTACTTTTCAGTGTGCTGCTCGCTGTTATTCTGGTCGGCATCACACTGGCCACATTCTCCATCACCGACTGGTCCACCATCTGGGAACAGAAAATCGGCGACTTTTCCTTTCTGGCCTCCATCCTCGGTATTGTAGCGGTCATCGGGGTCATCGCCGGCATTTCCACCGGATGGTACTGGAAGGAGCGGCTTTATCAGATTGACCGGAAGCTGGTCCAGATGGTGAAGGGGCAGAAGGTAGACGAGGAAGAGGCCTATCGAGAACTGGACAGCATCCAGAAACATATGAGGGAGTTACAGGAAAAAATCAGGCAGCAGGCAGAATACTCACAGCGGCTCGCTACAGAGCGGGCAACCGAGCGGGAAAAGAGCCTCCAAGAAATCGTCGTTCAGGAGCGGAACCGCCTGGCCAGGGAGCTGCACGACTCCGTCAGCCAGCAGCTGTTCGCCGCCTCGATGATGATGTCGGCGATCAATGAATCAAATCCGCCGGAGGACACTGCCATCCAAAAGCAGCTGCAAATGGTGGAAAAAATGATCCACCAATCCCAGCTTGAAATGCGTGCACTGCTGCTTCATCTGCGGCCGGTGGCATTGAAAGGGAAATCCCTGCAGGAAGGCATCCAGGAACTCTTATTGGAGCTGACCCAGAAAATACCGATTGAAATCGATTGGAAAGTGGAACAGTTCCCGATCGATAAAGGGGTGGAGGACCAGCTCTTCCGCATCCTACAGGAATCCGTATCCAATACACTCCGGCATGCCGAGGCAACGACCTTCCACATCATGCTGATCGAGCGGGATGCGACGATTATCATGCGGACAGTAGATAATGGTGTCGGCTTTGATATGGAAAAAGTGAAAACAAGTTCCTACGGCCTGCAGAATATGCGTGAACGCGCCTATGAAGTCGGGGGCACATTTAAAGTAATCAGCTTGAAAAATGAAGGAACCAGGCTGGAAGTCAAGGTTCCAATACTGGCAAAGGAGGGGGAAAACAATGATTAAGGTGCTGTTTGCCGATGATCATGAAATGGTACGGATCGGTGTGTCCGCCTACCTGTCCGCACAGCCGGATATCGACGTCGTGGCAGAAGCGGATGACGGAAAAGCCGCCGTCGACACGGCACTCGAAATGAAGCCGGACGTCATCCTGATGGAC
Source organism: Virgibacillus sediminis (assembly GCF_042643265.1). Taxonomy (NCBI): domain Bacteria; kingdom Bacillati; phylum Bacillota; class Bacilli; order Caryophanales; family Bacillaceae; genus Virgibacillus; species Virgibacillus sediminis. The sequence continues at coordinate 45,903 of NZ_JBHRRZ010000033.1, read as the reverse complement.
CTCGTCATGAAAGAAATGGATGGGATCGAAGCGACCCGGCTCATTATGGAGCAGTGGCCCGGGGCGAAAATCATTATCGTTACCAGCTTCCTCGACGATGAAAAAGTCTATCCGGCACTCGAAGCGGGGGCGACCAGCTATATGCTGAAAACCTCCAAAGCTAGCGAAATCGCAGAGGCCATCCGAGCCACCCATCAAGGCCAGTCCATCCTGGAGCCGGAAGTCACCGGAAAAATCATGAACCGCATGCGCGAGAAACCATCCGACGAATTGCACGACCAACTGACCGAACGGGAAATGGAAATCCTCCTGCTCATCGCCCAAGGCAAAACCAACCAGGAAATCGCCGACCAATTATACATTGCGTTAAAAACCGTAAAAGTACACGTCAGTAACATATTAGGCAAACTGGAAGTCCAGGACCGCACCCAGGCAGTCATCTATGCATTTAAACATGACTTGGTGAAGTAGGGGGCTTCAGCCCGTACCCACCACTCGGGCCGCACAGCAGCGCACTCGGGCTTTAGCAACTCTCACTCGGGCCGCGTGGCAGTGCACTCGGGCGCCATCCCCCTCCACTCGGGTCGCGCAGCAACGCACTCAAGCCCCAACCCCGCCCACTCAACCCCCCACCAGCCCCAACAAACAAAAAAATTCCAAAAAATATGTTTATCCTCCACCAACCCGGGGTACAACAATACTACAAAGCTCCCATTAGGGGGAGTGTTACTATTCCTTAGAAACCTTCCCTTTTCCTGGCTGACTTGTGAATTACATCTTTCCCCCTAATGAAAAATCCCCTCCAGCAATGAGCTGGAGAGGATTTGTTTTACATATTCATAGAAATCTTTGATTAGTATAGACGCTTGTAGCTGTCGAATTTAGCGCCCCAGTAGTATGGGTCGTTTACGTCAGCGATGGCTACGCCAGTGCTGGATGCAGCATGGATAAATTTGCCGTTTCCAAGATAGATTCCCATGTGGGAGATTCCTGGACGGTAAGTATTCTTGAAGAATACGAGATCCCCTGGCTGCGGGTTGCTTACATAGTGAGAGCGGTCAAAGTATCCGTCAGTGGACGTACGTGCGATATCTTTACCAGCTTGTTTGTAAGCCCAGTAGATGAATCCGCTGCAGTCAAAACCGGATGTAGAAGTTCCGCCCCATACATATGGAGTTCCGATTTGGCTTTTCGCACCGCTGATCAGCTGGTCTACATTGTATCCTGCAGATACATTGGAAGAGCTGCTGGAGCTTGAGCTAGAACTTGCAGTAGAAGTGCTTGTGCTCTTGCCATTGATGCTCAGTTTCTGTCCGACACGGATCAGATCAGAGCTCAGGTTGTTCCAGCTTTTCAGGTCGGATACACTCACGCCGTGATTGGTAGCGATACGATACAAAGTGTCACCGGATTTAACAGAATAGATAGTAGTAGAAGCTACAGATCCACTGTTAGATGAAGTGCTGGTGCTTGTGCTCGTATTAGAGCTGGAAGAACTGGTGCTTCCGGATTGGCTTACAGTCAGCTTGTCTCCTGGATAGATCAAGTGGCCACTGATGTTGTTCCAAGACTGCAAGTTAGAAACTGAGATATTATGCTTGGAGGCAATACCGTGCAAAGTATCTCCGCTTTTCACGGTGTAAGTAGTAGTGTTGGTTGAAGTAGATGCTATGCTGGAGTTTGAGTTTGATGTAGTAGTTGTATTGGATGTTTCGATTACTTGATTTGGGTATATTGTATTATTTGATAGACCATTAATAGACTTCAACTGGTTTACACTTGTATTATATTGTTGTGAAATGCTCCATAATGTTTCTCCGCTTTGTACTTTATGTGATGCCGCGTCAACCTCGTCTGCTGCGAAAATTGCTGAAGCGATGGCTGCCGATGCAGTAACAGACATGATAAATTTCTTGTTAGTCAATTCCGTTTTCCCCCTGTATATTAAGTGAATAATATGAGTAATTTTTTTCTATCAATCTGGAAGAATTACTTGTTTCTACCAACCTTGCTAGAATTTAACTTAAGTATATACCCGGTTTCGTCATTTCGCTAGATAGTTAGGCCATTTGTAATGCAACTGTAATACAACGTAATACACTGTAATACAAAGTCTGCCGGCATTCGGCAAAAAGCCCCAGCAATTACCGCCATAATGGCAGGGCATATGCACTGGGAAAATAGACATACATATTATATAGAAGAAACTAGGGGCTGCCGGGTAGATCGGCAGTCTATTTCATTGCTAATGTGGAAGACTGGAGTGTTCCGGAAAGCCTCTAAGACTGGCAGAAGAAAAAACGGAATGTAATAAATAGGTAATACAAAAGAAGCCTGGTGGATGAAATCTGCTGCGTGGCCCGAGTGGGGAGTCCTTGTCCCGAGTGTCGGCTACTAGGCCCGAGTCAGCGCACCCGCGGTCCGAGTACCAGCATCCCGCACCCACTCAATCATAAGATCTTAAAATCTCTAAACCCTATTGAATAGGTGAATATTATCCTTTCCTTTAGAGCATAATTACCAAAATATATCAAATAGTTTGTTGCCAATTTAGTGGTAAAGTGCGGTATATTTTTGAATAGAAATTTTTTACTAAAATATTTTGGAGGATGGATACTTTATTAGGTTTTTTGCGGTCCCTGTATGGTCGGCTAATGGGACATATATGACGGCAGCAGATGATATACACAGAAAGGTCTGTAAATAGTTACAAAGCTACATATTTCCATGGACTATGGCGCACGAGACTGTCGAAAAGGCAACTCTATAGGTGTAGCAACACCCCATCATCAAAATATTCTTGTTTCCTGCCCAGACAATATCTCCGCAGGTACGTTCCCTGCTGTATTTAACATTTAGGTAATCTACTGTGGCAATAAAATGTTCCTTCTTACTTTGATAAGTATTGATTAGAAAATTTTGGTAGACAACTGTTAATTGTATCTATTACAATGAAAAAAACGTTCTTAAAAAAAGGAATTAGCCGGCTATATCTAGAACCTAGATAGTAGATGAATATCCTTTTAATTGAAAATTCAGTTTATTTTCTTTAAATCTTACTCGCGTGCTGATTTGGTGTAGGAGAAAGGGGGTGCCAGGCGCATGGTAGATCTATTGCTCGTAGAAGATCAGCGGCTGTTTGCAGATGGATGGAAAGGGATGTTCCATGCAGCTGGCGATATCCAGCTGGTCGGATGTGCCAGGGACGGACAGGAAGCGGTCAACCTTTGTGCTGAATTGCAGCCGGACGTGGTGCTGATGGATATCGGCAGGGCGCAAATGGACGGAGTTCGGCTGACCGTTCAGATAAAGGAACAGTTCCCCGATGTCAAGGTGCTCCTCCTTTCTTCTGAAGTGGATGAGGAGTTGGTGATCAGCGGGGTGAATGTAGGAGCGGACGGCTTCCTGCTGACAGAACTGCATGCCGATGTGCTGCTGGAAACCATACGGAATATTCACCGCGGCGACAATGTCCTATCTGGAAAAGCGGCACGAATCCTCACCAAGAAAATTCGCGAACTGACCATGGATAAGAAGCAGCTCCTCGAAAAACAGCTCGACAAGCATGGCCACGAATTTACCAAGCGTGAGCTCGATATCGCTTACCTGTTCATGGACAACCTCTCCAATAAACAGATTGCAAAGCGCCTCTACTTGGGCGAAGGAACGGTAAAGAATTATATTAGCGGAATCTATCAAAAATTGGACATCAAAACACGAGCACAAGCCATTAATTATTTTCAATCTCTGCTCAGAAAGTAAAATAAACTGGGAAATAATGACACTTTCCACGAAAAGTAACTAAATTTGTGACTAAAGTTATAGTACGATAGAATCACATTCCTTTTGGGGGTGTGATTCTATTTTTTTACCAAAAAATACGACAGGCGGACACAGCCCCATGCAAATCATTTACTTAAGCAAGGAAGAATTTATACCGGAAATTGAGGAAGGGTTGAGAGCCCAGTCCGACATCATACTAGTTGGCAGCCTGCATTATAACAAGGATGCTGGCGAATTGGCCATTATGCTCGGGGTAGGAGGGGTCATCTGGGATGTCGATGGTGTCCCGGCAGAGGAGGTAGATTTTCTTATCAAGTACCTGAAAGGCAGGAAACCCGATATGGCTGTGGTACTGGTGACAGCATGTACAGACGACACTACACTTTACCAGCTGCTCTGTACCGAGGCCGATAGTCTCATCATCAAGGACGAGCAGGCACCGGTGGAAGCCGCCCGGGCCATTCGCTCTATCCAGTCAGAATGCTATTACCTTTCTGCCGAGAAAATCCCTTTATTCCTTACTCGACTAGATGAATTGGAAAACATGAATAGGAATATCTTCCACCAGAAACTGGGGAAGAAACATCCGGAGTTGTCGAGGAAAGAGGCCGAGATTGCCTATTATTTAATGCGCGGCTATAAAAATCCGGCAATTGCCCGGAAGCTTAATATGAATCCAACTACAGTAAAAGTGCATGTCAGCCATATCTATAATAAGCTTTCGATCAAGGGACGTAAAAATCTGACGTCCTTTTTAAAGAAAACACAGAATACGCACTAACCGGATATCTCATACTTAGCAAACGTAAAGCTATTTCCTTGGAAAAATTTTAAGCCTCAGATTTCATAGAGAGTCCTTTTATCGATTTGGAGTAAATTAGGTGGTTGAGCTTATTCAAAGTGATAGTTATAAAGGACTCTTGACTAAACATGACTTCATTTTTATTTTGTTAGGAAAGGCTCTAGAGATTGCGAATAGGCTGAGACCTTGTCTGCTTATTATCAAATAATGGAAGAAGATGAGATTCTAGGTGATTTAAACCTAAATACGATAAAAAATTACACATAGATGACCAGCAAAGCGGGAAAGCAAACAATGTTGAAATAAAAAAGGAAGAATTATTTAATTGAGATTCTGGAGTATGCAGATATTTAATAGAGGATTGTAATATGAGAGAAAAATTGTCCCTTTATATTGCTTATGGCAGCTATAATAAAACATTTTAGCGGTAGTGTATTATTTCGAATGAATAATCATTATGATTTCGGTAACCTGGGCTTCTATTCCTTGTAAAAATTATCAACGATTCCCTTTAGCCACCTTACCATTACATCTTTAAAATTAATTGCTTGGTTTAAAACCTTCTTTTGATGATGTGGAGGTAAAAGATCGAATCGAAAACGATCTTCTTTTAAGTATTGGTTTATAATTTTCATACTTTCATAGGTGAGGCGCTGTAGGTTATTTTGAGGTAATCCAGCTCGTTCAAATAGAAATTTTTCAGTTTCTTATTTAGCTTTAGTCCTATAATCCAATTTGCAGTTTTAATCGCAGTATAATCAGTTATCCATTCAGAATCTATATCTTCGTGGAATTCATATTCATTTCGAATCTTACTGGTTGTAAACCCTGTTTTCCTTACAATTTCCAATAATTTTGTATTCCCCTTATTTAAAAGGTTTAACAAGGTTAGCTTATTTTCTTTTCCAGTATCTCCTTTATTAAAGAGTCGTCTTAACAACTTTAAATTACGAACACCAGTAGTAGCGCTACCTTCTTCAACAATACATGGCGCTTCTTTTCTGTTCGTGTGATTAACCAAAAAATAATACCGATCTACCCCTCCTACAAGGTAATAAAAATCGTCCTTATGGTCTTTCTCCACAGCAAGAAGAAAGTCATATTCATCCGAGTCTTTATAATATTTTTTCATCCTAGAACGGGTCAGATGGTCGAGTTACAAAATCAAATATATGGATTTAAAGATGAAGAGCAAAAGTGCCTCGAAGCAGAAAAAGATCTTAAATGATTTCTGGAGGAGTTAAAGGTTATTCAGGAGTTTAAGCCAGATAAGGAACGAATAGAGTTTCGACGGATATTTTAGTAGGGTTGTTGAAAAGGGAATAATTCATCCAGACAGAAAAATTGTTTAAGATTTGAAGTTTGACATTAGGCTCACAGCTACTGGGAATGAAAAAATGGCGTGGCGATTGAGGAAGAGAGGAAAGCCTCGTAAGAAGAATAAGTGAATAAGAAAATGGAGCAACCCACTAGTTTGATTATTGTATTTTAATACAGCTACTTGGTGTTTTTTTGTATCTGACGTTAACCGTATTTCTTGAATTTATGATATGGTAAAATTATCCAACTTGACAGTTACAACTTGTCCTTTTTGGGAGGCAATTTATATGTACAATATATCCAATGATAAGGTGACAAAAATTGGTGCAACTACTTTTGCAGAACTTAATTTTAAAGAAAGTGATATTGAAGAATTGCTTAGAAAAAATATCGATATGATATGTGATGAAGAAGAATCGATGCTCATTGTTGGAAAGCAAGTTAGAAACGCCCAGCACGGTATTAGTGATCTTACTGCAGTTGATAATAAAGGGAACGTTGTTTTAGTTGAGATTAAAAGAGACCGGAAAGACATTGAGGCCAGGAAAGAAGCCTTTGAATTTCAGGCTATTCGATATGCAGCCAGCTATGCAACAATTGAAGATCCAGAGGATTTAGTGAACAAAATATACGCACCATACATAGAAAAATATCGTAATGAATTTGAAGAGAGCTCCTTAACAAGTGCTGAGCTTGGGACTAGAAAACTGATTGGGTTTTTGCGGGAAAATGGTGCGGAGAGCAACTTTAATAAGAATCAAAAAATCATATTGGTAGCTTCCGACTTTGATGAACAAACTTTATCGGCTGTTGCTTGGCTGAATAGAAATAGTGTTGATATCAGTTGTTTTAAAATAATACCATACAAAATTAACGATCAAGTGTATACAAACATTGAAAAGGTTTTACTATTAAGTACATATAGAGATTACTATGTGAATTTCTTAGATAGCCCAATAAAAAGTAGTTCGCAGAAAAAAGGCTTCACACGGAGAGTACTGCCTAAAATTAATGAAATGCTCGAATGGGGCGCTGTTAAAGCCGGTGACACGATCGTTGCAAAAGGACGGGAAGATGAAGGGACACTTTTAGCTAATGGAAACGTAGAGGTTAATGGTGAAGAAATCTCCATGCAGAAATGGCTGAAGGAGCTTTTTGGCTGGTCTAGTATTCAGACCTATGTGTTTGCCGTTCATAAGGGTTCTGGAAAGACACTATCGCAAATCCGTGAGGAATATATGGAGCGGGAGCAAGAGGAGAATATTTAAGTGGTTATAAAAGGGGAGAATTGGAGATAAAACAATATCTTGATGACATTGTTAATGATATTAGGGGATTTGCTCCGGGTATTGCTTACTTAATCTAATTTGGTATTTCATACGCACCAGGTCTAGGAAATGTATTAAACCAAATGAAGTTTTATAGATTAGGTGAAAGGTAAAAGCTCAGGAGAAAAAGTAGAGGAAATAAATGGCTTAGTAGTGGACTAAGCTTTCTACAGATTTTATAAATAAACATGTATTTCCTATAGTATTAAGTGATTTAATAGAAGAACACGAGGAGGCAAAATTCAATCTTATCCTTAATGGATTTGCAAACGTTTTTATTGATGAACAAACAGATGAGTCAATTATACTTACACACTTTGATACTTTAACGCTTTAAGGATGGAATAAAAATTAGTATGTTAGTAGAGAAAGGAGAAATGACATGAGTGAAATACATTACTTTCCTAGGTACTCGCAAAAGGAGAATATGGTGACGAACAATACTCTCTTATTGTTCAGCCGTCTTTACCAGAACAATCCTAAGAAATTCACCCTTTTTATCAACTCCATTCTGGATGATGATAAGAAACAGCTGAATACCACGGTGAACTTCACTCAACAAGAAAGTTCCAAAAGCGGCCGTATAGCAGATGGAGTGATCAGTCAGGATAGTTTTAAAGTGGTGATTGAAACAAAGCTTTATGGTCAAGAACAAATTGTCCAGATCATAGGGCATTGGGATTCCTTTAAACAGGAGGACAACCAGGTCTTTCTTTGGATTAATAAGGAGCCTATTCCTGGGGATTATTATGATAAAATTATCGATGCATTGGTTGATTACAATAACAAAAACGGAACGAATATAAAATTTGCTTCAACCACTTTCAAAGAAATTTGTTATGCGTCCAAAGGCGTTCTTCAGGATTATGACCTGGAGATGGCCGCATTGATCGAAGACTATGAAAACTTTTGTAATGACACGGGTCTGATTGATAACAATGATAACAAGGTACGGGTGGTGTTGACCGGTAAAACTTTCGCAGAGAATGTGAAGTACAAACTCTACTTTCACCCTATGAAGCGAGGGTATCAGAATGCTAAATACATAGGTTTGTATCAGGATAAAGCGATTCGGGCGATCGGAGAAATTTCTGGCATCGTCGATATGCAATATGATGAAGAGAGCGATGACTTTGTCTTTTATAAAGATATCAAAGGGAAGTCCACCCAGCAGACCAAGGACCACATCAAAGAGATTACAAAGGTATCGAAGACAAAACACGGGTATCCAGCAGAAGAGGAAAGAAGGGTTTTTATTGTAGAAAAATATTACCAAACAAAATATAAGAAAGCATCTTCCGGCGGTTTGCCCGGGGTCCGTTATCTTGATCTTACCGAGATAAACGGTTATCAAGAAGGTATGGATGCAAAGGAAATTGCTGAGCTACTTGATGGAAGAGAGTGGGGGATATAGTCAATAGGCTCAGGTATACTTTTCAAATCTTGAAGTTAGCTATTGTCTAGGAGTTGATTAGGATGGCCAAAAAGCAGTTTGTTAGAGAAGAAGTATATAAGTCAGATAAAGAAGGTTCTAGTACTATATCTTTTGTCGTAAACGTTTATCAAGATAGAAAAGATAAGGAAAAAATATGGGTGGTTTCGAAAGATATACTGAACCCGACAGAAATTAACAACCACGTGGAGTCAGTTAATTATCATCCTAAAATGTTCCAAAGGCTGAGAGAAGTCTTAATTAAAGAAGGGCGTTGGAGAGAGGAATAAAGAGACTTTTGAAAAGGTAATGGAAATAAGGGCTTCCATCGCTACAAGGTGGAAGCCCGTCTATCGTTATGTTCATCCCTTGATCCGTCATGCTGATTGAAAGTAATGAAATCCGTGGTAAATCCTCTCCCTTCACACACTCCCAACTAAAAATCTACCTAATCCCCTACCTAATTAGCACAAACCAGCTATTGTTATTTCAGAAAATTATATTTAAACTGACTGATAGACGTACTTTTTTGATAGATTCTCAGGCAAAGAGTCCATATATGGAAAGGGAGATGGTTTGCTATTGAGCCATCGTCTGATTCAGTGTTCCATCTCTTTTCCCGGCGCAGTCCAGGTTCTTCTACGGAAAGGATATTATGATAAGAGGTGGTGTAGGGGATGAAATTGGAAGATATAAAGATTGAACGGTTCTATAAAAAGGTCACAGAGCCAACTTTTCAGCGTGGCTATCATGAACGGATCGTCTCAACACCGACAAATACGATAGGTACCCTAAGAAAAGAGTTGGTGGGCACGATCGGGCAGGAGCGGACCAAAGGTTTTCTATTACGATATGGTTGGCATGCAGGCGCTGCAGATGCCAAAAAAATGATAGACTATTTCGGTGAGAGAGCAGAAGAGTTGAATTGGGCCGGCCCTAAAATGCATGTGTTGCATGGCTGGACCACAGATATTGATATTCTCATCAACAATATAGATTTTAACGATAAAAAGCTTCATCTCGAAGCAATATGGAAGGAGTCCTACGAAGCGGAGGAGTATAGAAACCACTTCGGTGAAAGCGATCACGTCGTCTGCCATACGATGACCGGTTATGCCAGTGGGTACCTTTCCACCATCCTGGGCCATCAGGTCATCGTGGTGGAGGAAGAATGTGAAGCAAAAGGGGATGCCCGTTGTCGGTGCACCTGCCGAACGGTAGAAGAGTGGGGAGAGGAGATAGAAACGGAACGGGAGTACTATGAACCGAACAGTCTGATCCGTGAATTGCGGCTGACGTACGATGAGTTGAAAGTGGAAAGGGATAATCTTAAAAAGGCTTTCGATGCACATGAATTAATGATGAACGAGGTTCATACTGGTAAAGATATTTCCTCTGTCATCCAACTGCTGAACAAACTCGTCGATAAGCCGGCAATTTACGTGGACAAGTATGAGAAAGAGATTGTCTCATCGGCAGGCATGGACGAAGTACTCGATACCAATATCGGGCTGGGAAAAGAAGGAGTCGATGCTACGACACTGGTCAAGTTTGACGGCTGCCAGAAACTCATCACCCCTGTGTATGTCCAGAAACAGGTCGTCGGCTACTGTTGCTTAATGATCGATGGGCATGATCGGGTTAAAGAGCTGGATCAAATGATTTTAGAGAGAGCTGCCTTGACCTGTGGCAGTGTCCTGTTGAATGAAAAGACCAGCCTCGACACCAAGCAAAAGATCGGTGGGGACTTTCTGGAAGAAATTCTGACAGGAGGCATATCCGATGCAGAATTGAATAAACGTGCCTATTATCTGGGGTTTGAACAATTGACACCCTTTTTTATCATGACATTAGATGTAAATGCTTCCCTAGAGGTCAAACGAAAGATTGAGTGCAATGAAAAGATCATTGATCAAATCTATTTCTATTTTGAGGGCAGCAGGAGGGGAAAGGGTAGAAAGGTGCTGGTTGAGCAGAAGGCTGAGAAAATCGTAGTCCTCTGTTATCAAGACACCACATTGCAAAGCAGCTCGTCGAGGGGAAACATGCTGGAGCAGCTGATGAAATACTGCCACCAGCGTTTTAAAAACTACCCTCTCCGTGGCGGAATCAGTTCCTGTGCTTCTTCCCTGAATGATGCTGCTGATATATATCGGGAAAGCTTGGCCGCCCTGAAGGTGACTAGCAGCAAGCGGCCCATCGTCAGCTATGAGCATCTTGGGGTAGAGGGGCTGTTGTTCCAGCTTGATGAAGATAACATGATGGATAAGATGATCGATAAGAGCCTAGGAAAGCTCCTGCGCGAAGATAAAGATATGGAATTGACGAAGACGCTCTATTATTACCTCAAAAATGGCTGCAACCTCCAACAAACTGCGCGCAGCATGAATTTCTCCGTTAGTGGCCTGCGGTACCGGCTGCAGCGGATCAATGATGTACTGGAGACCAAGGTGAATAACCCGGATATCAGCTATCAACTGTTTTTAGCATTAAAAGCACTTATCTTCCTCGGAAAACTTGAAATTGATATGGATATCAATCTATTGGAAGAACAGGATATATAGAAAGAATAAATAGGAACCAGGCGGGACGCTCTTATGCAGCGTCCCGCCTGGTTTTTTCGTTAGGCTGTTTTCCTTGATGAAAGCGGATTCACTCGTATCCTATGAAAATACATCATGAAATAAGTGATTTTTCGTACGAATTGGTTCTATATTATGAATATTCAGCTTGGTATCATGTACTTAAGTTAAGAGAAAGGAGGCATTTCACACGGATAACCGGGAATGCACAGCCTTTCACTGACTTGATCAATGGATAGTTAGGAAGTAACAAAGTATTTATAGAGTCAAAAATGAAAGCGGTTAATTTACCTAAAGGAGGGCGTAATGTGTCAATAACACAAGCAAGTAATGCAATTTCGAGGGAAGAATGGATCAAACGAGCAAGAATGATTGGTGAGACAGCAGAAGCCGAGTCACAGGAAGCAGAGCAGAACGGACATTTTTCTGATAAAGTAGCGAAAGCAATTGAAGAGGCAGAAATCCATAAGTTAATGCGTTCCCCAAGGTATGGCGGTTACTCAAAGGATCTGGATTTGAATACGTATGTGGATATTGTTCGCACGGTAGGTTTTTATAGTATCCCAGCTGCCTGGCTTACTTACTTTTATTCCATCCACGATATTTGGGCACATTATCTTCCGCCGGAAGGGCGAGATGAAGTGCTGGGTACAGGCGGACTTCTAGCCGATGTTCTTGCTCCGGTCGGCCGGGGGGAGAAAGATGGAGAAGACGGTTTCCGGATTACTGGAAAATGGAATTTCTGCAGCGGCGTCCTGTGGAGTGAATGGGCAGGACTTGGTGCGTTAGTAGAGTTGGAGGAAGGACAGGGAGAAGAGGTTTGCCTGGTTGCAGCGCATGAGTCTGAGTTCGACATCATCAAGAATTGGGACACATTAGGCTTGCGTCCTACCGGAAGTAACGGCGTATCCCTTGATAACGTCTATATCCCTCGCTCAAGAATCCTTCCAACGAAATACTTGATGAAACTAGGGGAGCCGATGGGAGGGGATTATGACGAGAGTGATCCGATTTTACGGATGCCATTTATCCCGTTTTTCCTACTCGGATTCATGCCAGTAGCATTGGGTGGCATCGACAGGATGATGTCCGTGTTCCATGAGAAAACGTCTAACAGGGTCAGGGTCTTTAAAGAAGGATCGAACGAAAAGGAATCACCAAGCAGCCAGAGGTTGTATTCGATTTGGAAAACTGAATTGAGTTCCCTGGAGGGCTTGACGGATATATATGTAAAGAAACTGGAGGCTTACAAGAGGGAAGGAAAGACGGCCATCAGTGACAAGGAACGGGAGGAATTCTTCGCATTACGGGGGCAGGTATCGAGAAAATCAGCTAATTTGATTGTAGAAATTATGCTGAACCTTGGAGGAACCTCTATTTATAAAGGGGATGCTGTAGAAAGGTTTACGAGAGATATTTTAGCCTTTGCTGCCCATCCTAATCATTCCTATGAAGATTCCATGGCAGCATTTGGCCGGACCAATTTTGGATTCCCGGGAGATCCTGTCTGGTAATACCATAAATATTTTGCTAGAACGACCAATAAAAACGGGGAGGAAATATAAATGAAACCAGAACCAATTTTTGATGTAGCCCAACTTGCCCATGTGGAGATCCTGACACCGAAACCGGATGAGACGCTATGGTTTTTCAAAGAGCTGCTCGGCTTGGAGGAGACAGCAAGGGAAGGGCAGTCTGCATACTTGCGGGCATACGAGGATTTTTATCATCACACACTGAAAGTCACCGAAAGCAAGGAGCCGGGGCTAGGGCATGTTGCATGGCGGACCACTTCCCAGCAGGCGCTGGACCGCCGGGTGAAAGCAATCGAAGCAACGGGGCACGGAAAAGGATGGACGGAAAATGATTTAGGGCAGGGAGCGGCCTACCAGTTTGCGACTCCTGATGGGCATAATATGGAACTGCTGTGGGAGGTCGAGTATTATAAAGCGCCAGACCATATGAAGACCCCGCTTTTGAACCGCCCGCAGAAGCGACCGACCCGCGGGGTGCCTGTCCGCCGGCTGGATCACGTCAATCTGATGGCCGGCGACCTGGAAACAAGCAGCGATTTCATGCAGGAGCAACTCGGCTTCCGTCTGCGTGAGCGCATCCAGCAGAATGACGGCAAGAACATTGCCGACTGGCTGAGTGTTAGCCCGCTGGTGCATGAAGTGGCGATGATGCAGGATCAGTTGGCCGGCAGAGGCCGTCTGCACCATATCTGCTACTGGTATGGCTTCCCGCAGCATATCTCGGATATTTCGGAAATCCTGAATGAGCATGATATCAAAATTGAGGCAGGCCCAGGAAAACACGGTGTCAGCCAGGCATATTTCCTCTACGTCATTGAACCGGGCGGCAACCGGGTGGAATTATTCGGTGATCCTGGATACCTCATCTTCGACCCGGATTGGGAGCCGGTAGTCTGGAAAGAGGAAGATTTGGAGAAAGGGATCATCTGGTATGGTTCCCAGCTGCCGAGAGACTTCTTCCAATATGGAACGCCTAATATTAAGAAGCCAGTGGTTACCAAGTAGATTTTTAAGTAAAGCAGGGTGTTATCAGGTATTCCTACGGTAATGCCCTGTTTATATAACCAAGGGGGATAGGACAATGCACAACACTTACCATTACGACGTGAAAACTCCTGATCAACTGCGGGAAGGCATCCAGTACCCGTTGTTGATTGCCTTGCATGGAATCGGCTACAACGAACAGTACATGCTGGAGGCATTCGACGGGTTGGCGGATGAGTATATCGTGGTTGCACCACGCGGGGATCTATCCTATGAAGGAGGATACGCCTACTATTATTTGCAAGACTATGGGAGACCGGATATGGAACAGTTTGATGTAAGCATGGAGAAACTGCAGACATTCATCCATGATGTGGTGGAAGAATACCCGGTGGACCGGGAGCATGTATATTTAGCTGGCTTCAGCCAGGGGGCCATCCTTTCCAACTCTTTGGCAATGGTGCTCGGGCATCAGGTGCGCGGCATTGTTTCTATGAACGGCTATGTGCCAAGCTTTTTGAAAGACAGATATCCGGTGCAGCCGATTGATCACCTGGCTGTTTTCCTGTCGACCGGAGAAGCGGATGAAATTTTCCCGCCGGAAGTCGGCCGGAAAAATGAGATGTATTTCCAAGAAGAGGGTGCTTCTGTTCGATACCGCATCTATTCCATTGGGCATGAAATAGGAGAAGAGGCTAAAAAAGATGCCGTCCAGTGGCTTCTGGCAAACTATCAATCAGACAAACAATTAAACCAATCATAATGGAGGGTGGACATTCATGAGTATAACCATTGAAGGAAAGCGGGCGACTTTTGCAGGAATTGATACGCATTATTACGAGGAGGGGCAGGGAGAGCCAGTCCTTTTCATCCATGGAAGCGGGCCAGGGGTGTCTGCATGGGCGAACTGGCGGCTAGTCCTTCCGCGTTTATCTAAGAATTTCCACGTTATCGCACCAGACCTCGCAGGATTCGGATCGACCGAAAAACTCGAGGAGGGAGCATATGGCATGGATGTTTGGGTCGACCAGCTCTCCGCGCTGATAGAGGACAAAGGGCTGGAACGTGTATCCCTTGTCGGCAATTCCCTGGGAGGGGCGATTGCCCTGCACCTTGCCAAAAAGAGGCCGGAACTCTTGGATAAATTGGTGTTAATGGGCACGGCCGGGGTTCCATTCGAGCTGACAGAGGGGCTTGATAAAGTGTGGGGCTACACTCCAAGCTATGAAAATATGGCGGAATTGATCGATATCTTTTCCTATGACGACAAATATAAGAAAGATAAGGATCTAATTGAACTGCGGTATCAAGGGACACTTGATAAAGAAAACCAGGATGCATTCGCCTCGATGTTCCCTGCCCCGCGTCAAGCCCAGGTAGATAAGCTTGCCCTGAGCGACGAAGAGCTTCAGGATATCAAACATCCCGTCCTCGCGCTGCATGGAAGAGAAGATCAGGTCATCCCGGCAGAAAACAGCTGGAAGGCATTCCAGGCACTGCCGAATGCTGAAATGCATCTGTTCAGCAAGTGCGGCCATTGGATCCAAATCGAGAAGACAGAAGAGTTCTGCCAGCAGGTGGAGATGTTCTTGAATCAGGAATAGTGAGGATTGATGGTGCCACTGAAACGGAAGATTGGATGGAAAGGTGCACGGCATGACCGCCAATGCTTTCATGTCTGTATCCCTGGATCCCGAGCTGGTGGTTATTTCGATTAAAGAAGATGCCAAGATGCTCGAGATGATCAAAGAAAGCGGGCGTTTTTCGGTCAATATTCTTTCGGAAAAGCAGAAGAAAGAATCCATGACATTCGCCGGGCAGATCGATAACGAAGAAGAAATCGTATTTGACGAACTTGCAGGCAACCCCGTCCTGCCAGGATCACTCGTCCAAGTTTCCTGTGAAGTTTCCGGAGAGTATGTGGAAGGTGACCACACGCTGTTTATAGGCGGAGTCAAAGATATTTGCCTCGAGGATGGGGAACCGCTTATTTTCTCTTGTGGCAAGTATAGGCGTTTGAATGAAGGTGAGTTGCAGGAGTCTGGGTGATTTGAGGATGGCTGAGGGGTGATTTGAGGGTGGTGGCGGGGCCCGAGTTGAGGGTGCTGGCGACCGAGTGGATGCTGTGGCCTCCAGGTTCTTAACAGCATTCTTTCTATTAATTATGGGTTTCCGAGGGGCATGTGGAAGAATCATCAAGTTCCCAACTGGGCATCACTGGAGAGGGGAGAATAATCATGGACATCATATACTTGAATCAAGAAAGCCTGAGTTTTTGGCAGGAAGAGCCCGAGCGCAATGTCCTTGCGTTAGGTTTTTTCGATGGGGTTCACTTGGGTCATCAGAAGGTCATTCTGGCGAGAAAAACCATTATATATGCCAATGGCGGAAAAAAGTGAAGATTTTGCAGGACCTGGGTGTCGATCGATTTTACGTTGCGGAATTCGATAAAGATTTCTCATCCCTCTCTCCAGATATGTTTGTTAAAGAATACCTTCTCAAGCACAGAACCATCCATGTCGCCGCTGGCTATGATTTCAGATATGGACAGCGAGGAGCTGGAAATATCGATTGTCTGCGTGAGGATTCAGGGGGAGAATTGGAAGTTACAAAGGTAGCGAAAGTAGAGTATTCGGGCAGGAAAATCAGTTCCACCTGGATACGGGAGATGTTGGCAACAGGAGATCTGGACGAATTGCCCCATCTACTCGGAAGAAATTATGAAACAAAATGTACTTGGGATGGAGACTCACTGGAGCTGTTGCCCAATTATTTACTGCCAAAAGCTGGTTGATATATGGCGACCATTCAAACTTTGAACGACAGGTACATGACCAATGTTTGTGTGGAAGGGGAGTACGGCAGAATTTACCTTCCAGGCAATGTGCGTACGCAGATAGATGTGGGTGAACGGGTTGAACTGGTATGGTTGAACAGGGTTGGTAAAGGAGCAGTTTACGCTTATTATTGAAAGATATGATTTTTTGAAGGGGCATTCCACTGATAACTAGGGATTAGCCCTTTTGATTCAGGAGCTGGAACGGAGTAAGCAGATCTAAGGTCCGGGCAGTGTATACTGAGGTTTGAGTGACCAGCAGAGTCATTGGCAAGGCTGTCCAATATGCTGTCAATAAGGATGAGTAGAAAATTGACAATGTCTATTCGAAGGAAAACAGAAGAAGTTAGCGTCTACACAGCATATTATGGATCGTTTAACTGGCGAAATGAACCTGCATATGTTTTCCTCGCCATACGATCTTACAGTCAGTCGTTAGTTATCAGGAACATTTTTAATGTTAATCAGCTAATTGGCTTACCGTCTGTATACAGTCGCCGAATTGACTCATCCGGATATCCATTTTATCCATAAGTATCCTTGATTTCTTTGATAATTTTAATGTCTAAATGAAAGAAGACACCCTGGAATGTCTTCTTATCCTTTATATTCCTTACCGCTAATTAGATAATAGGATATAAATTCGAATGCTTGTTCAAGTGTACGAACATCATAATTCTCTCTTCTTTTTTTGCGATCATTTAGGTCATAATGATGATGATGGGGTTCAGTCTCAATTTTAAACTCTTCTGGTGTACCAGGATCGTCATGTGGTTCATTTCCCCAACCCGATATATGATGTTTTTGCACTCCCATTTTAGGGATTATTATTTTCCAATTGTAATTATATGTTCGTACATAACCAGCTTCATCATATTTCTCTAATGCATGCAAACCCGTTATTCCATGAACAGGGTGTTCAATAAAAGGAAATAAGACATCCAATCTTTTAATAGTTCTTTTATAATTAGCGTAAACTGCATTTTTTTGATTGGGATAAGTCTTTAGTAAATGATTATACTGTTCCAGAATTTCATCAATATCAGCTGGTTTCAATATGTCTGATTTTGTAGAACTACTTTTCTTAGAATCAGTCAAGATCAACATCTCCCAGCTGTTTTAGCAGCTCTTCTCGTTCTTCCTCTAAATCACGCCATAAATAATAGTCAGTAGGATCCTCCAAATCATCCCCACTAAGATGGCCAAATGCATCATTAAATGAATACTTTTTATATTTGATGTGCAGTTCAGATAGTTCTTCATTAATTTCTTTATAACGCTCAATTGGAGATTGGTTCAACATTTTCTTTTGTTGGGCAATCATTTGAATCTTGATACTATAAACAGGGTCTTTCCAGAGTTCTATTACATACATAGGTATTTTATTATGAGAGGATGTTTCTAACGATTCTAACCCTTGTTTAATATACTTATTTAAAGTTACTTTGGATATACCCATCTTTTCAGCCGTGTCTTTGGGAGTTAGTAAATATTCATCCTTATAGTGAAATTGTATTTCTTCTCCACCCATTTCGTAATACCAAATCTCAAGATCAACTTTCAATTTACCAAACTCTAAATCGGAAGAAGGATATTTAATTTGTACCAAACGATTTAGCCATTTTAATAAATTCTTTTGGTGTTTTTTCGAAAGCAGATAATCATTTTTAATAGCGACTCCATAGTGATCAAATGTAATACCTTCAATTTTATCTGAGAAAATTGATAACATAACCGCAACAGTTTTGTTTAGAATAAAATCAGTTTCTTTTTCAATCAAATCACGATCTTTCTGTTGGAAGCCTAAATTAATTTGTTTTTCTGTTAAATCATATACGGCTTTACTCATTATACTCATCCTCCCACCTCCATTATAATAGATGTTAACGATTTGTCAATATAGTTAATTTATGTTATTCCCCTTTCGTTAACATCTTATTCAGTTCTGAAAGAAAAATGATTGATACTTTTTCAACGTCTAAATTTTGTATTTCAAAATTCGAGGTGTTTGGTATTGGCAAAATTGCTGATCTAATAAGTCTAAAGGAGGGCGGTGACTGTAAACTCTTGTTTATCGTTTACAGCAAGTTTACAAAGAAGACTTAGGCGGTGATTTCTTGCTTCAGTATGCTATAAAATAGTTCTCAATAAGAGAAATAACTTCACTCCGCGTATCGCCAATTCCCTATGAACGTACTCACAATCTAGCCTATTCCGGCAGTTGACTACATCTCTCAAGGGGGCCAGAAGAGGCCTTGAGTCTCATCCGCTGTACGCTATGCTCCAAGCCGACACTCTAATGCTCCTACATAATAGATTTACACCATGGTGGAACTTTCCCGTATCTTTATTCAAGAGATGGGAGATCTTGATGATGAATATAAAAAAAGTAATATTCTGTAAAAATACCCTTAATAAAAGGTTAAATATGGTAACATTAAACTAATATAATAAGGGAGATGATATAATGAGATTATTGAAGTTTAGTGTAACAAACTATAAAGTTTTTAAAGACACGTTTAGCATAGATTTCTCTAAAGACTCTATTGCGATTTTAACTGGAAGAAATAATACTGGTAAATCAACGATATTAGAAGCTATTAACTGCTTTTTTAAAAGAGAGACTAAACCAACAACTATAAAAAATGATTGCTTCTCTGTACGTAATGAAAAAATTGAATTTAAAGCCGTATTCGAAATTGATGAGGGTGAAATTACAATTGTAAAGAAATATAAGGAAGAGTCTGCCCCGAAGTTTTATGATGAAAGCAATATTGAAATCAAAGCCAACCATGATTTAAAAGAAACCTTAGATGAAATTTTAAACAATAAACCTTTCTATATAACCCCATCTATGTTACCCGACGATATTAATGATTTAATCCAAGAAATATACTCAGAGATAATTAAAAGTGACTTACAAAAACTTGAAGACATTGAAGGAGGGTCTAGGCAAACAGATGAAATGTATGAATTAGCAAAGGAGTATTCTGAAATTAAAAAGTCCTACCCTGAGTTTTTGAGAAAGCTAAAAATAAACACGGATAAGACGCTTGAAGAAGTAAGTAATGATGTTTCTTTAAATTTACGAAATCTCTTTTCAAATGATCAGTTATCTTTGAATGTTATAGGCGGCGAAAGTGAAGGCTTTTCTTCGAAAGACATTTTAAAGTCTACAAATTCAGTTGTTAATATCGACAGTCAAAAGCAGTCCGAGATGCCATTATCAAATCAAGGAACAGGCTTACAACGAATGAGCTTAATATACCTTATCCAAAATATGATTGAAAAAAAGCTAATGGGTGAAGGGGATAATAAGTTATTATTAATAGATGAACCAGAAGCTTTCTTGCATCCAGAAGCGGTACGAGCACTTAGTCGTTCTCTATATAAAATTGGGGAAAAGATGCCACTTATGATCTCAACTCATTCACCTATACTTATAGATTTATCTGAGAGACATACTCCTATTCAAGTTTTTCGGGTAGGTGAAAAAGAAGCAATTCAATTATATAAATCTAAAAATGATCAATTTGACGAAGATGACATACAAAATATGAAGATTTTAAACTATGTAGACTCATATGTAAATGAATTCTTCTTTGCTGATAAAATATTGATAGTTGAAGGTGACACAGAGTATATTGCTTTTAAGCACCTTGCTAAAACAGTGAAAGAGAACGTACACATCATTCGTGCAAGAGGTAAAGCGACGATATGTACCTTAATGAAAATACTAAATCAGTTTAATACTAATTACGACGTTTTACATGATGTGGACAACCATAAAAGGTATTCTTCTAGTACTCTAAAAGCTCAAAAAACCAATTGTAAAAACATATATAGGCTTAAGGGGGATAGTGACGTTAGAATTTTTTCTTCAATCTCCAACTTTGAAAATGCCATTGGTATTGGAGATGTATCTAATGAGAAGAAAACACAGACTATATATAAAATAATACATGAACCTACTGGGGGGGATGAGTATGCCGAAGCTAGAAAACTAATAAATGACTTATTTAAACATATGGTACTCCATGATGAAGATATAACTATTGGCGATGGATTTTGTAGAGTAATCCAAGAAGAAAATTTTGACGATCTATTCGATGACCTAATTAGTGAAAAAGTTCAAGAAGAATTAGAGGAGAAACAGAAGAAAGAAAGAAAGGAAAAGTTGGCTCTTCAGACTGATGACAGTCATTGACACCGGTGAGAATCGGCCGAGTTTCCATCGTGGAAACAGCAAATAGTCTGCCCGGAAAAAACTTGAACGAATTGAATAAAATTTTGGCCGAATCGGAAGAAAGGTGCAAAACAGTGTGACCAATAGTTAGCCAGGTTCTCTTCCGTACTAGACATCATTATAGGAAAAATTTGCAATTTGCAATCAATGGAAGAAACCTACTAGTCCTCATCAAAAGATTGAAAGGCTATAAACCTAAATGCATTCTAAAAAATAAAGGCGGCCATCCCCGTCATCCTCTATTTTTAAAAAGGGAATTGGAACTGATAGCATTTTAGCGTGACAGGCTGCATGTTGCTGTTGTTAATGGAGTCTAATTGAAACAAGGGGGAAGGGGAGTGAACAGTGCTTTTCACTATGAAGTGAAGACACCTAACTCCTTACAGAAGGCTCAAAAATACCCGGGCCTGTTGCGCTGCATGGAATTGGTGTAGCGAATAGGACATGATGGAGGCATTTGACGGGGGTGGCGGGTGAGTACATTCTCGTGGCGCCGCTGGGTGATCTGACGTTTGAAAAGATTTCGCCTATTATTATCTAGAAGATTATGGTAAGCCTCCTCAGCTCTGTGCCTGGTAGCAATGAAGTTAAAAGACGTTAGCAATTCCTTTACTCCCTGTTTGAGATGAGATGAAAGAGCCTGTAATTTTAAAATTTCAGGCTCTTTTCGTCTGTTCATATCTCCATCCACTTCCTGCAGAAAATCCTTTGCTATGTCCGAGTTCTCGCAAAGATTTTTCTGAAATACAAAACTTATATATCTTAGATTGTAAGATTAAAAGAAATAATTCAAATTTTTGTCGTAATTTGACAAATAACCAAAGAGGGTATATAGTATAAACATTCAAAAAACGGTATACTTATGCAATCTAATTTCAGTAAATTATAATAGTTTTAAAGTGTTAAGGGGGATAAAAGTGAGTAATAATGAATTAACGGATCTGAATGAAAGGGTCAAAGGGTGGAGAAGATATCTGCACATGAACCCAGAATTATCTTTCCAAGAAGAAAAAACTTCACAGTTTGTATATGAAACACTTTTATCGTTTGGAGGGCTGGAGGTAAGTCGTCCTACAAAAACGAGTGTAGTTGCAAGATTGATAGGAAGCCAGCCAGGTAAAGTCCTAGGATTGCGTGCGGATATGGATGCCCTTCCAATCCAGGAAGAGACTGATCTGGAATTTGCTTCAAAAAACCCTGGAATTATGCATGCTTGCGGTCATGATGGCCATACTGCAATGCTTCTTGGTGCAGCTGAATTTTTAAGTCATAGGAAAGATGAAATAATAGGAGAAGTCAGATTTATATTTCAGCACGCTGAGGAATTATTGCCGGGCGGTGCGCAGGAAATGGTGAAAGCAGGAGTAGTGGATGATGTCGATTATATAGTAGGTTTGCACCTGATGACGACACAATCTGTTGGGAAAATTGGTATTGTTTATGGGCCTGCAACCGGTAATACAGATCTATTTGACTTAACAGTTATTGGCAAGGGAGGACATTCCTCACAACCTGAAAATTCAGTGGACCCTATCGCTATAGGTGCTCAAATAATTACCAATATACAGCATATTGTATCTAGAAATTTGGCTCCTTCTAATCAATTAGTCATATCGACAACTGAACTCAACGCTGGTACAGCTAAAAATGTCATCCCGGAAACGGTGAAGATGGGAGGCTCGGTCAGATCGTATGATCAGGAAGTGAGAGAAAAAGCTGTTAAGTTAATAGAGCGTGTTGCAAAAGGGGTAACTGATGCTCATGGAGCTTCGTATGAATATAAATATACTTATGGCTATAGTTCCGTAGT
Source organism: Virgibacillus sediminis (assembly GCF_042643265.1). Taxonomy (NCBI): domain Bacteria; kingdom Bacillati; phylum Bacillota; class Bacilli; order Caryophanales; family Bacillaceae; genus Virgibacillus; species Virgibacillus sediminis. Next base: position 23,245 of record NZ_JBHRRZ010000033.1, on the reverse strand, counting down.
TAATGATGAGAAAATAACCAGATTAGTTGAAGAAATGATAGCAGATGAGTTTGGTAGCGAATATATTGAGTATGCAGAACCTTTTATGGGCGGAGAAGATTTTTCTGCCTTCCTTGAAAAAGTACCTGGTTGCTTTGTAACCGTGGGAGCCGGTAATCCAGAAAAAGGATTTGATTTCCCTCACCATCATTCGCGTTTCGGCATTGATGAAGATTCTTTGGAAATCGGACTTCGTATTCTAGTAAACTTGCCCAAGAAAATTCTTGGATAATTAGAACGTATAACTTTATACACGATTATATTTCTAGATCGTATTTTGAAGAAAGGTAGTGCTTTATGGATCCAGTAATTGCAGCACTGATTATTATAGCGATTATTGCATTAGGTGAAGTAATTTCTATTCAAACGAGAGCAAAAGTACCGATGATGCTTGTTGTAGTGGTGATTGTATTTGTTCTATTTCAAGTGGACATTCTTCCAGAAGGTATCATTGAAGCATCTACATTTACTGTGGTAGGTGCCATACTGCAACCAGCAATTATGATACATATGGGAACGTTAATCCCGATGAGTGTTTTAAAAAAGCAATACAAAGCAGTAATAATATCCTTGATTGGACTATTATGTTCCATCTTGTCACTTATTCTAGTTGTACCGATATTCTTTGATTATCCAACTGCTGTAGCGGGGGCTGGCCCATTAACAGGTGGTTTGATTGCTTTTCTTGTCACAGAGGAGGCACTTCGAACAGCTGGGCTGACAGCTCTTATTGCAATTCCAATCATCGTATTTACCATTCAACAAGTGGTTGGAATGCCACTAAGTTCATTACTGTTGCAAAAATATGGTATAAAAATTCGAAATGCTATGGATGCAGGAACGTATGTATCTGAAGAAGCCTCCATTGAAGATACACTGGAAGATAATCCTAAGAAAAAACTTCTTATACCTGAAAAGTATTCACAAAGTAGTTTTGTTTTATTATTCCTGATTTTTGTTGGATCTGCCTTAGCTGTTTGGTTAGCAGACATTACAGGCATCAGCTATAGCTTATTTGGATTAGCTATAGGAATTATTGGTGCTTACGTTGGTTTTTATCCTTCGAAAGTCTTAGAAAGAGCAAATGGATTTAGTATTGCAATGACCGGGCTAATATTCATTGTGCTTGGCGCTGTAGTAGGTATTACTTGGCAAGATATCCTTAATGTGCTGCCTGCAGCTGCGACAATCCTTATTGTTGGTACCATCGGCTTGATTATAGGCGGATTCATTGGTTCAAAAATCTTTAAATGGGACCCTTTAAAAGGGATTCCCGTAGCATTAACTGCAATGTTTGGTTTTCCAGCCGACTATTTGATTTCACATGAGGTCTCTCGAAGTGTTGGTAGGAATGAGGAAGAAAAAGAAATAATCCTAACAAATATATTATCCCCGATGCTTATTGGAGGCTTTACCTCCGTATCTATAGCTTCCATAGTCATCGCCAGTATTTTAGTTGCTACATTATAGTTTGATAAATGGACCGCGGGAATGCGGTTCATTTTAATTGGAAAAAGTCTCCAAGCGTTATATAGAACTTGGCTATGAACAAGGCAATTTTATAAACAACAAAACGCTTGGACATGATTATCCAAGCGTTTTGTATGCTGTTTATGGTGTTATTCATGGTGCTAAACATAACGTGTTTTCGAATGTTATTTCATTTTTATTTTAGAATTTTTCCACAGTATCGGGACTACTTAGCATGTTCCCCGCTCTTCCTTTCTTCTTCTTTTCATGCAATCTCTTCCTTTGTATCCGCAATAAGTTTTGCCTGCAGCAGCCGGTTCCTCACGGTAATGCCGATCCAGCTTGCCAGGAAAGCTTTGACCAATCCTACGGCAATGAATGGGTAGACACCGGCAGCGAGTGCTGCATTCCAACTGAGATCCATCACGATTTTCAACTGGATGGTTCCGAAGATCAATGTGACAATCATCCCGACAATGTTTGCTACCAGTGCCATTGGTAGGGTGAATTTGGTCTTTTCCAGGACCAGGCCGGTGAGATAGGCGGCCGCAATAAATCCGAATATGTATCCGCCTGAAGGTCCTACCAACACCTGAGGGCCGCCACTGAACCCGGCAAATACTGGCAGGCCGATAGCACCTATCGTAGCATATACAACCATGGCGATTGCCCCGTGCCGGCTTCCAAGGATGGTTGCGGCGATACCGACCGCTAATGTCTGGCCGCTGATTGGAATGAGCGGCAAGGGAATTTCCACTTGAGCGAGGATAGCAGTAATCGCGGCAAAGATGGAACAGTTGAGAAGTGTTCTGAGCTTTTTGCTGTTTTCTGTCAACATAATCAACTCCTTATTTATTTGATTTTTGAAAATTTACATAGTTTGAATTATAAAATGTCTAGCAGATATTGTCAACTTATTATTATAATAGGTGACATTATAATAATGAGTAGGTGGAAAATATTTGGGATAAATTGGAAGTTAAATACTGCCAACTATATCCTAATAAACTAGTTTCCGTTTACGTAATATGTTAGTGAGTATGTTTATTAAAGGAGACTAATCATTATGTTGAGATCAACGGGAGTTACGAGAAATGTAGATGACCTGGGAAGAATCGTCATTCCGAAAGAAATCAGACGGACCATGGGAATTGAAAATAGAGATCCAGTTGAATTTCTGCTGGAAGATAACTTCATAGCCATTCGCAAATATAGCCCTGATAAAGAGTGCGCCATTACGGGGAAAGTCTCAGAGGATAATTTCCGAGTCGGGAATATTTGGTTGAGTGATGAAGGAGCAGAGATTTTGAAACAGCAGATGGAAAGTAGATCGGAGAATAAATAGGATAGATTTAGATGAAAGCGACTGCTGGGGGGCGGTCGTTTTTGTTATGTGCTGGGCATGTACACATGCTCTAGGATTGAAGGCCTGAGAGGTGAAGGTCATTTTAGCCGTTAGCTGAAGGAAAGGTTATCCGGGGTTACCCGGAATCTAAAGGAAGTTGGCGGCAAATCTCCAATCCGAGGGACACAAATCTCATAGAAGGCTGTCTTTCTAGAAGAAGGTGGCAACACACACCAAAGCAATCCACCTTCTCCTGTAGGTTTCTATCTCTTTTAAATTCATCTTTCATCCAAAATTAAACAGGCTTACTTTCTATAAGACTTTCCGTGGTATCTTTGCTGGTTGGAGTTTCGATTATGATAATAGCTCCTGCAATATAATTATTTTGAATTGAAAAATATTTACTAAGCACCCGGATTCCAAGTGATTAAACGTCTTAAAAAAGGTTGATTTTAGTAGAATAATGTTTCTTTATGTTTCAAAGTTATTCATCTAAGAACAATTGATGAATCAATTGTCTTATGTCGTATTGACAGATAAGTATTATAAACTTATATTATATTTATAATATTTAAAAAATATAAAAATTTAGACTTGGTCTCCAGTAGCTAGTTATTGGTTAGAAAAGGGTTCGTTTTCGAAGGTGAAGTGGTGGTTGTAATAGGTATTTTTCGTAAATAGAAGAACTGTGTAAGGCTAATTTTTTGGCAAATAAGTGATCCCCCATCTCTCAGAAAACAAGAAATGGGGGAAGAGGGGGCCTGATGGCTATATCATTTGGAAGTTTCTAAATATCTTCTCGCAAGTAAATAAACTGGTAGGTCTATTAACTTGCCATCTAGTGCAACTGCACCTTTGTCGTCGGATTCCTCATAGATCTCAACAACTTTCCTATACCAATCGATTTCTTCTTTTGATGGAGAATAAATTTCGTTTACCCATTGGGCTTGTTTAGGATGTATTACTAATTTGCCGAAAAACCCTACCTGTTTTCCTATTAAAGTATCTTTTTTAAAGGATTCTTCATCATCAATCTGAGGGAAAACAGCATCAATTGGAGGTTCACCCTCAGCTGCCCTGGAAAGCACGACTATTTGAGACATGGCATATCTCCTTTCTATCCCGGAAGGAGTCCATTCCGCTCCTATATCATAGGCAAAATCAACCGAGCCAAAGGCAACCCTCTTTACCCATCGGCTAGAATCGATAAGTTGTTGTGTATGCAAGATGCCACTGGCGGTTTCAATTAAAGGGACAATCTCCAAGTCTAATGACAACCTATTTTCGATGGACCTAATATTATACGCTGTTTCACATTTAGGAAGCATGATTCCATCTAGACTTGGTATTTGGTTGATTAAAAGGAGATCTTCATCATGCCAAGGGGTGTGTTCTGGATTTATTCGCAACCATAATTTTTTGTCAGAGAACAATCTAGGGTTCTCTTTTAATGTGTCTATAATTGTATTTCTCGCCAATACTTTTTTATTGGGAATCACGCCATCCTCCAAGTCGATAATGACTGTATCCGCTTCGCTGTTTAAGGCTTTTACAATTCTTTTACCGTTATCTCCAGGTACAAAAAGAAATACACTCATATTTAGACCTCCCAGATATTCGTATAATAATTAAAAGCTATAGAAGGGGGAAACAATGTGGCAGTAAAAATATTGGTTATCACCCACAGAAACTTTGCCAGCTTGGTTCATGACGCTAAAGAGATGGTCAATCTACCCGTTGAATTGGACATACTGGAAGTAGAATTTGGTGAACTGAACAACTTTATCGATACGGACACTATCATGAAATATGATTTAGTCATCACAAGTGGTGCCCATCTAGAATTGATATATAAAGAGTTTGAAGAACTTACTTATCATGTTTCTTTCTATCCTCTAGAGTTGATAGAGGCAGACCTGGTACGTTCACTAGTTAAAGCCAGCTCGATAAGCAATAAAGTCATATTGATGACCTATGCGAATAAAACCCATGCATTAGAAGAGTATGTGCAAATTCTTCGGTTGGACTTAGTGCAATTAGGTTTTAAAGATTTGAACGATGCGAAAGATCAGCTTAACAACTATAAATCCATGGGGTATCAGACAGTGATAGGAACCAGTTCCGTTTGTCAAATGGCTAAAAAACTTGGGATGAATGATATTCTCATCTATTCGTCGGAGTATTTAAAATTGGAATTGATTAAAGCTTATCAACTTGCTTCTACTAAACACAAAATGATTAGTTTTGGAAAGGTAAAGAACTCATTTTTCCTACATACAGAAGGTCCAGTATTCATGTTAGATAAGGAAAATATGATCATCGAAATGAATAAATCAGCCCTAAATTATTTAAAAAAGACACAGAAGCACGAAATAATCGGAGATAAACTTGATGATTATCTTCACCTGCCATCTCTCTCGAAAATTGCTCCACTTAAACCTTATGAATATAAGAATCTGATGATAGATCCTATTGTCATCAATTCGAAAATAGATGGCTATATAATTTATGTGAGAGGGTCAATGAACTCCACTAAACCTGGATCTGCTGGGAAAATCGGATCCTTAAAATCCAAGTATAAATTTGGAAATATTATCCATCAGTCGCAAAAAATGAAGAAGGTAATCTTAAAATCTAAACAGTATGCTACTTCTGATGCCCCTGTCCTTATATTCGGTGAGTCAGGAACGGGCAAAGAGCTGTTAGCACACAGCATACATCAGGAAAGCAATAGAAACTCCAAACCGTTCCTTCCAGTAAATTGTTCAGCGATCCCTCAAAATATTTTGGAAAGCGAATTATTCGGTTACGAGGAAGGCGCGTTTACCGGTACAAAGAAAGGCGGCAAGCCCGGCTATTTCGAGTTGGCTCAGGATGGAACGATTTTTCTGGATGAAATTGGTGAACTTCCGATAGACATCCAAACCAAACTGTTGCGTGTCCTTCAAGAAAAGGAAGTCATCAGACTTGGCGGCACGCAAATTATCCCTTTGAACGTAAGAATAATTACTGCTACGAACCGATCACTGGTTAAACTGATTGAGCAGCAAAAGTTCCGGTCCGATTTCTATTATCGAATCAACGTATTGCAGATAGACATTCCTCCATTACGTGAACGCAAGGAAGATATCGTTGGCATTCTAAAGAGTTTATTGAGTAAAAACGGTTTTACCAAAACGGAATCAGAGTACTTGGTCAATAATTCGAAGAGCTCTGTTGTCCTATATAGCTGGCCAGGTAATATAAGAGAATTGGAAAACTTTGTGCAGCGATTTGCAGCATTGAAATCGATCGCCAACACATCTCTCGACCTCCTTAAGACGTTCAATGACATTCTGTTTGAGTTCCTGGAAGAAAAAGGGCATCAAGATTCACTTCTTCACATACCATCTCCCTCCTTATCACTGGAAAATGAGAATAAATTAACAAATGATGAGTTGGAAAAAGCAAAAATTAAAAACGTATTGCTTCAGACTTCCGGTAACCGCAATAAAGCAGCCAAAAGTTTAGGTATGTCACGTACAACTTTATGGAGAAAAATTAAACAGTATAATCTAGAAGCCGAAGACACACTCAAATAATTTACGCCTTTCCCGTTCAATGGTTATACATGCAACTTTTATGCCATATGTCAGACTCCCTTAAGCAAGGGTACCTTGACATTAGTCAGTCAGCGTATAGCTTTCAAAAAGAAACACCAATGAAACGGGTTGAAACGTTTCATCAAGATAAATGCCAACGGAAATAGACTGATCTCCTATACAACGCCGTTTTTAAAATTTTAATTATTGGCACAATTTTTGCAGTATATTTGCAAATAGTTGGTGGGAGGTCCTATATGCAAGTAGAGAACCAGCAGACCGCGAAGCTTGATACGTTGTGGAACAAATATCTCCTTTGGCTTTTATTGATTCAAACTTGTACAGCCCTGGCCTATTACGGCTATGTACCTCTTATCCCCTTTATGGAGAGGGAATTCTCGTTGACAAATACTCAAGTAGGATGGATGACCTCAGCTGTATTTCTGGGAGCTTCCATCATAGCTGTTCCTTCTGGAGTAATTACGGATAAATTGGGTACGAGAAAATCTTTGTTTGTTTTTTCTTCATTACTTGCCGTAGTGACCGCACTCTTTTATTTTTCCACGGGCTTTCTTTACTTGTTATTTCTCCTCTTCTTGCTGGGCTGTGGCTATGGCGGAATTACTCCGGGGACAAATAAAAGCATCATGGAACATTTTAATGCTTATAACAGAGGGACGGCCATGGGTATTAAGCAAACCGGTGTGTCTCTAGGAAGCGTGCTTGGAACCTTGCTTCTTCCTTTCCTGGCAACTTATACCAGCTGGAGAATCAGCTTGCTGATCATATCTTTACTATTGTTAGCGTTATGTATCTTTCATTTCAAAGTGTTGGAAGAAAGCAAGATGGAATACAAACCGGTCAAACTCTACGAAGGAATAGTGGAAGTAATTAAAAACAGAAGTATGCTGAAGATCATATCGCTCATTGTTTTTTTCATATGGGTGCAATTGAGCGTAATGACCTACTTAGTATTGTATTTGCTGGGGCATGACAGGCCAGCAGCTTATGCCCTGATCTGTTTAGGATTATTACAACTGGGAGGAGCTGTTGGAAGGTCCATTTGGGGGATTGTAAGTGATCAATATTTTAATAGGAAAAGAGGAGCGATTTTGGGGATCATCGCTATCGTTTCAAGTCTTTTATTATTTTCATTTAGTATGATTACAGACCAAGTTGCGTTTATGATAGTTGCCTGCCTCTCCTTTCTACTAGGTATTACTACCCAAGGTTGGAATGGTATCTTTGTACTGCTAGTGTCAGAAGTGGTCAGAAAAGAACAGATTGGTCTTGCGAGTGGTGTAGGGTTGGCTGCTGTTTACATAGGGGCAGTCATAGGTACACCGATTTCAGGTTGGATTATAGACCTGACAGGAAACTATGAGGTCATGTGGATCATATGCTCTTTAACTATGCTTCTGATTGGGATTCTCACTTTCTGGTTTAGGCTGGATAACCATAAAGAATATTATTAACTTTGAGGAGAAAGGAGTCATATATGGAAATCACCTTATTCATTTTTATTTTATTGACACTATTGGTGCTGGGGACCCATATTGGGGTTGCTTTAGGGTCAAGTGCATTGGTAATCTTGCTTATCTTTGAGGGGACTAACCTTACTGTAATTTCCCAGCAAGCCTTTGAATCCATTAACGATTATGCCCTGGCGGCCATTCCATTTTTTATTTTAGTCGGGGACATTGTAATGAAAGGGGATCTAGCTAAAAGGTTATTAGATCTCGCTGATTTAATATTAAGGAGAATACACGGAGGAGCTGCTATTGCTGCCATGATTGTAAGCGTTTTCTTCGCTTCTATCTCTGGTTCAAGTGTAGCTTCTACAACCGCACTGGGAAAAAATGTGGTGAACCTACTTGGGGAGAAAGGCTATCCCAAAAGGTTTATTGCTGGTTTGGTAGCAACTGGTGGAACCATAGGTTTGTTAATCCCGCCTAGCTTAAGTTTTATTTTGATTGGCAGTATGATGGGAATTCCTATTATCGATTTATTTACGGCAGGTATTGTACCTGGGATATTACAAGGTGTCATGCTTATCTTGGTAACTTGGTGGATCAGCAGAAAAAATAGATGGGAATCCGAGTTTCATAACATTAAAGTAACACCAAAAATGATAGGTGAGAGGTTCAAATCCTCCTCCGGTATATTGTTTCTCCCGGTTCTTATTCTTGGAGGGATTTACTTAGGGATCTTTACTCCTACTGAAGCAGCAGCCGTAGCAGTGTTTTATGCTCTATTATTAGTCATCATATTGAAGAAGACGAATATGAGAGGAGTCTGGACCATGTTTAAAGGAGCGCTCCTCCAATCAGGGATGGTATACCTGATTATCATCGGGGGAGCACTCACAGCGTTTATGTTGCAAAGCTTAGGATTGACCCAAGGGTTAATTAATCTGATAGCTGGATCAGGACTTGAAGCTTGGCAATTTCTATTGATAACCAATCTGCTGATCATTTTACTCGGGCTTTTCTTGGATGGTATCTCAGTCATTGTTCTTGTCAGCCCTCTGCTATTTCCGGTAGCTATAGCGGCCGGTATAGACCCTATACATTTTGCTGTGATTCTAACATTGAATATTGAAATAGCTGCAGTTACACCTCCTGTAGGGCTTAATCTTTTTGTTATGAGTGGTTTGACGAAGATTCCGGTCGAAGATGTAGCGAAAGGAGTCGGGCCCTATTACTTTGTATTGATTATTTCTTTGCTGCTTGTTACTTATTTTCCTCAGCTAAGCTTGGTGCTGTTGAAATAATTGTTCAATATATAAGGGGGGATGCTATGGGGATAATTTAAAGAGTCTATGAAAGAGAGAGTATAGTTTCAACTATAAAAGGAGGATTTTTATGAAAAAGAAATTATTCACTTTGTCCATGTTACTGATTTTGGCATTTGTACTCGGAGCATGTAATTCGGAAACGAGCGGCAGTGAACAGGAAACCCACGAAATTATAATGACTCATGAATTGCCTGAATCCTTCTTCAAACATGAATATATGGAGCAATTTAAGGAATTGGTAGAAGAAAGAAGCGATGGAAGATTGGAGGTTACCATTCATCCTTCCGGCCAGCTGTATACAGATGGCGAAGCAGTACAGAATTTAGGAACTGGAAGTGTTCATATGGTGTGGCCGGTAAGTGTACATTTAGAAGCATTAGCAGATGAATATGGGGTAGTGAACCTTCCTTTTTCTTTGGAAGATGAGACAGTTCTTCAAGATCAGCAATACAGAGAAGAATTGACAGGGCTGCTTGATTCATTTGTTGAAGATAACGGGATTAAAATTTTAGGACTAATGAGAACAGCAGAAGGGATTATTTTGACAAATGATAGGGAGATTAATGATATGCAGGACCTGTCTGGTTTGAAGATTCGATCGGTGGGAGGGCATGTTGCTAATGAACTTCTAGGGGCTTACGGTGCAACAGCCGTATCTATGCCTGCAACAGAAATTACAACTTCCCTGTCTCAAGGGGTTATAGATGGAGTAAATACCTCACCAGATGGGTGGATTGATGTAGTAGGATCGGCTGCAAGTCATGGCTTTGTCGTACCAGAAATGCAGATTTTCACGTACTCCTTGGCTGCAGATAAGCAATGGTTTGAAAGCCTTCCAGATGACTTACAACAAATTATTCAAGAAACATTAGATGAACTTATTGTAGACCAATGGGAAGAATCCATTGAAATGGATAAGCAATTCCTAGAAGAAGTATCCAATGACTTTGGAGAAGTCGTGCGGGTACCTGAGGACGAGGTAGCGGCATGGAGAGAAAAGGCGAAAACTGTCCATGAAAGCTTTGAAGAGAAACATCCGGATGCCATGAAAAAATTTAACGAGATAAGAGATTAGCCTCAGGCTAGTCTCTGTATGTGGGAGGAGGCTTTCAATGAAATTACTATCCTTCATCCAAGATAAATTTGTTATTGGTGTTGGAGTTGGGTTTTTTGTTATTTCAGCAGCTTGGATGATTATAGAGGCAATCAGCCGACAGTTTTTCTCCAAATCTTTTGCCATATCTGAAGAGGTGGTTGTTTTCTCACTCGTATGGGCCATTTTGCTGACTTTGGGTGCGAGTGGCAAGAAGGGCTTTCATGTGTCGTTGGATTTATTTACAAGTAAATTCAGACCTAGATTCTTGAAATTAAGTAATATATTTACATGTATTGTAGGTATATGTTATGCGGGGTTCATTATGTTTGCAGGAATAGAGTATGTCCAACATTTATTGAGAACCGGAATCACGTCTCATTCCCCATTAAGGCTGCCTATGTCTTACGTATTTTTGGCCGTACCGATTGGAATGTTTTTCCTGGCTATGTACTATCTTCAGTCATTTATAAAGGAAATAAAGTCAAAGGGAGAGTGAGGGAGGATAAATGGAAGAGCGATTTGACTCAACTTATTCAGAGGCAGGATATGGTTCAGGCAGCATAGGGGTTGGAAGTAAACCTGCCCTGTTAATTATTGATTTTCAGAAAGCCTTCACCTTACCGGAATCACCATTAGGAGGAAGTGACTTGGTGACGAAGGCTGTGAATAATACGGTACCTTTACTGAATAAAGCCAGAGAAGTGAACATACCTATATTTCACACAGTAGTAGCATACAGGGAAGATCAACAGGATATGGGCTTATGGCCGAAGAAGGTAAATAGCTTATCACTCGTTCAATTAGATTCAAAATGGGCGGAGCTTGATGGCCAGTTGAGGGCTGAGAAACATGAAATTGTATTAACCAAAAAAATGCCGTCCGCTTTCTTCAATACCGATTTACTAAGTTTATTGGTAACTAAAAGAATAGATACCCTCTTTGTGTGTGGTTGTACTACAAGTGGCTGTGTTCGTGCCTCGGTAATCGATTCTTTTTCCTACGGATTCCGGACCATTGTAGTGGAAGATTGTGTCGGAGATCAGGCTGAGGGACCTCATCGGGCTAACCTATTCGATATCAATAATCGGTATGCGGATCTTCTTACTTCATACACAGTCATGCAAAAAATGGAGGTACTATATGATGCAAAATAAGGTGCAAGTGAGCGGAATCCAATTGGGTCCCTTTCCAGGTGACCAAAAGAGAAATTGGTATAAGATTGAACGAGTATTAGAAGAGGTGGTGACTAGAGAAACACCTTATCTGGTGGCCTTTTCCGAGTTGATGTCAGCTCCTTATTTTGCAACCAGCAGAAATGATAAGTATTTTGAGGATTATTCGGAGACGATGGAGGGAGAGACGGTCAGCAAATGTATGAATTTGGCTGTAACTTATAACACACATATCATCGGGACTCTTTTCGAACGAGAAATGAACAGAGGGCAGTCTCATTATTTCAACACTGCATTTGTGTGTTCCCCGACAAAAGGGTTGATCGGGAAATACCGGAAAGTACACCTTCCTAAAATAGAGTCGAAAAGCTTATCGACTGATGAGAAGTATTACTTTGAACAATATGGGGATGGAGGGAGCGAATTTCCTGTATTTGTTCTTGATAACGGGCTTCGAGTGGGGATTCTCATCTGTTTTGACCGCTCTTTTCCTGAAGCTTGGAGATGCTTGTCTTTGCAAGGAGTCGATTTGGTTGTAGTCCCTACAGCCACATATGGTTTCAGAAAAGATTTGTACCTTCAGGAATTGAGGGTTCGAGCTATGGAGAATAACGTCTATGTACTAGCTGTGAATAAAAGTGGAGAGGAATCGATAGAAGGTGAGGCGGAGCCTAGAGATCACTTTGGAAGAAGTTGCATTATCAATCCGTTTGGAGACGTAATCAGCCATTTGGAGGACAGTACTTGGTCCTATGTAACTGGGGGTGTGCAGTCCGAGCTTGTTGATTTGGCTAGGGAGAGAATTAATTGGTTGGATGAAAGAAAAACGGATGTCTATAAAAAATACAAAATATAGTGGCCATTCCAGAATCACCTGTTTACAGGTGATTCTTTGTTTTATGTGCATTCTACTGTTTCAGGGGCGATCCAGACGAAACGTTCTTGAAACAATATTAGATTGCTGGGTATCAAGGAGACTTGAATAGTAACGCCTTTAACTCGCTGTAAAACACTCGTAAACCTGAAGTGGGAGAGGTTGGCATGAATTTTGCTAATTATTAGTAAAATGTTCGAAGGAGATGAATGTATGCCTCAAACGGAAACGGTTTCATCTGAAATGTCTTTTTTCCAATTGAATTTTGAGGATCTGAGTACTACTGTGATCGATCGAGTTAAGTACTTAACATTAGATTTTATAGGGTTAGCAGCGAGGGGGAGCATGTTTGAATCCAGCAAACCTCTTCAGAACTTCATCCATAAAGCAGGAGGAGTGGGAGAAGGCAGTGTGATTGGGCAGCAGGGTTTAAAGCCTCTGCCTCAATATGCAGCCCTTGCCAATGGAGCAGCGGCTCATAGTTTGGAGCTGGACGATGTTATCAACGAGTCATCTCTCCATCCGGCAGTAGCTGTTTTTCCAACAGCTTTGGCTGTAGGGGAAGAGGGGCGAAAAAGCGGTAAGGATTTTATTATCTCCAGTGTTATAGGCTATGAGTTGATGAGCAGGCTGGGAGCGGCTTTGAAACCTTCTGAAGTGTATAAAAAAGGGTTCCATCCAACCGGACTTATGGGTACTTTTGCGGCTGCAGCCACCAGTGCAAAACTTTTGAATTTGTCTGCGGAAAAATTATCTAACGCTTTAGGGATAGCCGGTAGCCAAACATCATCTTCCATGGAGTTTTTGCAAACGGGAGCTTGGACAAAAAGGCTCCATCCAGGATGGGCTTCCCATAGTGGGATAATAGCTGCTCAATTGGCAGAGGGAGGCTTTACAGGTCCGGCATCCATTTTTACTGGCAAATACGGCTTTGCTCAAGCGCATTCCGATAACTACGACCTGTCGCAGCTGAATCAAGCTTTTGACATGAATGAGAATGCTATCTTAAAAACCAGCATAAAACCGCATGCTTGTTGCCGGTATAAGCAGGGTCCGTTGGATTTAATTCTAGATATGGTAAAGGAAAACGATCTGACCCCCGAAGATATCAATGAAATTAAAATTCATTTGGTGGGCACGGCGTTACCAATTGTAGTGGATCCACAGGAGGAGAAACGCCGGCCAAAATCTTCTGTAGATGCTCAATTTAGCATGCATTTTGGCGCAGCGGTCGCTACTGTTTACAGAAAAACATTGCTCGAACAATATAGCAATGAGGTTACAGAGGATCCCACGGTCGTTTCCATGATGGATAAGGTGATATGTGTACGGGATGAGGAACTGGAGAAAGAGTTCCCTCTGAAATGGCCAGCCCGTGTCATCATTGATTCGAAAAAAGGTGTAATGGACAAAAGCATTGACTACCCAAAAGGCGATCCAGAAAACCCATTGTCTTGGAAAGAGATGATCGAGAAGTTTAAATATGTAACTTCTCCTGTTTATAGTGAAGAACAGCAATCATTGATTATCGATAAAGTTAGGGGAATGGAAAAGTTGGAGGATATAAACGAGTTGGCCAATATACTATAAGGAGGCTATAAGTGTATGGCATTATTCACTTTAACCAATGAGCAAACGCAAGTAATAGATATGGTGAAAGATTTTTGCAAGAAAGAGATTGACCCTGTAGCAAGAGAATTGGAGCAGAACGATGAATACCCTCATGAGATTGTGGAAAAAATGAAGGAACTTGGCTTCTTTGGCTTTACTATTCCGGAAGAATATGGCGGAATCGGGATCGACTTTGTGACGTACAGCTTAGTGATAGAAGAAATAACAAAGCACTGGATGAGTGTTGCAGGTATTTTGAATAGCCATCTGATTATGGCGCATATAGTAGAGAAGTTTGGGACGGAAGAACAGAAAAGGTCATTTCTACCAAGGTTTGCCACAGGAGAATGTCGTGGGGGATTAGCACTTTCAGAAGCAGAGGCAGGAACAGATGTCCAAAATATCTCCACCAAAGCGGTAAAAGAAGATAATCATTATGTTGTCAATGGAAGCAAAATGTGGATTACCAATGCGCGCCATGGGAATACTTTTATTCTCGCTGTGAAAACGGATACCAATACTTCCCCGAGGTATAAAGGCATTAGTCTCTTTCTTATTCAAAAAGGAGAGGAAGGATTTATCGTACAGAAAGATATAGATAAATTGGGATACAAAGGAGTGAAAACCTGTGAAATAGTTTTCGAGAATTTCAAAGTACCTGCTAGCCATCTAATCGGCGGACAGGAAGGAAAGGGTTTTAAGCAGGTTCTAGGCGGTCTTGAACTAGGTCGTGTAAATGTAGCAGCAAGAGGGCTAGGGCTCGCTAGAGCAGCTTTTGAAGACGCTATACGATATGCACAAGAAAGAAAGACATTCGGTAAACCGATAAGTGAACACCAGGCAATACAATTGAAATTAGGAGAAATGGGAACCAAGTTGGAAGCTGCCAGGCTGTTGACAATGAACGCAGCTACCAAGCTCCAAAATGGAGAGAGATGTGATTTAGAAGCCGGCATGGCTAAATTATTTGCGACTGAAGTAGGTTTTGAACTAGCCAGTGAGTCAATGAGGATACATGGAGGCTACGGGTATACGAAGGAATTCAATGTCGAAAGGTATTACCGTGATTCACCTTTGATGTTAATTGGTGAAGGGACCAATGAAATTCAGAAGATTGTGATCAGCAAGGGCCTGGTAGAAAAGTATAAAATTTAAAAACTTAGGGGGAGATTATACATGGCTGAAATTCATACACCGTTTGGCAGAGCCTTTGAAGACTTTGAAGTTGGGGACATTATTTATCATTGGCCCGGGAGAACTATTACTGATGCAGATGATATGATATCAAGCTTAATGGCTTTAAACCAGCATCCGCTTCATATAGATGCCCATTATGCATCTCAGACTCAATTTGAACAAAATCTTGTGAATGGTACGCTGGTTTTTTCAATTGCTGTCGGCATGACCGTCAATGATATCAGTGGGGCTGCAATTGCTATGTTGGAATATGAAAATGTTAAACATTTGAACCCTACCTTCCATGGAGATACCCTCTACTGCCGTACAAACATTTTGGATAAAAGAGAATCTAAGAGCAAGAATGACCGTGGAATCGTAAGAGTGGAAACGATTGTAAGCAACCAGAGAGAAGAAGATGTAATGAGCTATAAGAGGAAACTACTGGTTCCGAAAAAGGAATTTGCCAAACGCCCTTATACCCATTCTAAGAAATAGGAGGTGATAGCGTATGAAACCTTTGGAAGGTATAAGAATACTATCTATTGAGCAATATGGGGCAGGCCCATTCGCCACTTCCTTATTAGCTGATATGGGAGCAGAGGTAATTAAAATTGAAGACCCGAACACCGGTGGAGATGTGTCGCGGACGGTTATACCGTATGCAGAAAATCAGGATAGCCTATTCTTTCAATCTATAAATAGAAATAAAAAAAGTGTTTCTCTTGATATGAAGTCAAGGGAAGATAAAGAAATCTTCCATTCATTGGTTGAGACGTCGGATGCGGTATTTAACAATTTACGAGGTGATGTGCCCGATAAACTTGGAGTCAACTACCATCACTTAAAGGAGATCAATCCAAGAATCGTTACTTGCTCTCTGTCCGGTTTTGGGAATACTGGATCCATGAGAAAAGAGCCTGCCTATGACTATCTTCTACAGGCCATGAATGGACATATGTCGCTAACAGGAGAACCGGGAGGGCCTCCTTCAAAGTTTGGTATTTCGATTGTGGACTTTTCGACTGGTATGATGGCAGCTTTAGGATTAATGATAGGAATTGTTCAAGCACAGACTCATGGAAAGGGCAGTGATATAGACGTCAGCTTGTTCGATACTTCTTTATCCGTTTTGAATTATTTAGCTATATGGCATCTCAATAAAGGATATAAGCCCGAGCGGAACGCTTATTCCTCCCATCCAACCCTAGTACCGTCGCAATTGTTTCCGACACAGAATGGTTATATGATCCTGATGTGTAACAAAGAGAAGTTTTACCAGATACTCACTACTGAATTAAATCGGCCGGATTTAGCAAAGAATGATAAATTCAAAGATTTTCAAGCAAGATTGGATAACAAAAAAGAACTTATCGAAATACTGAATGATATCTTCATCCAACATGATACCGACTACTGGCTTAAAAAATTGAAAGGGAAAGTCCCCGTTGCCCCAGTAAACACAGTAGAAGAAGCTTTATCACAGCCTTTGGTTGAAGAACGGAATATGATTGTTGATGTTGCTAGTAAGACGTTTGGAGACATTAAAATGTTGGGAACACCAATAAAGGTCTCCGGTTATACACCAACCTATGCTGAAGGGCCAGCACTTGGAGAACATAATGAAGAGATATTAGAAAGTATATTAAATGGAAGTAAGTAGAAACTAAGTGGTGAATGATATGAGAATGCTTGAAATCAGTATTGTTTCAAGCATTCTATTTTTTTGAATAACTATAGTGGGAATGCTAAGCACCCTCACTCAGGCGCCACCACCCCACAATCTCCCCATCCCTTTCCTATATTTGGTAGACTTATAGTATGAATATTTAAAATGGAAGGCGGATGCGGAGTGGAATATATTGCGGTTTTCGATATTGGGACGACGTCGATTAAGGGAGTATTGCTTGATGATAAGGCAGCTTTTACTGGTGCATCATCTGTTAAATTGGAAACCTTTTACGGTGCGGACGGAAGTGTGGAACAGGGCCCGGAGGATTGGTGGGAAGGCATCCTCCATATCACCTCCAGGT
Source organism: Virgibacillus sediminis (assembly GCF_042643265.1). Lineage (NCBI taxonomy): Bacteria > Bacillati > Bacillota > Bacilli > Caryophanales > Bacillaceae > Virgibacillus > Virgibacillus sediminis. The sequence continues at coordinate 6,051 of NZ_JBHRRZ010000033.1, read as the reverse complement.
GGTGGAACGAGTGGAAGGTAGAACCTCGCCATGTAGTGATGATCACTTTCTCCGGCCAGATGGAAGATGTGATTCCTATTTCGTCTACTCCTGAGCGGGCTATTTTATACTCGGATACAAGGGCCGATGAGGAAGCGGCGGAGATAAGGGGAAAGTTTCCAGACATTCAGGAGGTGCTGTGGAATACGGTGCGTGCTTCCACTCCAGCAGCGAAACTGCTATGGATGGACAAGCATCGTCCTGACTTAGCTCAGAAGGTGGAGCACTATGTATTCAGCGCCAAGGACTATATTATTTATAAACTATCGGGGGCGGTTGTAACAGATAGGACGACCGGTTCCACGACAGGTATGATGAATCTGGAGACGGGTCAGTGGGAGATGGATTACATAGAATCATTGGGTATTGACTTCGGTAAACTGCCGGAGTTTCATTCTGCGAAGGAGGTTGCCGGCCATGTGTCTAAAGAGGGATCCCTTGCCAGCGGCTTTTGTGAAAATACACCGGTGCTATGCGGAAGCGGGGATGCAGGCGCTTCGACCATGGGGGCAGGTGCAGTCAGCAAAGGCGATGCGTATTTATATATGGGGACGACCGGCTGGGTTGCGAGGATCCAGGGGAACGATAGGCAAGATGAGGTGGTAGAGGGTGCCTTTCAACTGGCCCACATTCCTGATGATTCGGTCATTTCCATTGCGCCATTATTGAATGTCGGTAATGTTCATCAATGGGCTGTACAGACGTTTGCCGGCGGTGATTTTAAAAAGTTTGAGGATATGCTGGAAAACTCTCCGCCGGGGGCAAATGGACTGCTTTTCCTTCCTTATCTGCATGGGGAGAGGTGCCCGGTGAATGACCCTGATTCGAAGGGGGCCTTCTGGGGGATCCATCCTAATACAGAGAAAGCGGATTTTGCCAGGGCTGTGGTGGAAGGCATCTGCCTTTCTTTTAGGCAGGCAGCTGGTCAATCTGCAGCTGCTCAGACGGGCAACATGACGGTGATCGGAGGAGGCACGAAAAGCAGGATGTGGTGCCAGATACTCGCCGATTGCCTTGGCAGACCATTAAGCGTCGGGAAGGAAAGTGAATATATGGCCGCACTGGGCACTGCTTCCTCCGCCTTTATCCAGCTCGGCTGGGCCGCTGATCATAATGACTTTGCGGAGCGGTTCATGGCGCCTGAGGAACCAACTGTCTATGAGCCGGATGCCGAGAGGGCGCAGTTGTATGCGGAGGTATATGAACGGTATCTGAAATTGTATCCTGGCTTGCGGGGAGTATATGCGTGAATTACTAGATTTTCTTCAGGCCGTTGAGCGTCCGAACTGCGCAGCATCGAACTCGGGCACCAGCACCCGCCACTCGGGCCGCACAGCATCGCACTCGGGCGCCAGCACCTCCCACTCGGGCCGCGCAGCAGCACACTCAGGCGCCAGCACCTCTCACTCGGGCCGCACAGCAGCACACTCGGGCGCCAGCACCTCCCACTCGGGCGTCAGCCTACACCACAAAAAAGCCTGAAACCACCATGGTTTCAGGCTTATTCCCGCTCAGCTGCACAGTCTTCACATTCCCCGTAAATCTCCAGGCGATGGTGGCTGATTTGGAAGCCGGTGGTCTGCTGGGCCAGGGCTTCCATTTCTTTTAGTAAGGGGTAATGCAAGTCGACAATGCTGCCGCAACCCGTGCAGATCACATGGTAATGCTCGGACGGATCGCCGTCAAACCGGCTGGAATGGTTGCCGAATGTCAATTCCTGAGCCAGCCCGCTTTCGCAAAGGGTATGCAGGTTGTTATAGACAGTTGCCTGGCTGATCGTCGGAAATTGCCTTCCGACCTGTTGATAGATCTGGTCCGCTGTTGGATGGCTCTTTGAATTCAGCAGTGCTTCAAGGACTGCGACACGCTGGGGTGTCATCCGGACGTTCGAGTTCTTGATTTTTGTGATGGCATCTTGCCCACTGTGTTTAGCCATTGCTCTCACCCGCTTGTTAAATTATTAGTCATCTCATAATAATAATGTCAGCCGGGCTTAGAATATGCCACCTTTTTGTCTTGTCTCCAGTCTTTTTTGATTTATTCAAGCAGTTGCCGAACCCACATGATAACAAAGCTTAAGAAATCGATAACCTTTCAGAATATATCGGCCGCAGCCCGGTAACATTTGAAGAGGTTGATTATTTTCTTGTGAATTTAACCGGTATAGAAGCAGATTTTTTTAAGCAATATCAGTCCCAGCGGGCTCGCCAATTTACTATTAAAGATTTGAATATGAAAGCGGAATAAGTTATGCGCACAGGAAGAAGTGTCGGGAAACTATCTAAAGGAGTTTCCCGGCATTTTTTTGCCCTATTGATCAACTGATTCGAAGTTGAGTTGCGACACCGCCATATTCATTTGTTAACGCTGTTTTCGTAAATATTGTTGTTTTATAGGATATTTAAATTTACACTAAATATATTTAAAATATAAGTTTTTTAAGTATTGAGGTGATGTTATTGTTTAATGCATTTTTAATAAATCATATACTCACAGGGACGATTTGTTTGATAAGCGGGATATTTGCAATGTCTTCTAAAAAGAAGAGGGGGAAACATACTGTATCTGGCGAGATATATCACTGGTCTTATGTCCTTGTATTTATAACAGCTTTGGTTATGTCGATAATCCATTGGGAAAAAAGCCAATATTTATTCTATATCGCTCTGTTTTCTTATGGGCTTGCTTTATTGGGATATTTAGCGGTCAAGAAGAAATGGAAAAATTGGATAGGTGCTCATATAGGAGGAATGCTAGGTTCTTATATAGGTATTGTAACTGCAACTTTAGTAGTTAATATTCCTAGTATACCAGTTTTAAATGAACTGCCTGTTTTGTTATTCTGGTTTTTACCTACAATAATAGGAACTCCGCTCATATTTAAAGTAGGTAAAAAATACGCTCCCAAATAAAGAAGATAATTTTTAAGCACTTCTTAACATTTCAACAGTTGAATAATTCGATTTATGAACAGCTTTTTTAGTTTGCTCCAAGTTCACATAAACGCTTTTACGCATATCGACTATTTCGTGTTGCAATCCCTTATCTTTTGCAAACTTTTTGTAGTTGGTCGCAGTATCACTGCATAACAAAGCAGAGGTGTCGATATACGAGCCTAACACCTTATCAATATCCGTAGATTTATTTCCTGCCATTTGTGAACCCGGATTGCATTTTTGCCAATTGGAACCCCGGTTAGGAAAGAAGTGAATCAGATGATCTATGACCCCATAGCGAAAATCAGGAAATGATAAAAAGAACTCCAAACATGCTCATTAACTCACAAAAATTTCACATTTCTAGTAATATTTCTATTTCCCAGACCAGTTAAATTGACTAGTAAATTAGCCCTAATCTAAAATAGAGATGTAAGCATCTATGAATAAAAAACAAGAAGTGAGGGGTTACACATGAAAGGTTGGGAATTTACTACAACGAATGAACCTTTGAAACTGGTAGAAAAGCCGGATCCAGAGGCAACAGAAGGTCGTGTATTAATAGAAGTGAAAGCTGCTGGGTTATGTCACTCGGATGTTGGCGCATTACGCGATGAGAAATGGCTGGACATTATCGAGCATACGCCAATTATCATGGGGCATGAAGTGGCTGGTGTCATCAAAGAGGTAGGACCAGGAGTTACCGATTACAAAGTTGGCGATCGTGTTGGCGTGTGTCCTGTAAGTAAGGTTGGTTTGGGACCTGGTTACGGGTATGATGGCGGTTATGCAGACCTGGTGTCAGCTCCTGCTGTTGACTTGGTTCCAATGCCAGAGGGAATTACGTTTGCCCAGGCTGCGGCCGGCACAGATGCTGGAATGACATCTTATCATGCCATGTTCCAAACTGGTGGAGCTAAGCCAGGTATGAAGGTCGGGGTTATCGGTATCGGAGGTCTTGGTCAAATAGCAGCCCGGGCAGCGGTTGTCCAAGGTATTGATGTCTATGCGGTAGACGTCAGCCCGAAAGCGCGTGAACTGGCCAAGGAACTTGGGGTCAAGGAAGTTTTTGAAGATGTAAAAGAACTAGCAGATATTGCACCCGATTTGATCGTTGACTATGCTGGGTTTGGTACGACGACTGCGGGAGCTATTGACGTCATTGCTCCGGGCGGGACGGTCGTTCTTGTCGGTATGGGTAAATTGGAATCAACCATCAATACCGATCCTCTTATTCTGAAAGCCGCCACATTGAAAGGCAGTGTCGGCGGCGATGTTCATGACATTGCAGAAGTGTACAAGCTGATGGCTTCTGGGGATATAGATCCAACTATCTCAGAAATTACATTTGATGAAATTTGGGAAGGCATTCTCAAATTGGAACGCCATGAAGTTACAGGTAGACTCGTTGCGATCATGGATTAATAGATTTATAAGAATACAGCTCTTCCCATTCGAGAGAGCTGTTTTTTTGATTTGGTTGTATGGGGAAAGGAACAGAATCCGTGGACTGAGAGGTATTTTCCCTTTTAATAAAAGGAAAATATTCTTACTCTGTTGAACCTATATATAAGCATACATAAGGAGGTTTTCCATTTGGATTTGCAGCTAAAAGGAAAAAGAGCACTCGTTACCGGAGGAAGCCGGGGGATCGGCAAGGCGATTGCGCGAGCACTTGCGATGGAAGGTGTCGATTGCACCATTTGTTCGAGAAATGAGGAGTCTATTAAGGAAACGGCCGCTGAACTCGAGAAAGAGACGGGGAGGAATATTTACCCGATTGCGGCGGATATGGGAGATCCTGCATCCATTTCCCAGCTGGTGGAAAAGGCAGCGGAAGCAATGGGAGGGATTGATATCCTGGTGAACAACGGAGCACGTGTGAGCGGGGGAGAGCCGGAAGATTTTCACAACGTGCGGGATGAGCTGATTTTGAAGGACTTCGAGGAAAAGTTCATGGGCTACTTCCGGAGCATCCGGGCGGCGAGTCCTCATATGGTGAAAAATAACTGGGGGCGCATTATTAATGTGAGCGGCATGGCTGCCAGGAATGCAGGCAGCATGAGTGCCGGTGCGCGGAATGTATCTGTCGTCCATTTGACCAAGTCCGTATCCAAGGAGCTGGGGAAACATGGAATAACCGCTAACGCCGTCTACCCCGGCGTGACGGAAACGGAAACAACGAGAGAACGGTTTCCGGATGAGGAGAAGCTTGAGAAGATTGCGGAAGGCAATGACATCGGCCGGCTGGTAAAAGCGGAGGAGGTTGCCGATGTGGTGGCATTTTTAGCATCCCCGCTGTCTGTCTCGATTACGGGTGATGTCATTTCTGTAACCGGTGGGGCCGGGAATGCCGTGCATTATTGAGGATTCTGGGGGAACTGGCCGAAAAATCCTAAGGGGATTAAGGAGAGCAAGATGAAGATTCGATTACTCCACAAAAATGAAGAACCGCCGTATGATTTATTATTATCGGCAGACCCCTCCAAGGAGAGTATTGACGACTATTTGAGGAGGGGTGACTGCTATGTTGCTGAACATTCACATCAAATAACAGGTGTGTATGTACTGCTCCCGACAAGAACGGGTACGGCGGAACTAGTAAACATCGCGGTGGATGAAAGCCAGCAGGGGAAAGGGATGGGGAAACTCCTAGTGAGGGATGCCATCCAAACAGCAACAGAGAAAGGATACAAAACCATGGAAGTTGGTACGGGGAATTCCAGCATCCATCAGCTTGCTCTTTATCAAAAATGCGGTTTTCGAATAACCGGTGTGGATCTGGACTTTTTCATTAGGCATTACGAGGAAGAAATTTTTGAAAACGGCATCCAATGCAGGGATATGGTCCGGCTGTCTCAAGATTTATAGTATTAATAGCTACAGTCGGCGAGGTGGTCGTTTTTATAGAAATATAGGATAGTTAGCAATCAGGTTGAGTGAGGATAGCCGCTGCGGAAATATACTGATATGAACGAAACTGTCAAGCCTATATAACCTCAGGATAATTTGGGCAACTTTAAATTAAGAGTCACTTTTCAACTCTTTTTTGTCTACTGTTATTGAGTAGTAAACT
>NZ_JBHRRZ010000032.1:0-38758 GCF_042643265.1 Virgibacillus sediminis | reverse complement strand
AGACGATGAGGTTGATAGGTTCGAGGTGGAAGCGTGGTGACACGTGGAGCTGACGAATACTAATCGATCGAGGACTTAACTACATTCTTTACCATGTCACGGTATTTACTCTTATTTAGTTTTCAGGATATAAATTAATTACATATTAATAAAAATAATCCTTGATTTTTTCAAAAAAACCTATTATAATATCACTTGTGACTGATTTTAAAAGGTTGATTGAAAAGCGATCAAATTGTCTGGTGGCGATGGCGGAGAGGCCACACCTGTTCCCATGCCGAACACAGAAGTTAAGCTCTCCAGCGCCGATGGTAGTTGGGACTTTGTCCCTGCAAGAGTAGGACGCTGCCAGACAGTGAGATCTAATTAAATATCCCATTTCATGAGACAAGCAAGACCATGTTTGATTCTTCATTGAAATTATTCCACAGTAGCTCAGTGGTAGAGCTATCGGCTGTTAACCGATCGGTCGCAGGTTCGAATCCTGCCTGTGGAGCCATATGGAGAGCTGTCCGAGTGGCCGAAGGAGCACGATTGGAAATCGTGTAGACCGCTACCGCGGTCTCGAGGGTTCGAATCCCTCGCTCTCCGCCACCTTTAATATGGCCCGTTGGTCAAGTGGTTAAGACACCGCCCTTTCACGGCGGTAACACGGGTTCGAATCCCGTACGGGTCACCAACATGGAGGATTAGCTCAGCTGGGAGAGCACCTGCCTTACAAGCAGGGGGTCGCAGGTTCGAGCCCTGCATCCTCCACCATTTGTCTCATTAACAATATCGCGGGATGGAGCAGTCTGGCAGCTCGTTGGGCTCATAACCCAAAGGTCGCAGGTTCAAATCCTGCTCCCGCAACCAATTTATTTAATAGTGGTACTGTAAAGTACAGCTAAGTAAATGAAAACATTTTAATATGGTCCGGTAGTTCAGTTGGTTAGAATGCCTGCCTGTCACGCAGGAGGTCGCGGGTTCGAGTCCCGTCCGGACCGCCACTTAATCTAAATTAAGTGTCACCTTAAAAGTTATGGCTCGGTAGCTCAGTCGGTAGAGCAACGGACTGAAAATCCGTGTGTCGGCGGTTCGATTCCGTCCCGAGCCACCACTTTTTTTCATTTAAACATTTGAATATAAGATGGAGGGGTAGCGAAGTGGCTAAACGCGGCGGACTGTAAATCCGCTCCCTCAGGGTTCGGGAGTTCGAATCTCTCCCCCTCCACCATCTTTTAAGTAGGGGTATAGTTTAATGGTAAAACGAAGGTCTCCAAAACCTTTGATGTGGGTTCGATTCCTACTACCCCTGCCATTTCATTTCTATGGCGGTCGTGGCGAAGTGGTTAACGCACCGGATTGTGGCTCCGGCATTCGTGGGTTCGATCCCCACCGGTCGCCCCATATTGGGCTATAGCCAAGCGGTAAGGCATCGGGTTTTGATCCCGTGTACCCCAGGTTCGAATCCTGGTAGCCCAGCCATAATGCGGAAGTAGTTCAGTGGTAGAACACCACCTTGCCAAGGTGGGGGTCGCGGGTTCGAATCCCGTCTTCCGCTCCATTTCCCATGTGGCGGTATAGCCAAGTGGTAAGGCAGAGGTCTGCAAAACCTTTATCACCGGTTCGAATCCGGTTACCGCCTTTGTTTCGCATATATGCCGGTGTGGCGGAATTGGCAGACGCGCACGACTCAAAATCGTGTTCCTCACGGAGTGTCGGTTCGAACCCGACCACCGGTACTAAAATCACTGATATAGCGGTATCTACAGACGTAGGTATCGCTATTTTTACGTTTATATGTAGCGAAAAATAGTCGTGCAACCTATACGCCTCTTTCCGATTAATTCGGAAGGGGGCTTTTTTGCGTTGTCGAGACGAAAGAACGTATTAGAGGGCGATCAAATCGACGTAATATCGTCTACACTTACTGCCGACATATTGCCGTTTGACAGGGCGTTAGACTTATTTATCCAGGACGCCAAGCGGAAAGCATTACGAGAATTTACGATTAAGTATTATCGGCGGGAACTGAATGATTTCCGCAAGTATCTGCTAATGAAAGACCATTCGCTAATAATTAACGAGGTCTTACGCCATCATATCGACGAGTATATCGAAGACATGCAGAAGAGGCGTCAGTTAAAAACAACGACGATCAATACGAAACTACGGGCAGCACGTACGCTATTTAACTTCCTATCCGATAACAAGTATCTTACGGAGAATCCAATGCGGAAGTATCCGCTATTGAAGGACAGGAAAGCGAATATACAAACGTTCACTATGACACAGCTACGGGCGCTAATGAACGCTCCGGACAAGCGCACCTTTACCGGCCAACGGGACTATACGTTCATGATGTTATTGCTGGATACGGGGATACGATTAAACGAAGCTGCCGGAATACTCGTAGAGGACGTCAAGTTATCAGAAGGACAAGTATTTATCCGAAATACAAAGAATCATTTTCACCGTTATGTACCGGTTAGCGCGAAGATGAAGGATCAGTTACGGAAGTTTATTAGATTACGTGGAACGGCGGAGACGGATCACCTATTTATCACGTTAGATGAAGAGGCGATGACTCGCCACGGCTTGCAGAAGATTGTTCCGAAGTATGGACAAGAGGCGGGTATCAAGGGCGTACGTACAAGCGCACATACGCTACGGCATACGTTCGCTAAAATATCCGTTATGAATGGAGCCGGCATATTCGAATTACAGAAAGTACTCGGCCATTCGTCTATGGAAATGGTACGCGTATATGTAAATCTATTCAGTAGCGAAGTGGCGGAAAGACACAAAGCGTTTTCTCCGCTAAACAACCTTAACATTTAATTTACGCAAAAAAAAAAGGCGCAGCACACGCCTGCCCGAATACTATCCGAACAAGCACATACTAGCACCTACCTGTATCGTTAGTATATCGTCTAAAGTTCGTATAGTCAAATATTCGGCAGGTACGTACCTTAAACCGAACGTATGTACGTTGTGTAGCGCCTTCAATTAGGAGGCAACGAACCATGACAAAGCAATCGAGCAATCTAACGTATCTATCCGACTATGCAACATTCGATAACAAGCAGGAACTAAACCACCATGTATCCCAACACGAAAAGGCGCACGCCGACGTCTTAAATGCAACCATGCGGAATGTATTACGATTTATCGCCCGTTACTCCGTTAAGTATCCCGGCGCCAGTCATTTGAAGGTATCGACGATTGCGGAAGGCTGCGGAAAGTCTGAGCGTACTATCGGACGTGTACTCAATCGCCTAGAGTCGTTGGATATTATCCGCAGAGTGGGAATGATCCGCCCGAAGAGTGGCGGAAAGGGCGCTAGTATTATCGTTATTCAGCCGTTTATGTCCGAACGGATGACGGATAGCGAAGTAGACGAGAAGGCAAGCGCCAGTAAGGACGAGCGCACCAATTCAGAGGACGAACCTTTACGCAAGCGTGAAAAACATAACTACGTATTAGAATCCGCCAAGGCAGTACGGAATAACATACCGGCTCCGATATACGACACACTCAGTCCGTTTTTCAACGCCAAAGACTTACGTAGGCTTACGGGTATTATTCTACGTTCCAAGCGAAAGGACCAACGCCTAGAGGCGCACAGGGAGCCATTAGAGGGCGTATTATTGGACGTCATAAGGCGGTTCAAGGAGCGCTCCATATCGAACCTGGACGGATACCTATACCAGTCGTGCAAGCGCCTATTTAAGCGCCTATACTGGGAAGATTTACACGTTGCCGTCTATGGGGCGTAGCCTTGCGTCTCAGAAATTTTGCTGAAAAAAATTTTTCGAAACGTTTACCGGAGAAATTATGGCGATTTTGTGACGGGCAAAGCGTACACCGAACTGGGGCGCGAGTTAAAGGAAGCGCAGGACGAACTGGCGAAGAACGGGTACGGTTGTTTCCAGTCGTGGATAGAGTCCGTAGGGTTCAAACGGAACAAGGCGTATGACCTCATCCGGAGGTACGAAACGATTGTCCGAATTTCGGACGAACAGAAGAGAGACCTACTCGAAGACCTCCCGGTATCACTCACGTACGAGATCGCCAAGCCTTCCGCAGAAGCAACGCCAGCAAAGGCGCAGGCAAAGGCGGAGGTATTAGCGGGCGAAATCGACACAGGGAAGGCGGAATTTTTGCTTCGACCTTTCTGATACCCAGCGATAGGTTTGCTCATTCGGCCGGCAGTTTTCCGCGAGATTGCCCCGGGGGAGTTGTCGTCCGCTTCCGTCCAGTTGCTCCGCCTTGTCCGAATAGATGCCGAAGTACCTTCCGCTTGCTCCGTCGGGTTGTACTACCGTCTATGCAATCGTCTATAAAACGAAGGTTATTTGAAAAATAATGTAGTTGCTGGATACACGCATTTTCATTTTGGATCTTGTCCTAGGATGGTAGAAAATTGGCTGAAAAAATGTATAGCGTATCAAGCGGATAGGGGAAAATAGTATGTTTAATCATAGTTATTCGGTACCAAAGTTAAATAAGGAAATGGGACAGCAGGTAAGTCGATATATAGATACACTAACAAAGCCACTTGGAAGTCTCGGTAGGCTAGAGGAATTAGCCATTTCATTAGCGGCAATGAAAGGGGAAGCATTTCCATCAGTAACACCACCCGGTGTGTTAGTATTTGCTGCCGATCATGGCATCACTGATGAAGGAGTATCGGCTTATCCACAAGAAGTAACGGAGCAGATGGTTCGAAATTTCTTAAACGGTGGTGCAGGGATTAATGTTTTTAGTAGACAAATAGGAGCCTTGCTTGAAATCATCGACATTGGGGTTACGTCGACGATAAAAGACGAAAGGTTGATAGATAAAAAGGTTCGGTTTGGAACGGCTAATTTTTATCAGGAAGATGCAATGACCCGGAAAGAAGCAGAAGATGCGCTTGAAGTTGGCTATCAACAAGGGCTAGAAATAATAAATAAAGGTGCCAAATGTCTCATATTAGGTGAGATGGGGATTGGTAATACGACAGCGAGTGGTGCAATATTGGCTGTTCTTAGTAAAGCGGAGATCGATTCACTAGTCGGTCATGGAACAGGTATTGCAGACGATACCTTCGAACATAAAATAGAAGTGATTAAACAAGCGCTTGTAAAACGAAATCCAAATCCAAAGGATCCAGTTGATATTATGGCAAAGGTAGGCGGACTAGAAATTGCGGGGATGACAGGCGCGATGCTTGCTGCAGCAAGTCAGCGTGTACCGATACTTGTGGATGGGTTTATTTGTACAGTAGCTGCACTCTTAGCAAAGGAAATCTCTCAAGCTGCATCTGATTACATGATTATTACACATCAATCGGCAGAACCTGGACACCAAGTGGCTATTTCCTTACTAGGTAATAAGCCATTAATTGATTTAGGTCTTAGACTAGGGGAAGGAACGGGGGCAACGATTGCTTATCCAATCATTCAATCAGCAACTTTAATGGTAAAGGAAATGGCTACGTTTGATACTGTGGGAGTATTAAATAAACAATAGGAGGGTTCATATGGTACAGGAAAGAAGAAAACAACAGGGCTTAACACTTGTTTATACTGGTGATGGTAAAGGAAAGACGACAGCAGCTATTGGACTAACAGTTCGGGCAGTTGGTCAAGGGTTTAACGTAAAGATTTTACAGTTTATCAAATCACCAAGACGTTCCTACGGGGAGCAAATTGCCTTAGAAAAGTTAGGTGTCGAGACAGAGCAGCTTGGTATTGGATTTACATGGACCAAAACCCCAGAAGAACATCGAGAAGCATTAAGAAAAGCATGGCCAAAAGCAAAGGAAACGGTGATGAGTGGGGAATATGACCTTGTTGTCCTAGACGAATTAAATAATGCATTAGCGATTGGCAAATTTCCGATTGATGATGTGTTGCCATTAGAGGAAGTAAAGGACTTAATAAAAAATAAACCAGAACATGTCCACCTCGTCATTACCGGAAGAAATGCCAAACAAGAAATTAAAGATATCGCCGACCTTGTTTCCGTGGTGGATGTGGAAAAGCATTACTATGATAGAGGTATCCCAGCAGTGAAAGGGATTGAGCTTTAAGGGTTAGGTGAAAGTGTCAAAGTGAGGTGTAACGCCAATGGAAAAGGCCGTTCCTTTAATGATTCAGGGTACCCATTCAGATGCCGGAAAAAGTGCCATGGCAACTGCCTTCTGCCGTATATTTACGCAGGATGGACTTAACACAGCTCCATTTAAGTCCCAAAATATGGCATTAAACTCTTATGTTACGGCTGATGGAAAAGAGATTGGGCGTGCCCAAGGTGTTCAAGCAGAAGCAGCAGGTGTCATTGCCACAACAGATATGAATCCAATTTTAATCAAGCCAACTGGGGCCTACCAATCTCAAATTGTTGTACATGGCAAGCCATTTAAAAATATGCAGGCAGGCGAATATCGGCAAGATTTTTTCCAACAAGGGTTACAGTTAATAAGAGAATCTTACCATCGATTATCTACGAGTTATGATCGGATTGTGATTGAAGGCGCAGGTAGTCCCGCTGAGATCAATTTAAATGACAGGGAGCTTGTCAATATGCGGGTAGCACAAATCGCAAAAGCACCAGTTATTTTGGTGGGGGACATTGAAAAGGGTGGGGTTTTTGCTAGTTTAGTAGGAACCTTGCAACTCCTCCAACCAGAAGATCGTAAACGGATAGTCGGGGTTATCATTAATAAATTTAGAGGAGATGTATCGTTATTACAGCCTGGATTAACGTGGTTTGAAGAATATACCAATGTTCCCGTTTTAGGGGTGATTCCATATATCGAGAACCTTGTCATGGAGGCGGAAGATTCAGTTGTGTTAGACAGCTATTCTTCTCATAAGGATACATCCAAAGTGATTGATATAGCTGTTATCCGTCATCCGATGATCTCCAATTTCACCGATATGGATCCTTTTTTTGAAGAAAACGATTGTCATGTTCGCTTTGTCCGTTCGGCCGATGAATTAGCAGATCCAGATTTACTTATTTTACCTGGAAGCAAAAACACGTTAGCGGATATGCAATTTTTACACCGAACCGGTCTAGCTAATCGGATATGGGCTTTAGCAGAAAAGAATACGACGACGATTGTTGGGATCTGTGGAGGTTATCAAATGTTAGGTACGAGCATTATAGATACATATGAAGTGGAGTCATCACATGGGAAGGTCGAAGGATTAGGACTGATTCCGATGCAAACCAAGATGACTAAAGAAAAGACAACGGTTCAGTCGGAAGGACTTGCCCATTACGGGGATAAAATCATTCCTGTTACAGGGTACGAGATTCATATGGGGGAACCTCACTTTAAAGTTGAGGTTAGTCCTTTTATCCAGCTAACAGATCGAACAGAAGGAACAATCACTGAAAACAGGAACATTATTGGCACCTACTTTCATGGCATCTTCCATAATGACTCATTTCGGCAGAACGTACTTAATGATATAAGGAGTAAAAAAGGGTTGGCTCCACTTTTAAACCGAACCTCTTTTCCCCAAAAAAGGCAGGAAGGTTTTGATTTGTTAGCTAAGGTTGTTCGTGATCACGTTCAACTATCACGTATTTATCAATTAATGAATGATTTCCATAAGAATGAATTATAAGAAAAGGAATCTGAAAAATGTTAGTTCATTTTACTACGATATATGATCCAGTTGTAAGTTTATGTATTATTTTAGTTGTCGCTATTTTATTAGATTTAGCGATTGGTGACCCACGGTGGATTCCACATCCTGTCGTACTGATGGGGAAGCTGATTGGATTTTTAGAAGGAAGATGTAATCATGGTGAAAATAGACGGATAAAAGGGATTTACCTTACTACAACAGTGGTATTAGTTGTATTTCTTCTCTCCTTTTTGCTTGTATATATCGCCTATCAATTACACCCAATTGTAGGTGTTTGCACACAAATTTATCTTGTTTCAACAACAATTGCAATCAAAGGATTGAGTGCTGCTGCTAAAGCTATTCTTACCCCATTGGTCGCTGGCGATTTAGCAGAAGCAAGAAAACAGCTGAGTATGGTTGTGGGTCGTGATACACAAGACTTACCTGAAAGTGAAATCGTTCGAGGAACAGTGGAGACAGTTGCAGAAAATACAGTTGATGGAATAACCGCGCCATTGTTTTGGACGGTTGTTGGTGGAGCACCACTAGCTATGGTGTACCGAGCGATTAATACATTGGATTCGATGATTGGCTATAAAAATGAAAGGTATAAGCAATTTGGTTGGGCATCAGCTAGGCTTGACGATGTAGTTAATTGGATTCCAGCTAGGATAACTGCGCTATCGATATGGCTAGCAGCTTTAATTATTAAAGGGTCGAAAAAGAAGCATGGGTGGAAAATTACATGTAGAGATGCTAACAAACACCCAAGTCCAAATAGTGGTTGGTCAGAGGCGATGGTTGCGGGGTTAATGGGAGTTCAGTTAGGTGGTATTAATTATTATGGCGGCCAAAAGTCTGTACGGGCAACGATGGGAGATCAGTTAAAACAATTAACGAAAGATGATATAACAAGATCGATCCAGTATATGCATGGTGGATGGCTAGTATTTTTGATAATAAGTGTTTGTTTACTCCAACTAATCAAATAGTTTAAATGAGGTGAGAGGATGAAATGGCCAAACCATGGTGGACAACCAGAAGCGATAAAAAAACTATTACATATGAACGACGAAAAAAAATTACTAGATTTTAGTGCAAATTTAAACCCGTTAGGCCCACCTAATTGGTTACAAGAATCATTAAACAACAGTTATGAGGTGATTTGTCGTTATCCAGACCCGACTTATTCAACGAGTAGTGCCAGGGTAGCGAATCATGAAGGAATAGATCCAGACAAAGTGTTATTAACCAATGGGGGAGCAGAAGCTATTTTTTTAGTAGCAAAATATTTTGAACAAGGGAAAGCACTGATTGTGCATCCTACCTTTTTGGAATATGAACGAGCCTGCAAACATTATCATATCGATGTGGAAGATATCTTCTATAAACAAGAAAATAATTTTAAATTACCAATGGAGACGATTACGGAAAAACTAACGGATAAAAATATTCTTTTTCTTTGCCGTCCAAACAACCCTTCAGGAACAGTAATCCCAGAGGAAGATATAAAAGTCCTTTTAGAAGAAGGAAAAAAAACAGATACTTATATCGCTGTGGATGAGGCATTTGTTGACTTTTTACCCGCTTCCATTCCTACTCTTTCAGCATGGTTACACACCTATTCAAACTTAATCTTATTCCGCTCCTTAACAAAAATGTACACCATTCCTGGGTTAAGAATTGGGTATATGATGGCTGATGCTTCCATCATTAATCAATTAAAAAAGGAACAAATCCCATGGAGCATTAATGGGCTAGTAGATGCTGTTGTTCCAAAATTACTTGAGGATAATAGATTTGTAGAACAAACAAGTAATTGGCTACATGAGCAATCAAACTATATCTACCGAACCTTAAAGCAATTGAATTTTTACTTCTCCGCTTCCAGTGTGAATTTTTATCTATTACGAGATAACCTACAGCCAAAACGTACAGAAGAACTGTTTCATTTTTTAGTGGGCCACGGAATATTGGCTCGCCATACGCATAACTTTAAAGGGTTAAATGGTAAGTATCTACGGATTGCAATTCGCTCAAAGGAAGAAAATGAACAGTTACTTACCGCTCTACGAAAATGGAGAGAGACGTCGTGATTAGTTTTATATCTGGTGGAGCAAGGTCTGGGAAAAGTCATTTTTCCGAGCAAACGGCCCTATCGTTTTATAACAAAGCACAGGAGCACCAACAGGATAGTGGGCTTTATTACATTGCTACAGCTAAAAGAAGTGATGAAGAAATGGAAGAAAGAATTTGGATTCATCAAAAGCAACGAATTAATACGTGGAAAACAGTAGAAGAGTCCACGGACCTTGTGCCTTTTCTTTCTAATTGTAAAAAAGGCGATGTTATTTTAATCGATTGTTTAACGATATGGTTAAGTAATGTCTTGTTCGAAAGACAATATAGTATGGACAAGATAGAAATTGCAGTAAACAGTTGGATTAAGCTTGCACGTGAAAAACAATTTCATCTCCTGATTGTTTCCAACGATATTAATGAAGAAATCCCGTCTTCTGATCAGGTTGTGTATACCTACATGTATTGCTTGCAGCATTTACACCAAATAATTGTCCAGCAATCAGAACTTGTTGTTCAAGTTCAAGTTGGTATTCCCACATACTGGAAGGGGGGCTAAGTGATGAAGCAACTAATTTTTGGTTTTATCCTAGCTGTTCAATTTCTAACACGGATTCCGGTTCCTGTTTCATGCCCTTGGAATAAAAACACAAGTAGATGGGCAATTAGGAGTTACCCATTAGTTGGTATCATTCTAGGTTTTATCCTAGCTGTTCTTTTATATTTCGTTGCGCCCTATCTTCCACTAGGTATGTTGGCATTATTTACGGTTTCGGTATGTGTATGGCTGACTGGTGGATTACATTTAGATGGGTGGATGGATGTTGCTGATGCAATCGGTTCCAATGCTCCTTTAGAAAGAAAATGGGAGATTATGAAAGACCCTGTCGTAGGAAGCTTTGGCCACATCGCGCTTCTTTTTTTACTAGCATGGAAGACGATATTTATTTATAGTTTGTTTGAATCAGATTTACCTATTTATTCATTTATTTTTATTTTTGCTTTTTCTCGTTTGGGTGCAGTTGTGTTACTTATAGCTTTACCGGCTGCAAAAAAACAAGGATTAGCATGGGAGTGGCGGAAAAATGTGAATAAGCTTGACGGACTGTATGCCGCTATCCCTGTCATTGGTATCGTTTGGTTGTTTCCGGATTTCCTTTATCTGATCCCATCGTACATTGTATTTATCGTTTTTTTGGGGATATGGGTAAAAGTTAAATTTAAAGGAATTAATGGTGATTTATTAGGGACAGCGATTGAGGGAGGCGAACTATGGGGACTGGCGATTACTTGGATATATATTTTGTTCGTCATAGCATAACGGACTGGAATTTAGAAAAAAGATATATAGGCCATACAGACCGACGAGTTATTAAAAGTCAGTTAACAAGATTAGAAGACCTCAAAAACACCTTAGATACGATTCGCTTTGACAGTGTATACACGAGTGATCTATGTCGATGTCTGGAAACGTTAGCCTATTTGCAAATTCCATTAAAATACTGTGCGGATACAAGATTAAGAGAAATTAATTTTGGCGATTGGGAAGGAAAAACCTATCAACAGCTAAAAGACAAACAAGCATACCGGAATTGGATCGACAATTGGGAAGATAATCCCATACCAAATGGAGAATCAGCCAGACAATTTAAAGCTAGAATTGACCGTTTTCTCCATGAATGTATACAACAACAGATTGGAAGTGCGTTAGGTGTTAACAAGCGCATACTGATTATGACCCATGGCGGGGTGATTCGATATCTTATTTCCAGCTACGTCACGTCGGTATCCTTTTGGGAGGTAGCTATCAAACATGGACAGGCAATTCGACTAACACTAAAAAAACAGGAGGGAGAATGGATATGCAGCTCTTTATCGGCGGTGCCTTTTCAGGAAAAAGAAAGATAGTAAGAAAGCAAAAAGAACAATGTAGTTGGGTGTCCGCTTACGATGGAGATGCGGTTTTTGACTGGGAAACAAACTGGGTAAAGGGCACAACACTCGTAATGGAAGGCTGGGAAAAGTGGATTATGGCTGAGCTGAAAATAAATGTAAATAATGACGAAATTCGAAAAAAGTTCAACACTTTATTTCAGAACCTTTTAAAAGAAGAGCAAAGGCGGAATAATGAGGCCATCCTTGTTATGTTAGAGGTCGGTAAAGGTATTGTTCCTCTTGAAAAGAATGATAGGCGGCTAAGAGATCTAGCGGGTTGGATTGGACAGGATGCCACCGTAATGGCAAATAAGGTTAACTATGTATGGAATGGACTAGCAAAAAGACTAAAATGAGGATTTCTTATGCTGAAAGGTGGAAACTTCCTTAGGAAACTAAATCGATTTCTCCTAGAATACCGAATTGTTAAGCCTATCTAGGTTTAACGACTTCCTTAATAGGTGTAGATAACTATTTCAATTGGCCTCAAGGAGTTAAAATATTAGCCAAAGTAGGTTCCGATTTAGTGTTAGCATCTCTTACTATTCCTGGAATGGCACGAAATATTGATGAGCTAGAAAAAAGAAACATCCCCTATGTAGTTATTCCGAACCCCAAAACATTAACCGAGGTAGGATACAGTCTATTATTTGTTGGAAAGGTAACACATACGAAAGAAATGGGAGAAAACAGTTATACAGGAAGAATGAATTAATTCTTGAAAACTATCATCATTTATCTAAACAGATAGAACATCCAAAAAAAATTTATTGGGAATGGTGACTGAAACCGATATTCACACCTGGTGCCGACAATTGGTTAACCGAAATAAGTGAGCTTGCAGGAGGCAGAAACCTCTTCTAAGATAAGCACCAATCAAGTGTAAAAACGGTTTGGGATGAAGTTAGAAGTAGAAACCCCGATGTGATGTGCGTGGTATGGGTTGGTGTTTAGAAGGAAAAGGTTAATCCAAAAGTCATCCACAGTCAGTCGGAGCAAATGGATGCTATTAAAAACAGTCAATTACATGTTCTAGAGGAACCACTATTTTGTAGACCCTCACCAAGACTATTACTAGGTTTAACTAAGATTGCGAATATACTTCATCCAACTATTTATCCGCCGTTTCCCGGAAATAGAGATCCTTTAACCGACGATGAGTTCCTTATCAACCAATAGCACCACTAACGATGAGAATAAATGGGGGTGTTTTTGATGACTAATCGTTATCATTGTTGTGCGACATGTAAAAACTTTCGAATTCAAATACAAGAAGGTGTTGGAAAACGAATTTATTGTGAAAGGCTTGGCTTTGATACGAAACCAGTATCGATTTAATTGTTGGGACCCAAAAGAACGTGTAATAAAAGCAATGAAGAAAAAGCTATGAAATTATTTGTCTTCTCATTGGAGATGCATAAGTTTAAACTAACATACTAGGTCCTTTTTAACCTGGTTTTTTTGTTATTTACGCTATTCTTGACGAATGTATAAACGAACAATACTCTAATTATCCACGAGAGAAAAGAGAAGAGCTCAGAAAACGCTGTATCGATTACTATAAATAAAGTAGTCACTTAATGGGTATGTTTTTATTTACAATAAGATGTGATTGAATAATAAAAATATTTTAAATAAAGAGTCGGCGTATCATTTTACATCTACTCTGTAGAGTATATTATTTTACGGATTGCAATTATTAAAAAGCAATTAAATCAATTTTTTAATCCATAATCAACCCCGACCACAGATGTCAAAAATGAGCCAATGGTAAAAGGAAAAAACACTCACCAATCTTAATATTTCTATGTTTGTGAGTGTTTTTGATTTCGGTCACACAATTGGACTTGCATGGTTTGAAGGTGTTTCCCCAATGATTTTATTACGATATTAGATGCATGATATAGCAACAGGATCTTGTAACTTTATGGTATAATACTCATTTACTACAATTTGATAAAAAGTGCTAAACCATGGTATAAGTATAAAGGAAGCAGAAGCATTTCTGCTTTTTATTTTGGGATATAACAGGATTTTTTCTGGGTACCATAATGAAAGGAATGGAATTTGGTATGACTGATAATTTTTGGCGTGATTTACCACGGCCGTTTTTTATATTGGCACCAATGGAAGATGTGACGAACGTTGTCTTCCGTCATGTAGTGAGTGAAGCAGCTAGACCTGATGTGTTTTTTACAGAGTTTACAAACTCGGAAAGCTATTGCCATCCAGATGGGGTTCACAGTGTGCGTGGGCGTTTGACTTTCACAGAAGATGAACAGCCGATGGTAGCCCATATCTGGGGGGATAAGCCTGAATATTTCCGAGAAATGAGTATCGGAATGGCGAAAGAAGGTTTTCGCGGGATCGATATCAATATGGGCTGTCCTGCACCTAATGTGGCACCAAAAGGAAAGGGATGCGGTCTGATCCGCCGTCCGGAAGTGGCTGCTGAGCTGATACAAGCAGCGAAGGCGGGCGGATTGCCGGTGAGTGTGAAGACGAGGCTTGGCTACACGTATGTAGACGAGTGGCGTGAGTGGCTTAAACACCTATTAGAGCAAGACATTGTCAATCTTTCCATCCACCTGCGTACAAAGAAGGAAATGAGCAATGTGGATGCACATTGGGAACTGATTCCGGAGATCAAGAAGCTTCGTGATGAGGTGGCACCAGATACACTGTTGACAATCAATGGGGATATTCCTGATCGTCAAAAGGGCCTGGAACTCGTTGAAAAATACGGTGTGGATGGAGTCATGATCGGGCGCGGCATTTTTAAAAATCCATTCGCCTTTGAAAAGGAGCCGAGAGAGCATAGCAGTGAGGAATTGTTGGATCTTCTGCGGTTGCAGCTCGATCTCCATGATAAATATTCGACGGAATTCGAACCACGTCCATTCAAACCTCTTCGCCGCTTCTTCAAGATATATGTCCGAGGGTTCCGGGGAGCGAGTGAATTGAGGAATCAATTGATGGAGACTGAGTCCACTGATGAAGTGCGTGCATTGCTTGACGAGTTTGCGGGAAAGAATATGGATCCCAGTATATTATAGATATTAATGGTCGGTCGGTATATGTGCATAAGTTAAATATCATCTTCTGCTACTGACCATTATCTGTTTGAAAACTATTGCTTTTATGCTTTAATGGTATGTTTTGATTTGCAGGACTAAAATTACTATTGGATGAAGAGAGACAGGGTATGATTCCTTGTCTCTTTTTTGTATAATAAATGAAACGGTGATTGTTTATCCAAATACACAAGGTATAATAATACAAAGAAGCCTTTTCTTTTCGAAGACCAGCTGTTTTTAATTCTGGGACGTTAATTCATGAGAAGTTCTATATATATTATTCATGGAAGACCAGCTATAAGGACAGTAAATGATAATTAGGAGTGTAATCATGGATGAAATGAAGGATATTCGTTGGAAACAAAGATTTGAGAACTTTGAAAAGTCTTTCAAGCTCCTAGAAAAATACTCGTCTAATTCCATTTCAACTGAGTTAGAACGAGCCGGTATTATCCAATTCTTTGAGACCACTTTTGAATTAGCGTGGAAAGTACTGAAGGATTATTTGGAGTCAGAGGGCTATATTCCAAAAAGTCCTAGAGAATCCATTAAACAGGCTTTTCAGGTTGAATTAATTGAAGATGGCCACCTTTGGATGGAGGCTCTATCTAAACGAAATTCAACAACCCATACTTATGACCAAGAACTAGCTGAGAAGTTAGTGAAAGAGATACAAGAACAATTCCTGCCTTTATTTAGAGATCTTTATAATAAATTACTAAAGGAAAGATAATATGTTCGGACTTATTGAGAGTGACATATATTATATAAAAACTGCCCTAGCAAAGTTTGAGGAAATAGAATGTGCAATTATCTTTGGAAGTAGAGCAATGGGCAATTACAAAAAAGGATCTGATATAGATCTTGCGGTAAAAGGAAAAGGTATTACTTCAAAGACTTTATATCATTTATCTGATTTACTGAACGAGGAATATCCGTTACCGTATTTCTTTGATCTTATTCACTATGAGGCTATATCTAACACGAATTTAAAGGCTCATATTGACGAAGAAGGGAAAATAATCTACGGAGTTAACTCTGTGAATTATGGATAACCTTCTGATGAGCAGTTGGATTTTATGCATAGTACTAATAAGAGCCAGTCTCCCATCCTTAAAAGAGTTGGGGGACTGGCTCTTTGTTTATAGATGTTAAGCATCAATAGTCCCAGCATAACCATAGGAGTTTCTCCTCTTCCTAAACTACTTTAATAGGAAAGTACCGCGTTACTTGGACACTGCCGTAAAAGGGGATGGCCGCTTCTCTTTTGCCTGTTCATGTGTTATAATATTTAGGATCTAAATATTTAGAAAATATCTATTGTTATAAAATGTAATCGCTGTCATATTTGCTTGAATTGAACAAGAGTGAAGCTAGTAAAATAGGTCCCCCAATAGAAAAGCATGTTACCGGTGAAAAAAATGAATCCTAAAAAAGAGCAATTTTTACTTATTTTAGCGCAGAGCAATTGAAACAATAATTATATTGGAGGGATGGTTACACATGGGAACGAACCTCAGCAGCACCAATTTAAATGCTATATTCGAATTGCCGAAGGAGGAAGCTCTCAAATCTTTTTATGAACGCATGATTACTATTCCAATTACCGCCATATCCTCTTTGAAAAAGGAGCTTGCAACAACGGTAGGGGTCGACCGTTCCAAGGGGATTTTTATTCGATATGGTTGGCATAATGGTGTCAGTGATGGGGAAAAGGTTTTGACCTTTCCATGGGAAAATGAACATGATCTGATCTATGCCGGCCCACAACTGCATATGTTACACGGATATGTTGATAATGTGGAAGTGGATGATGTTGAATATGATAAGGAAAAAGATTTACAGTCCATAAAAGTCTCCTGGTACAATTCATTCGAGGTGGATGAGTTCTTAAAGAGCGGGAACCAAAGCGAAAAGCCTGTCTGTCATACGATGTGCGGGTATGCGAGCGGCTATTTGTCAACCGTTCTAAACAGGACCATTATCGTGATGGAAACCAAATGCAGGGCAATGGGCCATGATAATTGTGAAGTCACATGTATGCCCATGGAAAAATGGGGAAAAGAGCTGGAAGATGAGTATAGGTACTATCAATCTACCAGTATGATTCAGGAATTAGATGAAATCACCGCAAAGCTAAAAACCGAGCGCGACTATTTAAATAAGGCCTATAAAATTAATCGGAAACTAATAGATGAATTACTTTCGAAACGAGGGCTGGAAAGAATCGTGGACATACTATATAAAACAACTGGCCTTCCTACGTTTATTGAGAATGAAGACCATCAGATTATGGTGAAATCCGGCGGTGCTGAACTAGACACGGATATTGATCTGGAGAAATTAAATACGGAGACCACCAGCTTTATCAGTATTTCCCCTGAGGAAGGAATACTGCGGACACCTATCTACTTTGAACAGCGAATCAAGGGCTATTGTTCGTTTCTTTATTCAGAAGGAAATAAGCCCAATGATTTGGAGTATATGATTCTCGACCAGGCTTCCCTTACAGCGTCGATTATCATGCTGAATGAGAACATTAAAATCAATACAGAGCAAAATATACGACGCGGATTTCTAAGTGATGTTCTAAGCAACAGGTTAGAGAAGGACGAGCTGTATAAAATAGCCTATTATCTTAATTTCAATTCCGATGATTCCTACTGGATGCTTACCATGGAAACAAATGTCAATACATCCGAGGTGAGTCATGAGATTGAAGTTAATGAAGAATTGATCCGCCATATCAATTCGTTTTTTAAGCAGAGGAATATAAACACGATCGTCACTCAGAAATCAGGAAATATCATCATGTTGATTGATCATTCCTCATTCGAAAAAGTATATATGAAACGGTCCAAGTTCATTAAACAGTTGTTAAAAGACTGTGCCCGCCGGTATGCCGATTATACGTTTTACGCGGGTGTCAGCTCTGTTGTACAAAATATTGACCAGATCCCTGTATTGCATGATGAAACACTGGCAGCTTTAAAAGCGAAAAATCCAAATGAGCAGGTTCAATATTTTGAAGACCTGGGGATTGAGAGTGTTCTGTTTCAAATACCAGATGAATCATTAATTAATCGCTTTGTGAATAAACAGGTAGGGGCATTGCTTGAAGCGGACAAAAATTCGGATTTAATTCAAACGCTGTACGCCTATGTAGAGAACGGTCTAAATATCAATAACACGGCAAAAGCCATTGCCATGTCTATAAGTGGATTGCGTTATCGTTTATCTAAGATCAGCGAAATTTTAGATATCGACCTGGATGATACAAGAAGTGTTTTTTCAGTGTATATGGCATTAAATGTTTTAAAAGCAAAAGGGAAAATTACAATCTGACCATTTCTCATTATTAAATATGCAAAAGAAACCCTAGAAGAATCAGTGAAGTCCTTACTGATTTACTCTAGGGTTTTTATTTAGCAATCTAGTTTATACAAACTATTTACATATTTTTAAATAATTTATATAATCAATTAGTATATATCATTCTAAAAATATAAAATTTTCGTATATTAGATAGCTAACTTCAGAAGTGTAAGGTAAATATAATAATAACTAAATGTGATAACGCTTACATAAAAGGGGGTTAATTATCGGCCAGTTATTTAAACACTTCTTCAAAAAACAGCTGGTGGAAGAGTTATAGGACCATTAAAACGAGGGGGAGGATTCGGATGGAGAAGAGTAATACATCACATTGCTGCAGTATGAGTCGGAGTGACATTGTACAGGTAGACGATGATCCTGCACACGTACCACGTTTCGAGGAAAACAGACAATCAGCTGTGGAAGTAGAGTCAGCTGCTAAACAGATTTATATTCCTGGTGGTAGTTTCTTTATGGGGACGAAGGATAAGGAAGGTTATCCGGAAGATGGAGAGGGGCCGGTCAGAAAGGTAATAGTAGATCCATTTTATATGGATGCCCATACGGTGACAAATAAGGAATTTCATGACTTCGTACAGGACACAGGTTACATTACCGAGTCGGAGCGATTTGGCTGGTCGTTTGTTTTCTATCAATTCGTCAGTAATCAAACCAAACGCAAAGTAAAGCAAGTCGTTCAGCAGACACCATGGTGGCTCGTCGTACAGGGAGCGTCATGGAAGCACCCCGAAGGACCGGACTCTACCATAGAGGATAAAATGGATCATCCTGTTGTACATGTGTCATGGAATGATGCCAGGGCTTATTGTGAATGGGCGGGAAAAAGACTGCCGACAGAGGCTGAGTGGGAATTTGCGGCACGTGGCGGATTAGAACGGAAGAAATTCCCGTGGGGAGATGATCTAACACCAAATGGCGAACATCTTTGCAATATCTGGCAAGGGGAGTTTCCAAAGACAAACACGGCAGAAGACGGGTATAAAGGTACCGCACCAGTCGAAGCATTTCCGCCGAATGGATATGGCCTTCACCATATGGTAGGTAATGTATGGGAATGGTGTTCTGATTGGTTCGCGAGGAGTGTACGGGATCGTGGCGGAAGAAAAAATCCTAAAGGGCCAAAATCAGGTGATTTCCGTGTTATGCGTGGAGGCTCGTATCTTTGCCATCATTCCTATTGCAATCGTTATCGAGTAGCAGCAAGGTCAAAAAACACCCCGAATAGTGCATCAGGAAATATAGGTTTTCGCTGTGTCACGGATCTTTAAAATTACGATGTTACAAATCTACCGTATAAAGGAGGAAAAAGAGCTTGGAATATAAAAAAAGGGAAGACAAGCCATGGGCAAAATACGTCAATAAATTTCCCATGGTAGGTACGGCGGCTTTGTCAGCAGCAATTCTATTAGGGGGATGTCAAGCACAGACGGAAGAAGCTGGTGCTAATAAAGCACCCCAAGAAGACGCAGAAAACCAAGCAATGACAGATGAAAAGACGAATGTGATGTATGTAGTATTAGATGATGCCGGTTTTTCCGATCTGGGCAGTTTCGGATCTGAAATAAGCACCCCAAATATTGATGAACTGGCAGAAAATGGGTTGAAGTATAACAACTTCCATGCGGCACCAGTTTGTTCTCCAACACGGGCCTCCTTACTGACAGGAAGAAATAATCACGCTGTTGGCATGGGGAATGTGGCAAACTTCGATTTTGGAGAAGGAGATCCAAGCCGCAGAGCTAAAATACCCAAGGAAGCTGGTTTTGTAACAGAGGTGCTTGGGGAGAATGGCTATACAAACTACGGACTTGGAAAATGGCATATCACACCGACAGTCGAACTTTCTCCAGCTGGTCCATATGATAGGTGGCCGCTTGGAAGAGGATTTGATCGATACTATGGAAACTTAGAGGACTCTTCTGACCAGTTCCGTCCTGAATTATTTAGGGATAACAGCCCAGTACCTTTCCCAGATGAAGAGGGCTACCATTATTCCGAAGATATTGTTGCAAATGCGGAACAAAATATCACTGACCATGTATCCATCCGGCCAGATGATCCGTTCTTCATGTATCTTGCTTTCGGTGCCCAGCATATGCCACATCAGGTTCCTGAAGAATATATCGAAATGTATGAGGGTAAATACGATGAAGGCTGGGACGTCATCAGGGAACACCGATTTGAAAAACAGAAGGAAATTGGAATCATACCCGAAGATGCGGAACTTGCTCCGCGAGACCCTAATGTTCCAGCATGGGATAGCCTGAACGACGACCAAAAGAAACTTTATGCTCGCTTTATGGAGACCTATGCAGGATTCTTAACCCACACTGATGAACAAATTGGCAAATTAATGGATTCCTTAGAGGAAATGGGGGAGTTGGATAATACGCTCATCGTATTGATTTCCGATAATGGTGCCAGCTTCTCAGGCGGAGAACATGGTGCTGTGAATCAAGCCCTTGCTTATAATAAAGTCCCTGCAGAATTTGAGTCATTGATGGAGAAATACGACCAAATTGGCGGGGAACAGACGAACAGTGATTATCCTTCAGGCTGGTCACAAGTCAGTAATACACCGTTTGCGGGATTTAAAGGTTCCACACATGCGGGAGGAATACGCACTCCTATGATTGTCCACTGGCCGAATGGTATGGAGGCAGAAGGGGAAGTCAGGGAGCAGTTTACACATGTCAGTGATATTACAGCAACGATTTATGATGTCCTTGGAATTGATACACCAGATCAATTGAATGGCGTTGAGCAAATGGACGTAACAGGTATCAGCTTTGCAGAAACATTTGATAAGCCGGATGTGGAGACAGGCAAGAATACTCAATACTTTGAGCATAGCGGAAAACGCACAATTTATCATGATGGATGGAAAGCAATTTCCGTTCATGAACCAGGCACAGATTTTGAAGAAGATGAATGGGAGCTTTACAACGTAACAGAAGATTTTTCAGAGTTGAATAATGTAGCGGCTGATCATCCAGAGTTACTCGAGGAACTTATTGGCCTGTGGAATGAGGAAGCGGAAAAGAATAATGTATTCCCGTTATCAGAAAATTTCCTGGAAGGTCTAGGTAATGTGCCAGAGGGTAATATGAGGGCAAAGTCATCGTTTACGTATTATCCAGGAATGTCCCATTTAAGTGAATCGGCTGCACCGCTGACATTGGACCGTAACCATGAGATCACTATTCCAATTAATTATAATAAAGGAGACGAAGGTGTGCTGTTGGCTTTAGGTAATGATAAAAGCGGATATACCTTCTATGTGAAAGAAAATAGGCTCCACTACGAATATCATAATGGTACAGATAGATTCATCATCACCTCGGATAAAAAGTTAGATGAGGGGGAGAATCTGATTACCTACAGCTTTGAAAATACTGGCAAGAACCAAGGGACAGGCAGCTTATTCGTTAATAAGGAACTTATTGGAGAAACTGAAATAATCACACTGCCGCTTAAAACATCTTTTGAAGGGCTGGATATTGGAAAAGATCTACTATATCCTGTAAGCCCTGAATATGCAGATGAGGGAAGCTTCCCATTCACCGGTGAAATTGAAAAGGTTCAATACGATTTTGAAGAAAGTGAATATATATTGGCTGAATAAGCACCTTGAGGAGCGGTTTAGAGACCGCTCCTTTTTCATGGCTTTAGGACTTTCTATGAAAAAACAATAAAATCGACCAAACTCGAGCTGAAAATGCTTTTAGTGAGCTCCCATGTTTACAGAGGTTTCAGCCATCAATTAGTATATTTCTTTTAAAAAATAGTTAATTTTCACACTTTAAATAGCTATCTTAAGGCACGGAATCCCAATATAATAAAACCAATCAGATAATTGCTGTCGGTTATGACAGCGTTTACACAAAACAAAGGAGGAATTAAATTGTCGACCAGTTCTTTGAATGTTCTCCAAAACTCAGCAAATAGAGAAGAGTTGCTCCAAAAAGCGAAAGAAGTAGGAGAGTTAGCCGAAAAACATGCTTTACAGGCAGATAATGATGCGAGATTACCAGATGAAGTCGCTGAAAAAATAAAAGAAGCTGGCTTTCATAAGCTCCATAGGCCAAAAGCATATGGTGGCGTCGATCTTGATTTTTATACCTTTGGCGATATTATCCGCACAGTAGCAAATTATAGTGTACCTGCTGCATGGATTACTTATTTCTCCATTATCCATGAAACATGGCCGGCATTCCTGCCAAAAGAAGGCCGCGATGCGCTATACAATAGTAACGCCCTGATGGCTGATGTGTTTGCACCAGTTGGAAAAGTGACAGATGACCCGGATGGAGAGGGCTATCGGGTCAGCGGTCAATGGAATTTCTGTAGTGGGGTATTCTGGTGTGATTGGATTGCACTTGGGGCCATCCATAAAATGAGAGATGGTTCCGAGCCAGAGCTGAGCCTGTTCATCGTCCATAAAAAAGATGTGGAAATCGTGGAAAATTGGGATTCCATCGGACTGCGCGGAACAGGGAGCAATGGGGTCAAGTTAGACGATGTATATGTTCCGCCACATTATGTCTTCCCACTGTCAAGAGTAGTTAAAGGGGCGACAGCGCCGGATGGCAATTACGAAGAGGACTACCAATTGTTCAACGTTCCTTATATCGCATACTTCCTGTCCGGATTCTCTCAAATTGCACTCGGCGGTTTGGAACGGCTGGTTAGCGACTTTGAGAAGAAGACAAAAGGACGCGTCCGTATCTATAACAATAACTCAAGTGAAAAAGATGCAGGAAGCGCCCAGCGTACTCTCGGGGAACTAAAAACACAATTGACAACTTTAAAAGCTGTAGCCAATCAATATATGGATAAATTAACTTACTATCAGGAAAATGGTATCCGGGTTTTAGAGGAAGAAGAGCGGGAACAGCTATTCGCGATGCGCGGACATGTTGCGAAAACATCAGCCGAATTGGGTACCCGCATCATTATCACACTCGGAGGTAACTCCTTGTACAGGGACCAGCATACGGAAAGATTTGTCCGTGACCTCATTGCTGTTGCCGCACACCCAACCCATCTCTATGAAGATGCAATGGTAGGGTACGGAAAAGCGATCCTTGGATTTGACGGACACCCAATGTGGTAAGTCAAATACTTTATCGATAATTGAAAATCTTTATAATTGAAAAAATTAATGGAGGGATATACAATGACAAAAGAACCAATCTTTGATGTTGCCCAGCTTGCCCACTTTGAAATTTACAGCCCTAAATTGGAAGAATCCGTGGAGTTCTTCAGCGAAATTTTAGGGATGGAGGAAGTAGAGCGCCAAGGAAAGTCCGTTTATATGCGGGCGTATGAAGACCACTATCATAATACGTTGATTATCACGGAAAATGATGAGGCAGGATTAGGTCACATGGCATTAAGGGCCAGATCTCCTCAAGCTCTCGAGCGCCGTGTAGCTGCAATTGAAGAAGCGGGTTACGGCATTGGCTGGATTGATGGGGACATCGGTCATGGACCTGCCTACCAGTTCAGAACCCCAGATGGCCACAAGGTTGAGATTTTCTGGGAGGTTGAATATTATCAAGCCTCTGACGTCGAGAAAACTGCTTTGTTAAACCGCCCGCAAAGGCGCCCTAACCGCGGTGTTCCGGTAAGACGTCTGGACCATATCAATTTACTGGCGAAAGAAACCAATAAAAATGTTGAATTCTTGGAGGCAGTACTCGGCTTTAATGTTCGTGAGCGTATCCTGAATGAGGATAATAGTGATATTGCTGCATGGTTGAGTGTTACGAACTTGGCCCATGACATCGCTATTATGGGTGATGCATTAGGAGAAGAAGGACGTCTTCACCATATTTGCTACTGGTATGGCTATCCACAGCACTTAAGTGATGTTGCAGATTTGTTGATTGATCGAGGGTTCGAAATTGAAGTAAGCCCAATTAAACACGGCGTTTCCCAAGCATCTTGCATGTATGTCTTTGAACCAGGCGGCAACCGTGTAGAACTGTTTGGAGATTCAGGCTACCTGATCTTTGATCCGGATTGGAAAACAGTAGAATGGAAGGGTGAAGATACAGAACAGGCTATTCTCTGGCATGGCACTAAATTGCCTGAAGACTTCTTCTCATATGGCACGCCGGTAAGAAGCAAGGAAACAGTGGAAAATTCCTAACGGTGGATCATTATGTAAGCGATTGATCAACCGATAGGCTTAAAGATTACTAGGTAAAAATAAATTCTGTTGAATACTGGAAAGGGGAAAGAGGGAAGGATGGTTGGCTTCCTCTTTCTTCTATCCTGTTTTAGTTATCAATGCCTTTTGTAAAAGGCAGTAGGAGGGTTTTACTTGGAAATCAGTTCAAAACATATGAAGGTCAATGGAATTAATACCCATTATCATGAGGAAGGCTCAGGAAAAGAAAAAGTGATTTTAATACACGGATCAGGTCCCGGAGTGTCCGCTTTTGCCAACTGGAGACTTGTTATTCCGCGTTTAAGCGAGTCACTTCATGTATATGCACCGGACATCGTTGGGTTTGGCGAAACAGATAAGCTTCCCAAAGACGAATATACACTGGATCTATGGGTGAATCATCTGATTGGCTTTATTGAAGAAGTATCAGATGAACCAGTATACTTAGTAGGAAATTCATTCGGCGGGGCCCTGTCCCTTCATGTGGCCCATAGAAGGCCAGATTTAGTGAAGAAATTGATTTTAATGGGAAGTGTAGGGGTTCAGCATAAAATATCATATGGTTTAGATCGTGTCTGGGGATACGAGCCCAGCATTGAAAATATGCGTGAACTGATTCAACTGTTCTCCTATGATGAAAAGGCAGCAAAAAATGAAGAGCTGGTTCGTTTGCGTTATGAAGCCAGTACGAAACCGGAATCACAGGAAGCTTTCAAAGCGATGTTTTTTGATTCGCGGCAAGAAAGATTGGATGAGCTTGCTTTGCCGGACGAGGAAATTAAGAAGGTGGAAACAGAAACATTACTATTCCACGGCCTGGAAGACCAAGTTATTTTATTTGAGGACACCAGTTATAAATTAATCCAGCTCCTGCCGCATGCCGAGCTGCATCTGTTCAATGAATGTGGCCACTGGACACAAATTGAGAAGACAGATGAGTTTATCGATCATATATTTGCTTTTATTAAGAATTGATTTAGGAAAGCAATAGCAATTGGGGAATCTAAGGTTCCGTTACAGTTTATGGCGTTCACTTCGCCAGGCTTTCAAAGGAAAAAGAGTGGGATCACCACTCTTTTTTATTATGGAGTTTATCCTGGCTATCCAAGTGCAAAAGTCTCATCTGGTCAGGGAGTTTCCGTTTCCGTTGCTCCCTCATTTCGAGGCACAATATGCATCCGTAATTATAATTACTATGTTCTTAGAGTATCCGTTGCTCACTCTTATCCTTAATCAACACTTTCTCCGTATTAAATGTAGCTATTTTTACAACTTGCTCCGCCATATACCATTTAGAGTGCTGGAAGTCATCTTTGATCCAATCGATGATCAATCCGATAATTCCATTTACACGGTAACGATAAAAGAGCTTTAGGTCAATGTCACTTGGTACGTCGTTCGATGTGAAATCTATGTCCTCTACGAAATGCTTTTCCATCGAATAAACCATTTTCTCATGAAAATTGATGGGTACCCGCGGACTTAGCATGATTTGATAAAAGTCTTTATTGATTAGAAAATGCTCAAACAGACAAATGGTAGATAATTCCATGATGTTTATTTCATTTTTCAAATCTTGATATGGCTTCCGAAACGCTATCCGGAGTTCTGCCAGCATTTCATCTATCGTTTCATGAAGCAAGTCCTCTTTCTGGTCATAGTGAATATAGAATGTACCCCGGTTGTAGTCTGCCTTTCTAACTATTTCCGTAATCGTGATGTCTTCAAATTTCTTCTCCTTAAGCAATGCCAATAACGTGCGTTGAAATTCCTTTTTTGTCCGCTTCACTCGTTTATCCATCGTTTTTTTCATTTAGATACCTCTTTTATAAGATTTTAAGCTTTCCTGAACACAATAGAAGAAATTGTTTATTTATAGACATTTCCTATGAAATTAATGGTTGAAAGCGTTTTATTATAAACTTATAATAAGGGTGCATTACTATTTTACTAAAAATTGTGTATTTTTAAAACATAAAGGAGGAAGCTTTTATGTCAACTCTAGTAGCTTTGAATCCGAAAGCAGCTGAATTTACGTCCAAGCCATTAAAAATGATGATAGGTGGAAAATGGGTCGAAGCAGTTTCTGGGAAACGCACGGAGATTAGAAATCCAGCAGATGGATCGGTTATCACAACTGCGGCTGAAGCGGATAAAGAAGATGTAGATGCAGCTGTCCGGGCAGCGCGGAAAGCATTTGAAGAGGGTCCATGGTCCAGAATGAAGCCGAATCAAAGAGCCAAGTTAATGTTGAAATTGGCAGATTTAATTGAAGAAAATGGAGAACAATTGGCTCATCTGGATACATTGGATTATGGCCAGCCATTATCGACTACCTTAGGATTCGCTGGTGCTGCTGCAGATAACTTCCGCTACTATGCCGGCTGGGCAACAAAGCTTACTGGAGAAACACATACATCTTCCATTCCTGGCGAAGTTTTCAACTATACAAGAAGGGAACCGCTTGGAGTTTGTGCTGGAATTGTTCCTTGGAATGCACCGCTCATGAATGCCGTGATGAAAATAACTGCACCGCTTGCCGTAGGAAATACGGTCATTATTAAACCATCCGAGGAAACGCCAATCAGTTTATTGCGTTTAGCAGAGCTTGTCCAAGAGGCGGGATTCCCGGACGGTGTGGTGAACATCATCACTGGCCATGGCTCCACTGCAGGTGATGCACTTGCTTCCCATCCGGATGTAGATAAAGTTGCTTTCACTGGCTCCACAGCAGTTGGAAAGAAAATCATCCAAAACAGTGCGGTAAATATTAAGAAGGTTACGTTGGAGCTGGGTGGAAAATCCGCTCACGTTATTTTTGCTGATGCCGATTATGAACAGGCACTTCAAAACGCCTCCAATGCGGTGTTCTGGAATTCCGGACAGGTTTGCTTTGCCGGCTCTCGGTTGTTTGTGGAAAAAGGGATTTATGACAATTTCTTAAGTGATTTAGTAGAGTACTCCAAGCACTATAAGGTAGGAAATGGCTTGGATGAATCATCGGTTATCGGGCCGTTGATTTCGGCTAAGCAGAAGAAGCGTGTGCTGAATTACCTGGATATCGGACAAAGAGAAGGAGCAGAGATGTTGATTGGTGGGGAGGCAACGGAAGCGGATCTCCGGGATGGCTACTTTGTCAAGCCGACCGTGATGGCAAACGTGAACAATGATATGACGATTGCCCAGGAGGAGATTTTCGGTCCAGTCGTATCCGCCATCCCGTTTGAAGGGGAAGATGAAGTAATCCGTTTGGCGAATCAAACCGAATATGGATTGGGTGGAGGCATTTGTACAACAAATCTGAAGAAGGCGCATAAAGTGGCCCACGGCATGAATACGGGCAATGTATGGGTCAATACGTACAACATCACTGAACCGAATTCTCCTTTCGGCGGCTATAAGCAAAGTGGATTAGGCAGAGAAAACGGAGCTGCTTCCATCGATGCTTATACAGAAGTGAAGAACATTTGGATAGATTTGAACTAGGGTTCATTGTTCAAGGTAAGAAGGCGGGGAGCCGTCTTCTTGCTTTCTATATTACTCTTTTCTTGATTTGTGGAGGTGCATCTTTTTGTACAAAGGCTTGGAAACATTTCGTGCCATTGTCGAATATCGGGCAAAGCAGAAACCACAAGAGCGTTTCATTCAATTTGAACAGGATAGTTTGACCTATCAGGAATGGAACGAAAATGGGAATAGAGCTGCCAACTTGGCTCGGGGTTTAGGCCTTGGCAAAGGGGACACATGTGCTGTGATGCTTCCAAATGGCCCGGAATTCCTCTCCATCTGGCTTGGCCTTGCAAAGCTGGGTGCCATGGAAGTTCCGATTAATACGGCTTTCAAGGGTGACTCCTTAGCGTACATCCTTAATAAAGCAGAATGTAAAGTCCTTGTTGTTTCAGCTGAGTGGGTGGAGCGAATAACGGCATGGAAAGATGAGTTAAATCACTTGGAACATATCGTTGTCGTGGGGGACTCTTCGAAAAATACGGAAGAGATATCCACTGCTTTTACCTGGCATTCCTTTGACAGGTTGCTCATGCAGGCAGACAGTACCTTACCAGTTGAAGTGGATATCCAGCCGGATGATCCTTCTGTCATTCTTTTTACATCAGGCACGACTGGCACCTCCAAAGGGGTTGTGCTTAGCCATCGTGCTAACTTCAGTGTGGCTAAGACGGCCTGTGGTTTAATGAATTACGGGGAGGACGATCGCCTATTCACCGTTTTCCCGTTATTCCATGTAAACGCTCGTTATACAACGGTATTGGTGGCATTGCTGATGGATTGTGATGTAGTGATGCATAACCGTTTTTCTGCCTCCAAATTCTGGGATATCTGCCGTCGCGAAAAAATTACGGCATTCAATTTTATGGGGTCGATGCTGACCATCTTAATGAAACAGCCGGAACGCCCGGAAGATGCTGAGAACCCTGTCAAAAAGGCATTCGGTGCACCAACGCCAACGGAGATCTATCATGATTTCCAGGAACGCTTCGGGGTGGAGATTTCCGAAGTGTATGGCTCGACGGAGCTGGGAACCGTTGCAGCAAACCCGGCGGCAGCCTTTCGAAAAGGTGCCTGCGGCCAAGTGGTTCCTATCTATGAATGTGAAATTCACGATGATGAGGGTTTCCCTTGTCCAGTTGGAAAAAGCGGGGAGATAGTAGTGCGGCCTAAGAAGCCGGGTATCATGTTTACCGAGTACTACGGAAATCCGGAAGCCACTGTTCAGTCCTGGAAGGATCTATGGTTCCATACAGGGGATACGGGCCGGATGGACGAAGATGGCTATCTCTACTTTGTGGACAGGAAGAAAGATGTCATTCGCAGAAAGGGAGAAAATATCTCTTCCTATGAAGTGGAACGTGTCATCAATAATCATCCGAAAATCTATGAATCTGCCATCATTGGTGTTCCGTCAGAGCTGTCGGAGGAAGAAGTGCTGGCCGTCATTGTTTTAAAAGCCGGAGAAGGGCTGGAGCATGAAGAGCTTCTCGATTTTTGCCAAAAACGGATGGCCCATTTTGCAGTGCCACGGTATCTGCGAGTTGTAGAGGAATTGCCTCGAAATGCTTCACAGAGAGTTGAAAAATATAAGCTTCGGAACGAGGGAGTTACAGAGGATACGTGGGATCGGGAGTTGGTTGGCTATCAAGTCGAGCGTTAACGATATGTAGCAGGGGAGATGTGTATGTATAACGGTACAGAAACATTTGGGGAAATCGTTGCATTTCGAGCAAAAGAGAATCCTGATAAACGCTTTATAAGATTTGAGAAGAATGATATGACATATCGGGAATTTCATCTAGGCGGAAATAAGGTTGCTAATGCCATGGCTTCTTTGCATTTATCAAAAGGAGATACATGTGCGGTCATGCTTCCGAATGGTCCGGAGTTTCTGCAGACCTGGTTAGGACTGGCAAGGATGGGTATTGTGGAAGTTCCTGTGAATACCGGACTTCGCGGGGACCTTTTAGCCTATATATTGAACCAGTCCAAATGTAAGGCGATGGTGGTTGATGGGGAATGGGCAGAGCGCCTCGCGCAAATTCAACATGAATTGCATTACCTAGAGCATGTCATTGTGGTGGGGGGAAATCATTCAACCTCATTTTCTGATGGGATGATGGTTTATTCCTTTGCAGAGTTGCTAAAAAATGAGAGTGATGGGTTCGCCGATATCCCCATTAAACCGAACGATCAATCGTTAATTCTGTATACATCTGGCACCACTGGTCCATCCAAGGGAGTAATGCTTAGTCATCGGGCTAATTTTGCTCTTTCTCAAACCTGTTGTGAACTGATGGATTATGGTCCCCAAGATCGGCTGTTTACCATGTTTCCCCTATACCATGTGAATGCCAGGTATGCGACTATTCTTGCAGCATTAATTGCGGGAAGTGATGTGGTGATGCATAATCGTTTCTCTGCCTCAGGATTTTGGGATATTTGCAGAAAGGAACAAATTACTACCTTCACTTATATGGGATCTATGCTGACTATTTTAATGAAGCAACCGGAACTGCCGGATGATGCCGACAATCCAGTCCGACAGATTCAAGGTGCGCCATGTCCGCCTGAACTCTATAATGAATTTCAGGACCGTTTTCAACTAAAAATTACCGAGGCCTATGGTTCTACAGAAATTGGGTTAGCCATTGTCAATCGGGCAGAAACATTTCGTAAAGGATCCTGCGGAAGAAAGCTGCCAATTTATGAAGTGGAAATTCATGATGAAGTGGGGAATCCAT
Source organism: Virgibacillus sediminis (assembly GCF_042643265.1). Classification (NCBI taxonomy): domain Bacteria; kingdom Bacillati; phylum Bacillota; class Bacilli; order Caryophanales; family Bacillaceae; genus Virgibacillus; species Virgibacillus sediminis. The sequence goes on along the minus strand of NZ_JBHRRZ010000032.1, from coordinate 8,223 downwards.
GTCCACCGAACATAGCAGGGGAGATTGTCGTGCGTCCTAAAGAACCATCTGTTCTATTTTCTGGATATTATGATATGCCAGAAGCAACCGTAAAAGCCTGGAAGAATTTATGGTTTCATACAGGAGACCGTGGTCGTATGGATGAAGACGGATATTTTTACTTTGTCGACCGGCAGAAGGATGTTGTTAGGCGCAAAGGTGAAAATATATCCTCCTTTGAAGTAGAAAATGTGATCAATAAACATCCAGCTGTCCAAGGCTCCGCTATTATTGGTGTTCCCTCTGAATTATCAGAGGAAGAGGTATTGGCGGTTGTCCAAGTGAAGGATGAGAGAAAATTAACTGCCGAAGACTTGCTAGATTTTTGCCAGAAGTGGCTGCCGCATTTTGCGGTGCCAAGGTACGTAAGGTTTATTCAGGAATTTCCTAGAACTCCTTCCCAACGAATTGAAAAATATAAGCTTCGTAAACAAGGAATAACAGAAGACACATGGGATCGGGAAGCTGCCGGATATACGGTTCTGCGGTAATTATTTGCCATAAATGGTTTGAATGTTCTAACGAGGAGGGGTTGCTTGGAAACATTACGAGGAAAAGTGACAATCGTCGGTGCAGCTGATTCAGAAGTCGGTGTTGTACCTCATATGTCTGCTACACAGCTTTGTATGGATGCAGCGTTAAAGGCAATGGATGATGCAGGTGTTACGAAAAAGGAGATTGATGGTCTTATCACCTGTGATTCATGGGCGGAGCCATTTCTATATCATTCCGAGGCAATGGCGGAGTATTTACAAATCGATCCGAAGTATTGCTTAAGTGTCGGTACGGGAGGCGGCACCACATTTTCCCTCCTCCACCATGCAGCTTCTGCGATTGCTACAGGAATGTGTGAGACAGTGCTTATTACGATGGCAGATAGTCTCAGGAGTGGTATATCAAAGGAAAAAGCCATGAATACACAGGCTTCTACTGGGCATTCACAGTTTGAATCACCATACGGCCCGTCTGTTCCTTCTTTATATGCCCTGATTGGCAGGGCTCATATGGCCGAGTTCGGAACAACTGCAGAACAATATGCTGCGATTGCGGTGGCAGCCAGGAAACATGCCAATTTACATCCGGCAGCACAAAAGCGCGAGCTGATCACTATTGAGGATGTGATGAATTCCCGTATGATTGCTGATCCGCTCCATCTTTTTGATTGTTCGCTCATATCGGATGGGGGATCAGCGGTAATCCTTACATCCGCTGAAAAGGCGAAAAGCATGTCACGGCCACCAGTTTATTTATTGGGAGTCGGAGAAGGACACCGGCATGAACATATTAGCCAAGCCCAGAGTCTGACAACATCTGCGGCGAAAGATTCGGGACAGCGTGCATACGAAATGGCAGGTCTGGGACCGAGAGATATTGATGTTGCTGAGCTATATGATTGTTTCACTCCCACCGTTCTCATTGAATTGGAGGATTTAGGTTTTTGCCAAAAAGGGGAGGGCGGTGACTTTGTAGAAAGTGGTGCCATTGAACTCGGTGGTTCCCTGCCAATCAACACGCATGGAGGGTTGCTTTCCCACTGCCACCCAGGTAATCCCGGCTCCATGTTCCACCTAACAGAGGCGGTGACACAGCTGCGGCGTGAAGCAGGTGACAGGCAGGTAGCCGATGCGAATGTAGCGCTGGTCCATGGACAGGGTGGAATTATGTCCAGCCATACTACACTTATTTTAGGGCGGGAGGTTTAGATATGGAAGAACATATCGGCAAAAACTTTCCAGAGCCTACGGTCGAAACAGAAGCCTATTGGCAAGGGTGCAGCAATCATCAATTGCTCATCCAGCAATGCAGGGAATGCGGCCATTATCAATTTTATCCACGGATTATATGTACGGATTGTATGTCGAGGGATGTGGAGTGGGTCAAAGCTTCGGGCAGGGGGAATGTAAAGACTTACACCATTATCCACCGGGCCATTTCACAGGCATATGAGAAAGACACACCATATGTGGTGGCTCTTATTGAATTAGATGAAGGCCCGATGATGATGAGCAATGTCATCGGCTGCACGCCTGAGGCCGTCAAGGTCGGCCAGGAGGTAATGGTTACCTTTGAGGATTGGTCCGATGAAATATCCATCCCTAAATTTACCTTGGTTGATGCGGATTAACTTCATTTAAGTGAGAAACTTATCCATTCATCTAGTGTTCTAATTATTTCCATATAAGGCACTTCCATTTAATTTCCGAGGGGGAGTAAGTATGAAAGCGTTAGTATTAACAGAGTTTAACAAAAAGTTGGAGGTTCAGGATGTTCCAGAGCCGACGCTAACAGAAGATGGTGTTATTATTCGAGTGAAGGCTAACGGCATCTGCAGAAGCGACTATCACTTTGTAAAAGGTGATCTAGGATGGATCGGCATGAACTTGGATCTTCCACATGTGCTTGGCCATGAATTTTCAGGTGTCGTCGAGCAAGTGGGCAGCAATGTTTCGAAGTTCAAGAAAGGGGACAGGGTCGTTGTTCCCCATGCTCATGGAGAGGGTTCATGTGAATATTGCATGACAGGGCATTCCAACATTTGCGATCATGGCAGCGTTGTTGGTGTCACCTATTGGGGCGGTTATGGAGAATATGTTCATGTGCCGGATGCCGATCGCAATGTTGTGATCCTGCCTGATTCGATTTCCTTTGAAGCTGGTGGTGCCTTAGGATGCCGCTTCATGACAGCATTCCATGGCTTAATTGATCAGGCGAGGTTGCAACCGGGTGAATGGGTTGCTGTCCATGGCTGTGGAGGCCTGGGGCTATGTGTGACACATGTAGCCAGTGCGATGGGTGCTAGAGTCATTTCTGTTGATATAAATGACGAATCCCTCGAACTTGCCAAAGAATTTGGAGCGGAAGTTACCATTAATGGAAGTAAAGAAGATGCTGTGCAAAAAATCATGGAAATTACGGATGGCGGAACCCATGTTGCTGTGGATGCATTGGGCGCAGCAGTTACTTGTCAAAATTCGGTGAACAGTTTACGTAAGCGGGGAAGGCATCTGCAGCTGGGGATGACTTCAGCTGATGAGCAAGGAAAAGTGGAATTGCCGGTTGATTTAATGGTTGTAAAGGAACTGGAATTCATCGGTTCATCCAATATGCCAGTTTCTAGGTTCCCGGCTATGCTCAACATGATCGAAAGCGGCGTTTTGCAGCCGGAAAAAATGATTACGAGAAAAGTGAATTTGGAGCAAGCCGCCGATATTCTTGAGGAAATGGGAGGATTCAACGCACCAGGTATTAGTGTGGTTAACCAGTGGTGATGTAGTTGGGTTCAGAAGGTATAAATCCAAATGAAAAAGAGTGGCATCCGGTGCTTACCCCTAAAAGTTAGAGTAGAAAACTAACTTTCGGGGGTCGGTACCTACCTCCCCACTCTTTTTCATTTTGGTTATTGTCCCAAGCTGTATTCTCCTACTTTTTCACAAAATACTTCTCCCCAAGCAATTCCTTTTCCTCAAAAGTGCCGGAGGACAATTCTCTTTTAATAAACGATGGAAGCTCGGATGGTTTCACATCATACATCACTTCGATTTCTTTGGAAAATAGCAGCTTTTCTTGTTCCAGCAACATTGAAAGGGCGGGCAGTTGTTTCGGCTCCGGCTCTTTTCCATCCAGTACTTGAGCCAATCCGGAAACATAGTAATCCAGGGAGCGGCTGCCGACAATTTTCACACCCTTATTTTCTTCATTTACCATAATGATTGTGGGAAAACCTCTGGCGCCCAGTCTTCCAGCAAGGGAGAAGTCTTCCTGCAATAGCTGCTCACCGGTTTGCTCTTCTGATTCATTTACGATCGCCTCACCGTTCAGGCCGAGGTCATTTACAATTTCGACCAGGACAGATGGATCGCCAATATTTTTATTAAAGACGAACAGCGCTTCTCTGGCACGGCGTAAATATTCGAAGGCCAATTCTTCATCATGTCTTTTCTGAATGACTTTAAATACGCTGGATGGTGGGAAGGATGACTGGACCGGATTGTCGACCATTAGTGAGCCATCAATCGGCATACGTGTCTGTTCGCCAACCTCCCGCCAATGGCCAGCGACATCCGCCGGCCCATGAATTCCGTTTGCCGGATCGACTGGACCGTCTCCCCATTTTTCCAGCAGGCCGCCCATGACGGTCTGGAAGTTGAAGGAATGGCCATATTGCTCTTTGAAGCGGCGGAGAGTAGGTTCAAGAGCCCAGCAATGCGAGCAAATTGGATCGGTTACATAATAGACATCGGTTTTTTTCTTGGGATTCAAATCGATCATCTCCATCTCGTTGCCCTCACTTACCCCACATACACCTGTCTCAGGATCACAGATCAAACCTTTATTTTCCATTGATATCGCCTCTTTCTTTTAATTCAGTGGAACTCCCCTGCGGCATTTTTAGAGGAGTCATCTAATTGTTTATACTCATATAATAGTTCATAATGAAGAGGAGTCATACCAATAGTTCGCCGGTTCTGTTGTTTATCCAACACGATAGCGAATTTGTTGGAAAAGTAGGAGGGACTGCCTATGGGTGAAACAAAGACGGATCCCCGCATTCTTCGTACCCGCAAATTGATTATGGATTCTTTTATTGAACTATCGGGAAAAAAGGAGTTCAAGGATATAACGGTTAAAGACATTACAACAGAAGCAATGATCAACCGTGCGACGTTTTATTATCATTTTGAAGATATTTATGACCTGCTTGAGAAGGTGCTGTCAGAAGTCCTGTTAATTAATTTGGACTGCAGCATCTATGAAGATCGTGTGCTCGATGAGGAAGTGCTTATGAAAATATTTAAAGCGATCACCGATTTCCAGTTATCTTTATCGCATCGCTGCCATCGTGGATATGAAGATATCATCGCCCGCATCATCCGCGACCAATCGGAAGTCATTTTTGAAAAAATGCTGGTTAAGCAGCATGGTAAAGGGAAAGATCAGGGACTGAGGGTTACGGCGGTTATGTTGAGTTGGAGCCTTTATGGTGCTTCGGAAGAGTGGAGGAGAAGCAGTGGGGAGGAATCTCCTGAGGAATATATTAGAGGTGCATTGCCGTATCTATTGAAGGGGGTTAATGAGAAAAGTGACTGAGCTGCTGGCAGGCTGACAATGTGGGAAATGAATAGATTCTCCTAAACATGCTCTTATCTGAATAAATGTACGATCCATCATATTCCACGTTTTATTGTGGAATACTTTTGTTAAGATGATAGCGGTTTGCTTAGGAGGATCTATATGGATGAACGAAAAAAGGAAAGTCACCGGCTGGAGAAAATAAGCCCGTTTGAATTAAAAGACGAACTGATTGATCTTGCAAAAGGAAAAATGAGGGCGACCAGGACCATGCTGGACGCAGGCCGGGGCAACCCTAATTGGATTGCCGCAGCACCCCGGGAAGCGTTTTTTGCGCTTGGACAATTTGCTGTTGCAGAATCAAGGCGTGTATGGAACGAAGGCGATCTAGCAGGCATGCCAAGCCGCAAGGGAATCGCAGAACGGTTCCATGAGTATGCCAGGGAAAACCAGCAAGTACCAGGGATTCGATTGTTGCAAGAAATCATCAATTACGGAATCACAACAAAGCAGTTCGATCCAGATAAATGGGTCTATGAATTAGTAGATGGAATCATCGGAGATAATTACCCCAGTCCAGATCGCATGCTTGTCAGGACGGAACAAGTGGTGCATGACTTTTTATCCAAAGAACTATGCGCCGACGATACGTCATGCGGCACATTTGATTTATTCGCTGTAGAAGGGGCCACAGCAGCAATGTGCTATATATTTGAAACGCTATACAAAAATCACTTGCTGCCTAAAGGATCCAAAATAGCGGTGATGGTTCCAATCTTTCCGCCGTACATAGAGATTCCGGAACTTCCCGACAATGCTTACGAGCTTGTCAAAATAGAGGCGTCGGAAATAGACGAAGAAGGGCACCATACATGGCAGTACCCTGATGAGGAATTAGAAAAATTAAAGGATAAGGACATCAAAGCACTATTCCTTGTCAATCCGAGCAACCCACCATCCGTTTCGATAAAGAAAGAATCCATTGAACAAATCATACAAATCGTAAAGCAAGATAACCCGGATCTCATGATTATTTCCGATGATGTGTACGGCACGTTTGTGGACAATTATCGCTCCCTCATGGCGGATTTACCTTTTCATACCATCGGCGTTTATTCTTTTTCCAAATATTTTGGTGTGACAGGCTGGCGACTAGGAACGATTGCCATCAACCAAACCAATGTGTTTGATCAATTGATCAAAGAATTGCCGGAGGAAGAGAAAGCTATTCTGAATAAAAGGTATTCCTCGCTTACAAAGAATCCGGACGAGCTTAAGTTCATAGACCGGATGGTAGCGGACAGCAGAGACGTTGCCATGAACCACACAGCTGGATTATCGACACCACAGCAAGTGCAAATGGCGTTGTTTTCCATCTTTGCCATGCTGGATACAAATGATGAGTACAAACAAAAAACAAATGACATCCTACATCAAAGAATGACTCTATTATATGAAGGCCTCGGTATGCCGAAAAAGTATTTACCGAATGATGCCGATTATTATACAGAGATTGACTTGGAAATCTGGTGTAACCTCCATTATGAAGAAGGATTCACTGATTATCTGCAAAAAAATTATAAACCGGTAGATATTCTATACCGCCTGGCCGAAAAATCATCGATTGTATTATTAAGCGGGGAAGGGTTCTTGGCACCGACATGGTCCATTCGGGTATCCCTTGCAAATCTGAACAACGAAGCATACTCACGCATAGGCCAAGAATTGAAAAATGTACTTGATGAGTATGTAGTGGAATGGAAGAAGGATAAAGGGTGATGGTTCCAGCTTGATGGTGTGTATTTTGTAGAGATTCGGCGGGTGGGGAGCGGAAAATTAGCCAGCTTTTGCTCGTTTATTTTGTATGCTCCTTCAGCCGCCTATAAAGATAGCATGAAAAGGGGAGAGAATATGGAAAGAGTTCAGGTTAAATATAAATTATATGACGACATCAATGATAAGACTTACTATAGAGAAGAAATCGGCTATCGTATCGACGAAAACTATGTAGTCACGTATTACGGGGATGACATGATGGGAATTGACCATATCTTTTGTGAAAAGGATGGTTACGTAATAATCGATGAAGAGGATTCGGTTTCTCCTATATTTGTAAACCTTGATAATATAGGCCAGATTGACCTGTTTCATGAGTCGGCATTGAACTTCTATAAATATTTGGTTGAGCAACATAAAAAGAATTAGACAGGGCAATACGGATGCGCGTTAGGAGTGGGAGTCATAATTTCTCTTTAGGATATAGGGGAAGGCTGCTAATGCCTGTCCCTTTCCTATAAGGAAATTAATCAAGATTAAATCAGATGTGAACCGTATGGACATACACTAAAATGCTTTCGTAACGGTAAGGGTAATTCTAGGCAAACAATATTATATGAAGAAACAGAAGTGACGGGAATAATTCTTCGAAGGAAATGAAACGGCGAGAGAAACTGCAGGTGTTTTAGAGTTGCTTTATGCTCTTCTGAAAGTTATCCGTCTAATTATCCTATAACACCAATGGTTGGAAAGCTTATATTAAAATATAGGACTATCCTCTTGGGGAAAATTTATTACTTGCCCTTGACTTTACGGGTTGATAATTGTATTATTGGTTCTGCCCTTGAAAGGCGTTCATAGCCGAACGGGAAAAAAGGATGAAATATGAATGATAGATTTCTGTTGATCCTTTTTGAATTTCTCCTGAACGCAAAAAAATAGTTGACGCCGAACTCTATCTGTGATATATTAATAGATTCGCCATAAAGAAGGCGGGCCGGAAAGTTCAACAACACAAACAACGAAATAAAAAAAGTTGTTGACATTAACTTTTCGTTATGATATATTAATTAAGTCGCTTCAAAAAAATGACTGAAACAATTTGCTCTTTGAAAACTGAACAAAACAACCAGTATGTCAAGAAGAAACAACTCGTTTTTTCTTATAAACAAGCAGAAGCATTGCTTCTGCAAAAGCTAAGACATTCGGTAGGGTTGATTGGTGTCAATCTTGCCCAAACTTTTTTGGAGAGTTTGATCTTGGCTCAGGACGAACGCTGGCGGCGTGCCTAATACATGCAAGTCGAGCGCGGGAAGCAGGTAGATCCCCTTCGGGGGT
>NZ_JBHRRZ010000031.1:0-22256 GCF_042643265.1 Virgibacillus sediminis | reverse complement strand
GGTGATGGCACACCCCCATCTAAAGACCTGTCCAAAACAGAAATGGACTGCGGGCGCTAAGGTACTTTAGAATCCCACTCAAAATCCGAAGGATCTGAGCTTGCGGCTTTAGCCGTGGGAGTGTCAAACCGTTTTAATGGAGGTACAAAATGAATGAGAAGAAAAGGAAGTTAATAGAAGCGGGAATGAAGCTGGTTGCCGCTAAAGGGTACCATTCCACCTCCATCCAGGAAATCTCCGAGGAGGCAGGCGTCTCCAAAGGAACTTTCTATATCTATTTCCAATCAAAGGAAGACTTTGTAACAACGGCATACGGCTATTTCCATGATCTGATCTACCGGGAGTTCAGGCAGATAAACATGGAAGACCATTCGCCAAGGAAACAGGTGGAACGTCAGATCAATTTCCTGCTGAGTTGTGTGGATAAATATAAAGAAATCATTATCATGTATTTTCAGGAGCATATCTCCATCGGCGAAAATACCGACAAGCTGGCAGAAACATCCAAGCGGGAGAGCTTCATCTGGATGCGGGATAACATCCTCACTATTTATGGTGATCAGGTGGAAGCATATCTGGCCGATCTGGTAATCCAGATGGAAGGCATATTACATGGCTATATGAAGTGGGTCGTGCTTGAGGATATCGAGATAGACAAAGAGCGGCTCGGGGCATTCGTCCTGAATAGAATGGATAGTCTGGTGCGGGGGGTGGTCGCCGGAGAAGAGGCTCCGCTGATTACCTTGGAAAGTTTCCCTGCCGGTTACCGGTTCGATCCGCCGCAATCATCCCAAACGATGGAAGAAATTTTGGAGGTCTTCCGTGGGAAAGTGAATTCCCTTGCCATACCGGAGCAAAAGCGCAGCCAGCTGCTGGAGGCGCTGAAGGCGATGGAGCAGGAGGCAGGATCAGATGCACCGAACCACGTGGTCATCCAAGGGCTGTTTTCCCACTTCAGCCGCTACCCGGAAGTACAGGAAGAATGCAGGAAGCTCGCAGCATTATGGAATATAGAGCTATTGGATTAAGAAAAGTCCGGAGAGGAGCAGAATGATGAAAAAATGGTTGTTCGGCATCGTGGCAGTTTTGCTGATTGCTTTGCTTGCCGCATGTACGGAAGAGGATTCCGCTGAAAATGAAACAGAAGAAGAATCAGCCGTGGCGGTAGAGACCGCTGAGGTGGAAGAAGGAAATTTAATCGTGGACAGATTGGTGTCGGGAAGGATGTCACCGTCTGAGTCTGCACCGGTCATGCTACAGGCGGCAGGGGAAGTCGACACATTGGAGGTCTCCGAGGGGGATCAAGTGGAAGAAGATGACCTGCTTGCTACGGTGGTAACACAGGCCGGCACCCAGAATATCCGCGCCCCTCGTGACGGAGAAGTAATGAACCTGTCCGTTGAGGAAGGGGATATGGCATCAACGGAAGAACCGCTTGCTGTCATTGCCGACATGAGTGAAATGACGGTGGAATCCACGGTGACCGCCCAGGTAAGGAGCCTGCTTTCTGTAGGAGACACACTGAAGGCGGAAGTGGAAGGGGAGGAATACGAAGCTGAAGTAACCACAATCCGCTCCATGCCGGATGACACAGGTCTTTATCCAGTGGAAGCAGTTATCACGAACGAGGAAGGCCAATTTCTGCCAGGTATGATTGTAGAGCTGACTATTCCAGAGACCTTGGTGGAAGATGCCTTGATCATTCCGACCGCTGGGCTGGTGGAGGAAGATGGCAACACGTATGTCTATGTGGTGGAAGATGACCGTGCTTTAAAGAAAGAGGTTACTGCGGTCGAGGTACAGACAGAGGAGGCAGCGATTGAAGGAGAGGTCGAGCCGGGCGATGAAGTGGTTGTGACGGGACAGTCGAACCTTTCAGATGACGATACCGTAGAAGTAGTGGAAGGGGAATAAATCGTGAAAATCGTAAATACATCCGTCAAACGTCCAGTCGGCGTCATCATGATTGTCCTTGCCATTATCGCACTCGGGCTGGTTTCCGTACGAAGCCTCACCATTGACCTGTTTCCGAAAATCGATCTGCCGGTAGCGGTGGTGGCAACGAGTTATCAGGAAGCGGCGCCCGAAGATGTCGATAACCTGATCAGCCAGCCGATCGAGTCGGCGGTCAGTTCCATAGAAGGGATTGACACCATCCAGTCCCAGTCACAGGCCGGTAATTCCCTGGTCCTGATCATGTTCCAGAACGGAACAGATATCGACCAGGCGCTCCTGGACATTCGGGAAAGCATTGATCGTATAAAAGCCATGCTGCCGGATCAGGCCGGCGACCCGAGCATCCTCCGGTTCAGCCCGGATCAGATGCCGGTCATGTGGGTCGGCTTGACTGGCCAGGAGGCGTCAGCCCTGACCGAGAAAGCGGACGATGATATTGTTCCGTATTTGGAGCGGCAGCCGGGAGTTGCCTCCGTTACCGTCGAGGGCGGAAAAGAAAGAGAAGTACAGGTCGTGCTCGATGAGGCGGCCATGCAGCAATATGGCGTCACTGCCCAGGCGGTTTCCGATTCCTTGAGCGGTTCCAATATGTCTGCATCTGTCGGTACCGTGGAAAAAGGGGATCAAGACCTGCAGCTCAGGCTGACAGGGGAATTTGAATCCCTCGAAGATATTGAACAAACGTTTGTTCAAACCGAGACGGGGGCCACCGTCAAAGTAGAAGATATCGCAGAAGTGAATGATACCTATAAAGAAACAACCGATATGACTCTCGTAAACGGGGAGCCGGCCGTAGTGCTCTCCGTCTTGAAACAGACGGATGCCAATACCGTCGAAATCGCCGGTAATGTCAACGACGGCATCGCCGATCTAAGGGAAGAGCTGCCGGAAAGCATGGGGCTGGAGGTCGTGATTGATACGTCCGAATATATTCAGATGTCGATTGATTCCGTCCTTCTGAACATAATCATCGGTGGAATCATCTCTGCCTTTGTACTGCTGCTGTTCCTGAAGAGCATCCGGGCAACATTGGTCATCGGCATATCGATCCCGATTGCGATCATTTCCGCATTTGCCCTGCTTTATTTCACCGGACAGACGCTGAACATCCTGACATTGGGCGGGCTGGCGCTTGGTCTCGGTATGATGGTTGACAGTTCGATCGTCATCCTGGAGCATATCTATTCCTACCGCAAGCGCGGATACAGCTTGTTTGATTCCGCGACAAAAGGTGCTTCGGAATTGGCGCCGGCAGTTATCGCGTCCACGACCACTACCCTTGTCGTGTTCCTGCCGATCATTTATGTGGAAGGAATCGCTTCCGACATGTTCACACCACTTGCGCTGGCTGTCTCGTTCTCCTTGATCGCCTCGCTGGTAGTGGCCATCACGCTGGTGCCAATGCTTTCATCCAAGCTTTTGGCAAAAGCAATGGAGGACAACGGACGCCGTTATTGGTTCGACCGCTTCCTCGGCTGGCTGGCCGATCGATACCAGGGCGGTCTGGAATGGGTGCTTGGCCACCGCAAGACATCTGTGACACTGACAATTTTGGCATTGGTCGGCAGTATCGCGCTCACCCCGCTGATCGGTGCGGAGTTCATCCCATCCTCCGACCAGGGGCAGTTGCAGATCACCGCTGAAACGGCGCCAGGCAGTACCCTGGAAGAGACGGAGGAAGTAGTTGGCGAGGTCAATAAGCGGCTCGATGAATATGCAGATACCATCGAAACAAGCTATGTGCTTGCCGGCGGGGATCCTATGACCGGCTCCGGGCCGAACACAGCCACCTATACGATGCAGCTGGTGCCGGCTGCAGAGCGGGAAGTGACCACAAGTGACTTTGTCGTCGAACTGGATGAGGCACTTGCCGGCATCCCGGGAGCAGATATCACCGTCAGCGCGATGGACAGCATGGAAATGGGCGATCCGCTCCAAATCCAGGTAAGCGGGCCAGAGCATGAGGTCCTCCGCGATATCTCCGCAGACATCGTGGAAGAGATTTCCCAAGTGGATGGCGTATTCAATCCCAACTCAGGCGCTTCAGATGCTGTGCCGCAAATGGCCATCAACGTCGATAACAGCCGTGCCGCCATGTACGGGCTGAATCAGCAGCAAATCCTTGGCCAGATTCAGATGCGGTTCACCGGTCAAGTAGTGACCCAATACCGCGAGGCCGGACAGGAAATGGATGTCAGTCTGATCTACCCAGAAGATGCCCGGGAAACGATCAAAGATGTGGAAAATATGCAGGTCCAGGCTCCTACAGGGGCAGCCGTACCGCTCAGTGAGGTAGCCGACCTCGACCAGGAAAACGGCCCGGTCACCCTGACAAGGGAGAACCAGCAGCCACAAATAAACATCTCCAGTGAAGTGGAGGGGCGTGACCTTGGAAGCGTCGTTGAAGATGTGGAAACAACACTCGATGGCATGACCTTCCCGGAAGGCTATGACTACTCCATCGGCGGTCAGGCACAGGATATGAGTGAATCCTTCACAGACCTGGCCATCGCCCTGGTGTTCTCAATCTTCCTGGTTTACGCCGTCATGGCGATCCAGTTCGAGAACTTCCTGTTCCCGTTCATCATCATGTTCGCCCTGCCGACAACGGTGATCGGTGTCATCCTAGGATTCCTTGTCACAGGGCTGCCGCTCAGCATCGTTGCCTTCATCGGCATCATCATGCTCGCCGGTATCGTGGTGAACAACTCGATCGTGCTGGTCGACTATATCAATATATTACGAAGAAACGGTATGGACAGAAGGGAAGCCATCACCGAAGCCGGCCGCAGCCGACTGCGCCCAATCCTGATGACCACCCTGACCACCATCCTCGCAATGGTGCCGCTGGCCATCGGCATTGGAGAAGGAGCCGAACTCCAGCAGCCGCTAGCAGTTACGCTCATCTTCGGCCTCGGCGTCTCCTCCCTGTTTACCATCTTCTTTGTACCTGTTGTCTATACCTTGTTTGACGACCTGACTAGGAAAGTGATCAGAAGGAAGAAAAAGGAAGCATAGATGGATAGATGAAACTCCTCGCATTGGCGGGGAGTTTTTTTGATTGATGGGTGGTGTGGCCCGAGTGGGATGGACTGCACTCGGCCCCCACACTAACTCCCCAGCCAACTCTCTAGTCTAATTTCCTCATGCTCTCTTCCGTATTTTTTGATATATTTGATTTGTCGAAGATTGGAAAAAATTGTATCATAGGGGAAACAATTTTTTTACATAGAAAGTTGTTTCATATATGTTTAATGGAAAGCGCTGACATAGAAAGGATGGATGAGAGTTATGTCTAATGGAACAATGGGGATGCTGTGGAAGGGCCTATGGGAATCCCATGACAGAACGAAGCAGCTGCTTACTTTTTCCCAATTGAGGACGGCAGACAAGGAGGGGGAGAAGAAGGCGGCGGATCAGAATAAGGCATTGGCCTCTAACGGATCGCCGAACGGAGGAGATGATGGTGGCGGGGGTGGTCCGAAGCAGGCATACTCCAAAGGCCAGCTGATCGGGCTGATTCTTGGGCCGGTACTGTTCATCATGACGATGCTGTTTTTTACGCCGGATGGCTTAAGTTACGAGGCACGTGGGGTGCTGGCCTCGACACTCTGGATTGCTACCTGGTGGATTTCCGAGGCCATTCCCATCCCGGCGACATCCTTGCTGCCGATTATTCTGCTGCCGGTGCTCGGGGCGCTAGACAGTGATACGGTTGTTTCTTCCTATGGGGATAATATCATCTTTCTATTTCTTGGCGGGTTCTTCATCGCCACCGCCATGGAAAAATGGAATCTTCACCAGCGGATGGCCCTTGGCATTATCCATATGATCGGAACGAGCACCAACCGGATTATTCTCGGGTTCATGGTGGCAACTGGCTTTCTCTCTATGTGGGTATCCAACACCGCCTCTGTCATGATGATGATTCCCATCGGCCTGGCGATCGTCTACCAGGTGAGTGAGTCCATGAAAGGGGAAGAGCAGCAGGGCGAGCTAAAGAAATTTGAAAAAGCAATCATATTCGGGGTCGGCTATGGTGGTACCCTCGGCGGACTTGGGACATTGATCGGGACACCGCCGAATATCATTCTCGCCGGCCAGGTGAATCAGTTATTCGGTATAGAGATTTCCTTTCTAGACTGGATGATGTTTGGGGCACCGATTGTATTTATCCTTATTTTTGCTGTATGGTTCTATCTGACCCGCATGGTTTACCCAATCAAGCTGAAGAGCCTTCCTGGAGGCCGTGAACTGATCCAAAGTGAAAGGGAGGCCCTTGGAACAATCAGGTACGAGGAAAAAGCAGTGCTTGCTGTCTTTCTGTTTGCCGCCTTCATGTGGATCACGAGGACATTCATCTGGGAGGAGTTCCTGCCAATTCCCGGACTCAACGACGGGATGATCGCCGTCACTGCAACGGTACTCCTTTTCCTGATTCCCGCGTCAAAGGGACATGGAACCAAAATACTCGAATGGGAGGACTCCAAAAATATCCCATGGGGAATATTGCTGCTTTTTGGTGGCGGTTTGGCAATTGCCGCCGGATTCAGCGAGACAGGGCTGTCCAACTGGATCGGTGATCAGCTGACCATTCTCGAGGGCATCAATTTCATGCTGATTATTTTGGTGTCCACGACACTTGTCATGTTCCTGACGGAGATTACGTCGAACACTGCCACAGGAACCATGATTCTGCCGGTGGTGGCTTCTCTCGCTGTGGCGTTGAACGTTCACCCATATGCTTTGATGGTACCATGTGCCATGGCGGCCAACAATGCCTTCATGCTCCCGGTCGGGACACCGCCGAACGCCATCATCTTCGGGACAGGCAAGCTGAAAATCATCGAAATGGTACGAAACGGCTTCTGGCTGAACATTGTCTCGATCATTCTGATTGTCGTCGCGGTCACCTTCTGGCTGCCAATCCTATGGGGCGTTGATTTGACGATATTGCCGGATGCACTAAAATAGAATTCTACCAAAAGAACGGAGGAGGGAGACTATGTTTCTTCCTCCGTTTTTGCGTGCGGAAAACATTAGGGAGTTATTGTCGATATTTCCCGGGAAATGAAGTAATTTCACCAGTCTGAAGTTTGATTGGTGATACTGCCAGTTTTCATGTGTTAGCTGGAACCTAATCGGGAAATATAGAAGGGAAATCAAGAAGCTGCAATGTACGGAGGCGATAATATGTCGATATCAAAAATCATGAGATTGATAACTGGGATATTTGAAGCATTACTTGGGATTCCCATCATTGGCGGAATCTATATCATCAGTAATGCCTGGCTGCCGCTGCTCGTGATGTTGGTTCTCCATATAATTACACTGGTACTGACAAGAAAGGACGGTGGCGCATATGGCGGAAGTGTACTCGGTATCATTACTTCACTTATCGCCTGGATCCCGCTGCTCGGTATGATTATGCACATCCTGACAGCTATCGTCCTGTTTATTACACTAGCACTGCCGGATAGAAGAAGAGGGATTTATTAAAAGAAATCTATTCCAAAGATTAGATGAAAGTGGTGCGGCTCATTACTCAGGCGCCCGACCTTGGTACTCGGGCCGCACCCACCACAACTCGGGTGCCGTACCACCACACTTGGGCCGTACGCACTTCAACTCGGGCGCCGCCCCACCACACTCGGGCCGCACCCGCCACAACTCAAGCGCCACACTATATATAAGCAAAAAAAACGAAGGCCACATTAGGCCTTCGTTTTCATTTAGTGATCCATATTAAGTGATGCTGACTCCTTCAAACAGCAGCACACGGGCCGGGGAGGCGTCGGTGCCTTTGATGCGGAGCGGCGCTGCGACCATGAAGTATTCGCCTTCGGGTACGTCCAGGAGGCGAAGCCCTTCCGCGATGATGACCCGGTTTTCGAACAGGGTGCGGTGTGTCGGGTGCTCAGGCTGGCTGCGCTCGATGCCGAGTCCGTCGATGCCGACCCCTTTGATGCCGATCTCAGCCAGGTATTCTGCTGCATCGGCTGCGACGAAGATAAATTCGAAATTAAATGCATCCTCCTGAGAATTTTTCGTTTTGAACAGGATGAAATCGCCACGGTCGATCGGGAAACCTTCGATATCCTCTTTGGTGATACGGTCCTCGACATGGGTGACGTCGAACAGCTTCACCTTGCCGACAAGGTCCTCGATGTTAATGGTTTCCATCGTTTCTCCCTCATTAATCATATGTAATGGGGAGTCGACATGGGTGCCGGTATGCAGGTCCAGGTCGATCCGTGATTCGGTCACATGGCCATTGGTCACGGTGCTGATCTTCGGCTGCTTTTCTTCCTTGTTTTTGTACACGGGCATCCCTTCATAGATTTCCGCTGATACATCATACATTTTCATTGCGAAATTCCTCCTTACTTAATAACATCGGTGATCGGCCACCAATGGAATCCGTCTTTCTCCAGCAGCTTGTCTGCTTCGTCTGGCCCCATCGAGCCGGAGTTGTAGTTAGGGAAGTCCGGTTCCCGGTTCGCCCACGTTTCCAGAATGGAATCGATGTATTCCCAAGAGTTTGCCACTTCATCCCAGTGGGTAAAGTTGGTGGTATCTCCTTGCATGCAGTCGAACAACAATTTTTCATAGGCTTCCGGTGTATTGATGCCGTTTACGCCTTCATTGTTGTAGGAAAGCTGGATCGGCTGGGCAGCAGAGCCATGGCCGGATTTTTTCGCGTTCAGGAACAGGGTGATCCCTTCATTCGGCTGGATGCTGATCACCAGCAGGTTCGGATTCTTCTTCTGATCTTCGTAATAGAGGTTCATCGGAATATCCTTGAACTCCACGACGATATGGGTCGCTTTTTCAGCAAGGCGCTTGCCTGTCCGGATGTAGAATGGAACACCGGCCCAGCGGTAGTTGTCGATCATGACTTTCCCGGCCACAAAGGTTTCCGTCTGTGAATAGGCGAGCTCCTCTGCTTCTTCCCGGTAGCCATTGACATTCCGGCGGCGAATGACGCCTGGTCCATATTGTCCGCGGACAAAGTTTTCATCAACTTCATCTTCTGTCAAATTTCGCAGGGCGCGCAGCACCTTGATTTTCTCCGACCGGATTTCGTCGGTTGTCAGGTTGATCGGCGGCTCCATGGCGAGCAGGGCAACCATCTGCAGCATATGGTTCTGCACCATATCCCTGGCTGCACCGGAATGGTCATAGTAGCGTGCCCGTTCTTCGACACCAAGTGATTCACTGGATGTGATCTGGATATTGGAGATGAACCGATTATTCCAAAGATGTTCAAAAATCCCGTTCGCAAACCGGATGACTTCGATATTCTGCACCATTTCCTTGCCGAGGTAATGGTCGATCCGGTAAATCTGGTCCTCATTGAAGGCTTCGCGGATCTGGTTGTTCAGTTCCTTGGCACTTTTGAGGTCATGGCCGAATGGCTTCTCGATGACCAGGCGTGTCCAGCCCTCGGTTTCCTTCAGTCCGTATTTCCTTAGGTTGTTGGCGATGCTTCCAAAATATTCGGGAGCCATTGCCAAGTAGAAAATCCGGTTTCCTTCTGTCTGATATGTACCTTCCAATTCATTCAACAGTTCGTTGAGGCCGTTGTAGGAGGATGGTTCCGTTACATCAAAGGATTGATAGTAGAAGTGGGAAGAGAATTCCTCCAGGTCCGTTGCAGGAGAGACTGTCTCCTCAATGGAAATTTCCACATTTTCACGGAATGTATCATTCGTCCAGGGTCTTCTAGCAAGCCCTATGACGGCAAAATCCTCACTGATCTTTCCATTCTGGTAAAGTCGGTAAATGGAAGGGAATAGTTTTCGCTTGGCTAGATCTCCCGTTGCCCCGAATATGACAATTACACTTTTCGGTCGTTGTTGGTCAGTCAATATAATCCCCTCAATTCTTTTCAGATAATAGTTAATTGTATAGCTGTTCGGCATTTAAATCAAACGTTGAAACTAAATTTTTTATTTTGCGCGTCTTTTTAACGGAATTTTGCGGATGCTTTGATTGACCACTTCGGAAAACATCAGGCCAATCGCAATGCCGCCAGCCAGTAGCATCACCTGGGCGGACAGCTGGACAGCGGCCGTATAGTCATTTTCCACGAAATTCCGCATCGCATCATAAGCAACACCGCCAGGAACCAGCGGGATCACGCCGGAGACATGGAAGACGATGATCGGCGTCTTATAGACTTTGGCGAAAACCTGCGTAACGACAGCTACGAGCATCGCACCGAAAATGGTCGCAGGCACAGCATCCATCCCCTGCTGGACCAGGAGGTAATAGAGAATCCATCCGGCCATGCCGGCGAACCCGCACTGGATCAGTGATTTTTTCGGTGCATTGAACAGAATCCCGAAGCCGGCAGCCGCTACAAAGCTGGTTGCCAGCTGTGATAGTATCATCATGTCACTTCCCCCTTGTTGAGTAAGAAAGTATAAAATTCTAAGCGTTATAGCATTTGTGAGCAGGCAGGCCCCTATACAGCTTTAAAAGAGAGATTTTCCGAGATTCCCTGAACGGGTAATCCGATGGGAATGCTCTGGCCTCACGACAGTGCGTAGCTGCCCCTACTGGACACGTCTAAACGGCAGCCATGGCTTTTAAAGAAACCCGACCACCACGGCTACTCCGGCTCCGATGGCAAAGGCGGTGATCATCGCCTCGACACCTTTCGACACGCCGGCGACAAGGTGCCCCGCCAAAAGATCCCTCGTCGCATTGGTGATATGCAGCCCCGGCACGAGCGGCATGACGGCCCCGATAATGATGTCGTCCAGATGGACACCAAAGCCGGTATTTACAAATATCACCGCAAGCAGCCCGAGCACGAAGGAGCCGAAGAATTCGGAGAGGAAAGTGATGTCAAGAAACCGGTCAAATACGAGCATCCCCGCATAACCTCCGCCGCCGGCAATGAAGGCCGGGAGGAAATCCGGCCAGGTGCCACCGAACATGATGGTGAAGCTCCCGCTCACAAAAGCGGCCGCGATGACCTGGATCCATTCCTTATAGGCGACCCGGTGCTTATCTATCTTTTTCAACCTATTGCCGGCATCCTCTATGTCCAGTTCTCCGGCGGTCAGTTGCCTCGAGACGGTGTTCACTTGATCGATGGTATCCAGGTCTGCTGTCGCGCGGCTGGTGATCCGCATGAAATTAGTGATTTCCGCTGCTCCACTGGAAAAATAGATCCCTGTCGGCATGGCAAGGCTGTGGGCACTCTCCAGCCCGCAGGCGGCGGCCATCCGGTTCATCGTATCCTCGACCCGATGTGTCTCCGCCCCGCTCTCCAACATGATCTTGCCTGCCAGCATGCAGATCTTTTCTGGTTGATTGTTCATGATATGCCCGCCTCCTTCCACCAGCTTATGTAAATTTCATCTATTATAATACTATACGTTGTGACGGGGGAGAGGGCAACAATAGTTTTGTCGAACTCTAGCATATTTGGTATAATCATCAAGATAGATTGAAATGTACGATTACGATTGGAGAAAATTATGTTTACTTACATGGATTTAGCAATTGCATTCCTGATATCGCTGATTGCCACCCTGCTTCTGACCTATGTTGTCAATAAATTTGCCGTAGTTATCGGCGCGGTGGACAAACCCGATTACCGGAAAAAGGATCAGAAGCCGATTCCGCGGATCGGCGGGCTTGCCATCTTTGCCGGTGCCTTCCTTGGCGCCCTTTACCTCCAGCCGTCCCATGAGCATCTGCCCGAGATCCTGCTCGGGGCGCTGGCGATCGTCATCACCGGATTCCTTGATGACCGCTTCACCCTGAGGCCGGTCATCAAGCTGACCGGACAGCTGATTGGTGCATCATTTCTGATTTCCTCCGGCTTGATCATCGAATACTTGACCCTGCCGGTATTTGGGCGGGTGGAGCTCGGCTTTTTCAGTGTGATGATCACGGTATTTTGGATTGTCGGCATCACCAATGCCATCAATTTGATCGACGGCCTCGACGGTCTTGCGACAGGGGTCTCGACCATCGCCCTGATTACCATCTTTGTCATGTCGCTGATAGACGGGCAGGCATTAGTGACCATCCTGTCGATTGCATTGATCGGTGCAAATCTAGGCTTCCTATATCATAACTTTTTCCCGGCCTCGATATACATGGGGGACACGGGTTCCAACTTTTTAGGGTTTATGATCGCCGTCGTTTCCATCCAGGGGCTGTTCAAGGAAGTCACATTATTCGGCTTCATCGTCCCACTGATCATCCTGGCCGTGCCGATTTTCGACACCCTGCAGGCCATGTTCCGCCGTGCCTACCATGGCCAGAACATCATGAGCGCCGACAAGCGCCACCTGCATTACCAGCTGATTGCCAACGGATACAGCCACCGGAAAACCGTGCTGATCATCTACGGCTTCAGCGCCCTGTTCGGCTTGCTGGCCATCCTGCTGTCCAGCGCCAGCATGACCACCGTCCTGGTTGTCATGCTCCTGTTCTTGTCCCTTCTCCATATTTTCGCCGAACTCGCCGGCGTCGTCATGGGCGGCAAACGCCCCGTCGTCGACCGCCTGCGGAAAGTATTGCGGAAAATGGAAAAAGGCAAAAGCAGATAAATAGATTTATGTACCCGGACCACATGCAACACTGGTCCGGGTTTTAATATGGCTGCATGCACTGCAACTCGGGCGCCAGCATCCCATAAATTTACAAATTTTTCCTGAAACCCGGGACTTTCGACTCTAGCAGATTGTTCTAGTATTTTATAGGATTAATGATATCTGAATATTTTGTAAAGACAGCTTGTGTGAGGGGGATCGGAAACAAGGCTGTACATGAATGATTAATTTCTAGGGGGGAAGAAAATGGGGAAGAAGATTGCCGTCATAGTGATGGCGGTGCTGCTGGTGCTGGGGAATGTTTCCATTGCAAGTGCGCTGGGACAGCTGCCGCAGTTGAACGAACAGAAGCCGACGATAGGTAAGGATGAGTTAAGGGAAACAAATCCAGATCAGGAAGTAAGGGTCATTGTGGAAATGGAAGGGGAGGCGCCGGTCGAAGAGGCGACTAGGGAAGGTGTCCGCTATAAAGATATGGACAAGCCTAAAAAGACCGGCTTGGAGCGTGCAGCGGAGGCTGTACAGCAAAATGTAAAGGATGAAATGCAGGCAAAGGGGCTATGGGTGAAATTCGAGGAGGAATTCTCTGCTATCGTCAATGGTTTCAGCGCCCAAGTGAAGCGCCAAGATATCGAGAAGATCGAGGAGATTCCGGAGGTCAAGGCCGTACACATGGTGAATACCTATGAACGTCCGATTGCCGAGCCGGATATGGCCTACAGCAAGGAGCTGGTCGAGGCGCAGGAAGCATGGCGCACCTATGGCCATACAGGTGAAGGCATGGTGGTCGGAATCATTGATACCGGCATCGATCCAAGCCACCGCGATATGGTACTTTCCGACCACCAGACGGCCGAGCTCACCAAGGAGTTTGTCCAGGAGACGGTCGAGGAAGAGGGGCTGCCGGGGCAGTTCTATTCGGAAAAAGTTCCATACGGCTACAATTATATGGATGATAATAACGAAATCCGCGAAATTCATGCGGAAGCATCCTATCATGGCATGCATGTTGCCGGGACGGTAGGGGCGAACGGGGATACAGACAGTGGCGGCATTAAAGGGGTCGCACCAGAAGCCCAGCTGCTGGCACTGAAGGTGTTCGGCAATGATCCGGAGTTCCAGTCCACCTATGGCGACATCTACATCAAAGCGATTGATGACGCGATCAAGCTGGGAGCGGATGTGCTGAACATGAGCCTCGGCTCGCCGTCCGGCTTCGTAAGCGAGGAGTCACCGGAGCAGCAGGCGGTCAGCCGGGCTGTGGATAATGGTGTCCTGATGTCTATCTCTGCCGGAAACTCCGCCCTGTTCGGAGACGGATTCTTCTATCCATATGCATCCAATCCGGACTACGGTGTGAGCGGCTCGCCGGGTGTCGCGAAGGATTCCCTGCAGGTGGCATCCTTTGAAAACAGCCATATGCAAGTGGATGCCCTGGAACTCGCGATCGACGGCACTGTGGAACAGGCAGCATTCCTCTCCGCAGGCAGTACACATCCCAATGATGTCGAACAGAAATCATTCGGCCTAGTCGAAGCGGGACTTGGCTTTCCAGAAGATTTTGAAGGCAAAGAGTTGGAAGGAAAATACGCACTGATCCAGCGCGGCGAACTGCCATTTACGGAAAAAGCCCTGAATGCACAGGTGGCCGGAGCGGCTGGGGTAATTATTTATAATAATGTTGACGGCATGGTCAACATGGCGACAGATCCAGCCATAACCATCCCCCAGCTGTTCATGCAAAAGAGTGATGGAGACAAGCTGGCAGAGGCGCTCCAGAACGGCCAAGAAGTTTCCATTAATTTTTCAGGGGAAAAGACTACCATCGCCAATCCGGAGGCAGGCCAGATGAGTGCCTTCACCTCGTGGGGGCTGACGCCTGAGTTAGATTTCAAGCCAGAAATCACGGCACCGGGCGGGCAAATCTATTCGACATTGAATGATAATGAGTACGGCCTGATGAGCGGAACCTCCATGGCGGCGCCACATGTCTCCGGCGGCGGAGCGCTCGTGCTGGAGCGGATGGATGAGGAATTCGGCTATGACGGGGCGGACCGCGTCAAATTGGCCAAAAATCTCATGATGAACACCTCCGAGCCGGTGGACTTCCAAGGGGCAAAAGTGTCGCCGCGCCGCCAGGGAGCAGGACTCATGCAGTTGCATGCCGCCCTGTCCACGCCGGTGGTGGTAACAGACACGAACACGAATGAAGCAAAAGTTGCATTGAAAGAGGTAACGGAGAATGAGGTAAGCTTTGAACTGACCGCAGAAAACTTCTCCGACAAAAAAGTGAAGTATGAAGTCGAAGCAAATGCCCAGACAGACACTCCGGTAAATACAGGAGCATTCATGATAACAGCGCCTAACTTGTTTGGTGCCTATGAATTGGAAGGAGCGGCGACTGTTGACGGGAAAGCCTCCAATAAGATAGAAGTGCCCGCTAATGGATCAGCAACCTTCACCGTAACCATTGATGTCAGCGAGTGGGATGAATCGGTAAAGCAGCATTTCACCAACGGCTATTGGCTTGAAGGCTTTGTCACACTGACAGACCCGACAGACAAACATCCACAGCTGACCGTTCCATATGTCGGCTTCAAAGGGGGATGGGATGCCGCACCGATTTTTGACACCCCGGTATGGGATCCAATGAGCTATTACGGCATGACCGGCGTCATTTCCAATATGGGCGAAGGTCAATACGGCTTTCTCGGTGAAAATCTCACCACCGGGGCAGTAGAGCCAGAAAAAATCGCCTTCTCTCCTAATAATGATGGCATACAGGATGACGCTGGCATGATCTTCTCCCTATTGCGGAATGCCGCTGAGATAACCTTCGAGGTGCTCGATGCGGAGGGGAACTCGGTCGAAATATTCGCGGAAGAAGAATTTATGCCAAAGAACTACTATGACAGCGGGTTGTTCCCGCCATACTACCTGTCCGAGGACTACCTCTGGGACGGAACCATTAATGGGGAAAAGGCACCAGAAGGCCAGTACTACCTGCAGGCCGAAGCAGTGATCCACTATGAAGGAGCAGAGTCGCAGCAGATCCAGCTGCCAGTGATTCTCGATACCACCGCACCTGTTGTGGAAGCAAAAATCAACCACGAACAGGGTGAACTGAGCGTGGGAGTGGAGGACAACGGCGGAAGCGGAATCGCCTCCTGGGATGTGATCGTCGATGGTGACTCCGCACTGGATGAGCCGTTATCAGGCGATGACGCCGAACATACATTGACCGGCATCCACCCAAGCCAGTCGGTAAAAGTCGTGGCAACGGATTACGCAGGCAATGTGTCAGAAGAAGTAATCATGGGGTCAAAAGGAAAAGCAGGTAAAAGCAAAAGAAAATAATATAAGTGAAAGAGCCGGTACCTTAGGGATGCCGGCTCTTTCTTTGGTTAGGGAGGCTGCGCGGCCCGAGTGCAGCCTCATGTTGCCCGAGCAGATACCGCTGGGAAGGCCGCCGTCTTCAATGCGCTTATATTAAAGCACTTCTATTAATATTTATACGATTGGCCGCCATCTATCGGAATAACTGCTGCATTGATGAAAGCAGCTTCATCCGATAACAAGAATGATACAAGGCTTCCGACTTCTTCCGGCTTACCAAACCGTTTCATCGGGTTGACACTGACAAATTCCTTTCCTGCTTCTTCCCAATTGTCTCCGCCCATTTGCTTCAGGGAATTTTCTACCATCGGTGTCATAATAGCACCTGGGGCAATGGCCTTGATGCTGATACCATATTGACCGTATTCAATTCCAGAGTTTCTGGTCAATCCGACAACGCCATGCTTGCTGGCTGCATATCCGGACTGGTTCCCGACACCCCGGATACCTCCGACAGAAGCGGTATTGACTATCGCTCCAGAACCTTGTTTTTTCATTACTTCCAGCACGTATTTCATTCCATAAAACACACCATTGAGGTTAATGCCGACCACTTTGTTGAACTCATCCGAGCCGTAATCTTCTGTAGGATTCTGTTTGCCTTCGATTCCAGCATTATTAAAGAACCCATCGATTTTCCCAAAACGGTCTGTTGTTTGCTTCACATAATTTTTTACATCTTCTTCTTTTGAAACATCGGCAGTAATCAAGAGTACCTCTGCTTCAGGAGCTTCTTTTCTAATTAATTCCTTTGTTTCCTCTAGTGAATCACTATTAAGGTCTACCAAGGAGAGCTTTGCGCCCTCTTTAGCAACCTGGAAAGCTGCAGCCTGTCCTAGGCCGGATGCCCCACCTGTAATTAATACGACTTTATCATCAAAACGGTTACTCATTATACATCATCCCTTCTTAATGCTTATGTAATGATTATTTCCGGAGGGAAGAAATAATAAACTCAAGGGGGGCGGGTTAGACTCGGGCCCCGCCCCACCGCGCTCGAGCGTTAACCCCGCTCACTCGGGCGCCACCACTCCGCACTCGGGCCCCGACCCACTGCACTCGGGCGTCACCCACCGCAACTCGGGCGCGATCACCACTCACTCGGGCGCCACCCATCGCAACTCGGGCCCCGACCCACTGCACTCGGGCCTCACGACCACTCACTCGGGCCCCGGATCACCGCACTTAGGCGTCACCCACTCCAACTCGGGCCCCGGATCACCGCACTTAGGCGTCACCCACTCACTCGGGCCCCGCCCCACCACACTCGGACCCAGCACCGCACCAAACAACCGCATCCAGACAACACTCCCCATCCCCAAATCCACCTCTCCCCCCATTCTCCCCCAAATCTGCGCATATTTTCCCGCACCTTTCATATCAGGCGCCAATTCGCGCTTTTTAGACAAAATCCCTCCCACATCAAGCAAAAGAGGTCGTTCGCGCTGATCACATAATCATTGGTATAATTTAAGAATCCTCAAGTCACAGATGTACATACTAAGTCTGGGATTAATAAAAAGGAGATTTCATACATGGAGAAAAGAACGACATTAAAAAAATCCCTGAAGCCGCAGTGGGTCTGGGCGATCGCGCTGGGTTCATCGATTGGTTGGGGTGCGTTTGTGCAGCCGACCAACTGGATGGCGACAGCCGGTCCGGCGGGCGTTATCATCGGTTTCCTGATTGGTGCGCTGTTGATGATGCTGATTGCGGTGAGTTACGGGTTCTTGATTAAAAGCTTCCCGGTTTCCGGGGGTGAGTTTGCCTATGCGTTTATCAGCCTTGGGCGGACACATGCCTTTGTGAGCGGGTGGTTTCTGACACTTGGCTACATATGTATTGTGGCATTGAATGCCTCGGCGTTTGCATTAATGATAAAATTTGTGTTTCCTGCAGTAATAGAAAACTTGTATCTTTATGAGATTGCGGGCTGGGAAGTATATGGAATGGAAATTCTTATTGCTGCCATCCTGCTCGGATTCTTCGGTTTCATGAACATCCGCGGGGCAAGCATCACCGGCCGCGTGCAGTTTTATTTCTGTCTGGTGATGATCGCAAGTATCGTGACAGTCACCTTGGCGGTCGGTGCACAGCCTGGTGCGGGGCTCGGCAACATCGATGCCTACTTCCCGGCGGAAACGACCGCATTTGCGGCAATTATATCCATCGTTGCGATTGCGCCGTGGGCCTATGTCGGATTTGACAATGTGCCGCAAGCCGCGGAGGAGTTCAAGTTTTCCTCAAAGAAGGCGTTCTCCCTGATCATTTTCGCCATTCTGGCTGCAGCAATCCTGTACAGCATGATGATCCTGGCGACAGCGATGACCCAGCCATGGGAAGCACTTGTGGCAGAAGGCCATGCATGGGGAACAGGGGTGGCGATCCAGGAGCTGCTCGGCACATTTGGCCTGGTACTCCTCGTGGTGGCGCTCAGTATGGGAATTTTCACCGGCCTGAACGGCTTCATCATCTCGACCAGCCGGCTGCTGTTTGCGATGTCCCGAGCAAAAATCATCCCGGGCGCCTTTTCCAAGTTGCACCCGAAATATGAAACACCATACCTCGGCATCATCTTCGCTGTCGTCGTATCGATGATTGCGCCATGGTTCGGCCGTGAAGCGCTCGTCTGGGTGGTGGATATGTCGTCCATCGGCGTGACAATCGCCTACTTCTATACCTGTTATACGGCGTTCAGCCTGTTCAAGCGCAATAAGGGGCAAGGTTTCGACCCAGACAAGCATGTCGTGGCACCGGGCAGGAAGGCATTTGCCCTACTTGGCATGATCGCGAGCCTCACCTTCCTGGCGCTGCTGCTAATCCCAGGCTCGCCCGCCTTCCTCGGCATCGAGTCACGGATTGCACTGGTCGCCTGGATTGTGCTCGGCCTGATCTTCTACTTCATGAAGCGGAAGGAACTGAACGACATTCCGGAAGAGGAGCTGAATTACCTCATTACCGGAAATGAGGAGATTAAAGTGAAGAATAGGGAATGACAGCGGCAAATGAGTAATCCGCGTATCCATCTATATGGCTACAGAAGTTCTATTTACCGAAAATTGGCTTACCCATGGCTCATTTTCGGTAAATTTTTGTCGTTTTTACAAAAATACTAACCAATTGAGGTAGAATATGGTATCATATGAACGGTGATAGGTTACAATTATCCACTTATTTCTACAAAATCTACGAGACTATTATATTTCGCACTGAATTACCTCAATTATGGGTAGTTGTATGCTTCCTATACGCCGGGTGTATGTCGCTAACACCCCGCACAAAAAAATCACAGGAGGGACATAAATGAAAGGAAAGTTAATTACATTAGCGGCTGTTGCAATCTTTCTGATTCTCGGGTTTCCCGTTCTGGCCATGGCTGAGAAGACAGTCATCATTGACCCAGGACACGGCGGAAGGTATACCGGAACATCCGGTTACTCGGGAGCCAGTACAGGCTACTATGAAAAACATGCCAACATGGAGATCAGTCAGAAGCTTAGAGCCGTGCTGGTAAACAAGGGTTATAACGTAAAGATGACGAGGACGACGGACAAGCATTTTTCTTCCTATTCCTCATCAGCTGACCTGCGTGAGCGGATGAAAGTTGCAAATGGCATGGTAGAGGACAGGGATAATACCATCTTTATTTCCATTCACCACAATGCGCTGCCATCCAACCCGGCAATGAGAGGTTATGAAACCTACTATTTTGATATCAAGGATGGTATCAGCAGCTCGTACCCGCCAGATCCACTGCAGGTGAAGTATTCTCCGGAAAGCAGAAGGCTGGCCAAAGTAGTCCATACCAATGTATTGAGTTATGCGCCGGTTACTGAGGGACGGGGCATTGTTTCCAATAACTTATACGTTACAAGAAATGCACAGGTTCCATCCATACTGGCGGAAATGGGATATATGTCCAACCCGACAGAGGAAAGGAACATCAAGTCATCCTCCGATCAGCAGAAGAAAGCAGAAGCTCTCGCGAGGGGCATCGACAGTTACTTTAATGTCTATGAAGTCTACAATGAAAGCGGAGAAAGACTACGAATATATGAAACTGAGGGTGCGGCGCTTACATATGCGAAGTCCCGCGATAACGTCTATGTATTCGATAAAGCTAGACAGGAAGTAACATTTACGAACATTGACACGAGATATGAGGTACACCATGCAGCCAAAGGTCTTCTCGAAGAACCATTCGCGACAGAGGAGATGGCTTTGGATTTTGCGAAGAAATGGAAGAATACCTATATCTTGGACAATGAAACAGATAACATCCTCTGGTCCAATTATTTAAGTAAAAACTACAGTGTCATCCATGCAGCCAAGGGTGAGCTTTATTCCGACTACAACTTGGAAGGAGCCATCCAGTATGCAGAAGACTGGAAGAACACGAAAGTCGTCAACACTAAGACAGATGAGCTTCTCTGGTCCAACTATTTAAGTAAAAACTACAGCGTGATTCATGCAGCCAAGGGGGAACTGTACACAGCTTACAGCTTGAATGGCGCTATAGAATACGCAGAAGACTGGTTGAATACGAAAGTTGTCAACACAAATACCGGAGAGCTTCTCTGGTCTAACTACCTCGATGTAGATAAAGAAAACAATCAAGTGACAGAGAAGAACTTCAAGGTAATCCATGCGGCAAAAGGTGAGCTCTATGCCGATTCCACGCTGGAAGGTGCCATTGGTTACGCGGAAGACTGGCTGAATACGAAAGTTGTCAACGAGAAGACAGGAGAGCTTCTCTGGTCTAACTACCTCGATGTAGATAAAGAGAACAATCAAGTGACAGAGAAAAACTTCAAGGTAATCCATGCGGCAAAAGGTGAACTCTATGCCGATTCTACGCTGGAAGGCGCCATCAATTACGCTAAGGATTGGCTGAATACCAAAGTCGTCAATGAGGAGACAGGAGAACTTCTGTGGTCGAACTATCTCGATGTAGATAAACAGAGTAATCAAGTGACAGAGAAGAATTTCAAGGTAATCCATGCAGCGAAAGGCGAGCTCTATGCCGATTCCACGCTGGAGGGTGCCATTGATTACGCGGGAGCCTGGTTGAATACGAAAGTCGTCAATGAGGAGACAGGAGAGCTTCTCTGGTCCAATTACTTACAGCCAACCTATGCTGTGACACATTCCGTACATGGTGTGCTTTATGAATCTTTTTCAAAAGATGATGCAATAGAATACGCACAAAAATGGAAGAATACCAAAGTAATCCATACAGCTACGGACGAAGTAGTCTGGGTATTTTAATGACAAGCTTATCCATCGAACTACCTCGATGGATAAGCTTGATTACTATTAGGAGGTATATATATGAAGAAAATGATATGGCTGCTTTTCCTTGCGCTTGCACTTGTACTTGCTGCTTGCTCGAATGATACGTCAAAGGAAAGTGCTTCTGAGAATCAAGGAGAAGATGAGACAACAGAAGAAACAGGTCAGGAAGAACAGGAAACCGAAAATAACGAGAGCGAGACCAATCAAGAATCAGCTGATGAGGACTCCAACCAGGAAGACGCAGCATCAAATGATGAAGAAGCGGCAGAGAACAAAGAAGATACAGTAAATGAGGATTCTTCAGAGGAAACAGCTGCAGGTGAAGAAGCTGGTGGTGAACAGGGGATGAAGGAGTATCGCCCTGAACCTGGAATGACAAAGATCTTTGTACAAGATGACGAGTTCGAAATCACCTATGATATTGTCGCAGAGGACGAGAACCATCTGCAAAGGAATATTTCTTTCGGAGATATGGTGGAGTTGCAGATTTTGAACTGGACCTCCGACCGGATTGAATTGGTCTATAAGGAATCCAACCCGGAAGATACGTCAAGCAAATTGGATAGCTTTGAAGCAATCAACTCCACGGAAACCATCCTGGACGTAGAAAATCAAGGGGAAGGGGATACCAGACAGCCAGAAATCATTTCCACGACAGAAACAGTTTCCGTACCTGCAGGAACTTATGAAAATGTCTATGTAGTCAGAAGCACGACTACTTCCAGCACTACGGACAATCAAACCATCTTCACCACGTATTTCGCACCAGGCGTGGGAGTTGTCAAGGAAACCATGGAAGCAACAGGAGAAAATGGCTACACATCAGAAACGGTATTAACAGAAGTGAATGAGTAGACCTTAACTCGGACTTGGCATATGCTGCCTCGTCCGAGGTTTTTTTATGGCTCTAAAATATATGTTGGGGTTTCCAAAAACTTAAGCATAAAAAAACACGCAAACTCCTATATCCTTTACACTTGAATTGACGAGAAACAAGAAGGATAGGAGTTGCGTGCATATGTATTCTAA
>NZ_JBHRRZ010000030.1:0-7150 GCF_042643265.1 Virgibacillus sediminis | reverse complement strand
GTATCATTCATATTAATAGCTCCTTTCGTATTATAGCTCTGATTTGGCATTGGTTAGTAATTCAGTATTACCAAATTAACCTACGTTGTTACGAATAGGAGCTAGTTTCGTTCATGATAACTTCGCTGATCCATAGCATCCTCCATCTCATCAGTTGAACAGTTTGATTATGTACCAACCTTATTTTCTTATTGGATTATAGAGGAAATGTCATATATAGGGCTAAACCTGCCGCTTAGGAAAAGTACTTCGCTTTCCACGGGTGGGCCTCCATGTGTACACCTTCAGGGTCTCACCCAGGCCTTTCCTCCCCGTAGGAATCTGCGTGTATTTCCTCTGCTAATTTAGTGCATTGTTCGTCTTTTGTTTTAGGAGTATAGTTGTATGCCGGGCTCGCCGCCCTTTATTCTTCTTCTTCCCTTTCTCTTTTCACAATGCGGACCTGGGAGATGCTCCGTTCGTCAAGCTCCGTGATTGTGAAGGAAAGATTGTATTTCTCCAAGGTTTCCCCTTCTTCTGGGAAATGGTCGAACTCCTTGAGCAGATAGCCGGCCAGCACATCTTCTTCCTCCGGGATATTTGTATGGAAAAGGGTGTTCAGACGTCTCAGGGTGATTTTTGCATCACAGATGATTTCTGTATCCGTGATCTTATCCACCAGTGAGTCATTCTCCAGATCCATCTCATCTTCTATTTCAAGTCCAATCATGGATTCAATGACATCTTCATGGGTAAGGATTCCCTCTGTTCCCCCATACTCATCCAGCACAATGGCCATATGCTTTTTATCCTTCGTCATCTTACGGAATACCCATTCAATGGAATTGAATTCATAAACAATCAACGGATCCATATCACTGAAATCCGTCAGGGACTTCCCTGATTCGCTCTGCCATGTCAGCAGATATTTGGAATGGAACACCCCTATAATATGGTCACTGTCCCTTTGATAAACCGGATACCTTGTATATGGATTCTGGGTCACTACACTCCTGACCTCCTCATAGGAGGCAGTATACGGCAGGGCTATCATATCCACCCGCGGAGTCTTCAAAACGTCCTTCACATTCAGGTTATAAAAATCCAGAACACCTTTGATCCGGAATGACTCATCCTGCTTGAACGTACCTTCCGAACCGGCAATATCCACCATCGCCCGCAATTCTTCCTTCGAGATGGATACTTCCTTCTTCTCTCCATTGGACAGCATCCGGATGATCAAGCCGGTAAGCCGATTAAACAGCCAAGTAAGCGGCTTGAATATAAACATGACGGCCCGGATGGCAGGGTATACCATGTACGCAATCCTGTCCGGGAAAGCAGCGGCAATCGACTTGGGAATGACCTCGGCAAAAACGATGATGGCGATGGTCAATATGGCGGATGCAAGAGCCACATTGAATCCGTATTCAATGGCCAGCATCGTAACAAGTGTCGGTAGCAGGATATTCGATATATTATTTCCGATTAATATGGCTGTAATAAATTCACTCGGTTTGGAGACTAGCTTCAATAATTTTTCGGATTTCTTGTCCTGGTCGTTCGCCTTTGTCTGGAGGCGCATCTTGTTAGCGGCTGTTAATGCTGTTTCACTGCCCGAAAAAAACAGGGACACAAACAGCAGCAAGATGATCGCGATGATCACAGGCAGGTTCCTCCTTCAGAGTTGTATGTATATGATGTTTCTCATTATAAGCAAGTTTAAACCATTTAGAAAGGAATAAGACATCCCTCTTTGATTTCACAAGAAAACCGTCCATGTTTTCAACCCTCCCGGAAGTGGAATAAAGATAATAGCAATATCACGAGGAGGTATAGATATGGCAGATCCAAGAGAAATGCAACGAGGAAGTACACCAAAACAGATGCAGGAGAAACAGCCCGGCATCGAATCGAAAATGGAGCCACATCCAGTCCAGCCGACAGACTACCAAGGAACTGGCAAGTTAAAAGGTAAAGCAGCACTAATTACCGGCGGGGACAGCGGGATTGGCCGTGCCGTATCCATTCTATACGCCAAAGAAGGAGCCGATGTGGCCATTTCCTATCTTGATGAACATGAAGATGCCGAGGAAACGAAGAGGCTGGTAGAAGCAGAGGGGGCAAAATGCCTGCTGCTCCCAGGTGATATCAAAGACGCATCACACTGTGAGGATCTCGTGGAGAAGACCGTACAAGAATTTGGCAAGATTAATATTCTGGTGAACAACGCGGCTATCCAGTATGTACGTGAAGACTTGCTCGATATTTCAAATGAACAATTTGAAGAAGTCTTCCGTACCAATTTCTTTTCCCAGTTTTACCTGACCAAAGCTGCTGTCCGCCATATGCAGTCAGGCGATTCAATTATCAGCACTTCTTCCATCAATGCATATAAAGGGAATCCGGTGTTCATGGACTATTCTGCAACCAAGGGGGCAATCACTTCTTTCATCCGGAGCATTGCCCAGAGCCTTGCTAAAAAGGGCATTAGAGCCAACACTGTAGCTCCTGGCCCAGTGTGGACCCCACTCATCCCTTCTTCCTTTGATGAGAATCAGGTGCAAGACTTCGGGCAGGACAGCTTGATGGAGCGCCCCGGGCAGCCATCTGAACATGCCTGGGCATATGTTATGCTGGCCGCAGATGAATCTTCCTATATGACAGGACAAGCAATCCATATCAATGGCGGGGCATGGACATCTTCCTAACCCTCCTTAACTGGCATAGCATCCGGGCGGTAACCGCTCGGATGCCTTTTTTTTGTTGACGAAACCATGAGATTCTGCAATACTTCGACTTATGCAATAAATGGCATTTTTTTAGAAAATATTGATTTCCTCAGGAAACGCCTATATAATAGTTATCGTCGCTTTAGCGCACTAAAATAAACCAAACCACTAGGTATTCACCGGGGAATTCTGCAGAAAAGGAGTGGGGCGAATGGAGAAATTACTGGAAAAGTTAAGCCAGTTGAACGGCCCATGCGGCTATGAACAAAACGTGGCTTATTTTATACAGGACTATCTGAAAGATAAAGCAGACCAGGTACATATGGATCAAATGGGAAATGTAACGGCCAGGAAAAAAGGCGGCAGGCCAGGGCCGGTCGTTTTGATGACGGCACATATGGATGAAGTCGGGTTTATCGTAAAGAAGATAGAAGATAATGGCTTGCTCCGGTTCGAGAAGCTTGGAGGACATGACGATCGAATCCTGCTTGCACAGCCAGTGAATGTTCTTGGTTCCAAAGAGGAACTCGGCGGGGTGATAGGAACCATGTCAGCCCACTATATGAAGTTCGATGATGCCAAGAAGGTGCGCAGCCATTCCAGTCTATATATTGATATCGGGGCAGCTTCGAAACAAGAAGCCATCGATATGGGAGTAGAAATAGGCACACCTGTGACATGGGCTTCAGAAAATAGAATCATCGGCAGCAAAGAAAATAGGTTAATCACCGGTAAGGCATTGGATGACCGGGCTGGATGCGCGGTAATCCTCCAGGTACTTAATGAAGTCCAGCAGGAAGAATTCGCAGGCGAGCTCGTGCTGTTGTTCACCGTACAGGAAGAGGTCGGCCTGCGGGGAGCAAACACTGCCATCAGCCGGCTGGATGACATTGACGCAGCCCTTGCCATCGATACGACGGCAGTAAGCGATACACCGGAGGAAACGATGGACCAGAGTTTACACATAGGCGGCGGTACTGGGATCAAAGTCATGGATTTCAGCCTGATTGTCCAAAAATCCATCAAAGATTACCTGAGGCAAACAGCAGAAACGGCAGGCATTCCTTATCAGCTCGAAGTCTTTCCGGGGATCGGCACAGACGGCGGGGCTATAGCTCCGGCGAATAAAGGAATACCGACCGGCGTCCTATCCATTCCATCACGTTACGCCCATTCCCCATATGAGGCAGTAAGCGTGAAGGACTTGGAAGCAACCAAAGATCTGGCAAAAGAATTTCTGCTTCAACTGGAAGATAAAACATTCACATTCTAACTTACATCAGACAGGAGAATAGACTATGAAGAAATCCTTATATTTACTGCTTACAGCACTACTGTTCAGCTTGTTGCTTGCCGCATGTGCGAGTGAGCCAGATGATAATGAAGAATCCGGCTCTACAGCTGACACCCAAGAAGACGGACAGGGAGGGGACTTGGTCATCGCCACTAAATCAGATGCTGTATCCCTTGACCCGCCATCTTCCAACGACACACCGTCTGCCGATGTATTGATCAATATTTTCGAGACGCTGGTGACCCAGAATGAAAATATGGAGCTGCAGCCAGGGCTTGCGACGGAATGGGAACAAGTGGATGACACCACTTGGGAATTCAAGCTTCAGGAAGGCGTAACCTTCCATGACGGATCTGCCTTCAATGCAGAAGTTGTCAAAGCGAATATCGACCGCATTCTGGATCCGGAGCTTGCTTCACCGGTTGCCTTTATGTATAACATGATTACAAACGTAGAAGTTGTCGATGAGTACACGGTGCGTTTTGAAACAGAATTCCCATTCGCACCGCTTCCCGCCCATCTTGCACATCCAGGTGGACTAATGGTATCTCAAGAACAGATTGAAGCGGATTATGAAGCAATGGAAAATGGGGAAGAGCCAGGAAGCGTCATAAATGCCAACCCACAGGGAACCGGACCTTTCATTTTTGAAGAATGGCAGCCGGGCCAATCGATCAAACTGGTTAAAAATGAAGACTACTGGGGAGAAAATGCCCTATTGGATACTGTCACCTTCAAAGTGGTGCCGGAAGATCTGACTCGGAACTCCGAACTGCAAACAGGTGCTTCCCATATCAGCAACCCTCTCAGCCCTTCTGATGTAGAGCAAATGGAGAATGCTGAAGGGATATCTGTAAATCGTCAGGAAAGCACATCCTTAGCCTACATCGGCTTTAATGCAAACAAAGAGCCTTTCGATGACATCAAGGTGAGACAGGCTATCTCCATGGCCATTGACAAAGAGGAGATCATCGAAGGCATCTACAATGGAGTCGGTGTTCCGGCCAAAGGCCCGCTTGCGCCAGGAGTTTTTGGCTATGACGAGGACCTGAACGGCCTGGAATATGATCCAGAGAAAGCCAAAGAACTCTTGGCTGAAGCAGGCTATGAAGATGGCTTCACAGCCACTATTTGGACCAACGATGACAGACAACGTGTCGACACAGCAACCAATGTTCAAGCACAGCTTAAGGAGATTGGCATCGAATTGGAAGTGGAAACCCTTGAGTGGGGAGCCATGCTGGAACAAACAGCTAACGGAAACCATGAAATGATGGTATTCGGCTGGACGAACGTAACAGGTGATGCCGACAACACCATGTATCCGCTGTTCCATTCTGATAACCTGGGCACAGCCGGGAACCGTACCTTTGTTGTAGATGAAGAACTCGACGGATATATTGATGAAGCACGGCAGAACCCCAACCAGGAAGAAAGAGCAGAACTTTACAGCAGTGCTCAAGAGAGACTGGTAGAACTTGCACCGATGGCATATCTGCTGCACCAAGAGTACCTGCTTGGTGTCCGTGATGAAGTGAAGGGTCTTTCCCAGCTTCCGACACAGCTTCTGCTGCTTAAAGATGTATATATTGAAGAATAGCAAAAAGCCTCCAATTTTTATTGGGGGCTTTTCTAGTAACAATCTATCGCGGGATTTTATATGCTATAATATCAAACTAGGTGATTCATATGATATTTCTTGCAGCCGGATTAATCTCTTTCATTGGCATTATGGCAATTATCGCCAAAAATAAAATAAACATAACTACTTCCGCTATGGCAGTTGTAATGTCCCTTGGCATCGTCACACAGGGGGTGCTTTCAGGATTTACTCCACCCCAGCAGCTACCAGGTGACACGAGCAAATACCTCAGCATGCTGGATGCCGCCCTATGGATGGCATTCATCATTTCTTTTATAATTGCCTATTTTCAAGGCAGTTTCCGAAAGGTCCATTACGACAATCCGATCAACCGCTTTGGAATCGGCACATGGGTGGCCGGAACCTCCATATGCGGGATATTACTATATAGGCAGTTCCCCCAATGGGCAGTTATTTCTGAGGCCGTAGTATGGTTGAATATTGGC
This sequence comes from Virgibacillus sediminis, assembly GCF_042643265.1. Taxonomy (NCBI): domain Bacteria; kingdom Bacillati; phylum Bacillota; class Bacilli; order Caryophanales; family Bacillaceae; genus Virgibacillus; species Virgibacillus sediminis. The sequence goes on along the minus strand of NZ_JBHRRZ010000030.1, from coordinate 1,057 downwards.
CTGTGGATTGTATATATGGTGATTTGCTTCAAAACACTATACGAAGTGCCCTTGGATGAATTCAGAAAAAAGGCCCATGGCGTTCTGCTGCTTACCACCGTGAGCACACAATCCATGATTCTTCTGACAGATACCGTGTTTTCTGTGGTTCCAAACATCATTCATGCAGTATGGATGGCCATAGGAATCTGCTTCTACTTGATTAGTTCCATCCTGATCCTAAACCGTTACCTTTCGAATGCATGGTCTCTTGAACAGGACTGGAATAACACCAATTGCATCTTGCATGGCGCGCTTTCCATAACAGGGATTGCCTGGCTGATGGCAGGCATACAGCCGGGACAGACAGTGATTTTCATATGGCTGGCAGCTTTGGCTGTCTTTTTGCTTGTGGAAGGATTGGAATTATATAGAATGGCCAGACGTGTAAAAGCTTTTGGAATAAAAGAGGGAATCCTCGTCTATCATGTGACCCAATGGAGCAGAGTGTTTACCTTTGCGATGTTCTATACCTTCACTTCATTGATAAAATTCTCCCAAGGCATACTTATACAGATAAAGGAAGTCATATTGTCAGCGGGTTTATGGCTGGTACTCTTCCTTGTCATTTTAGAAGTGCTATTAAGCCTGGCGACCCTTCTGAAGGGAGCAAGAAGGCATAGTGAGGAAATAATGGAAAAATAAAAAAGCAGCCGCGCCCTTCTAATCGGGCGAGGCTGCATATGTAATCTATATATTTGATGGGAGGGGGAGCAGCATGAATATCGCATAAAAGCACTTCCACAGTAAGGAAAGAGGCTCGGACAAAACTCAATGTTAAACCCAAGAGACAAACTGTGCTATAAATCAGCGGAGGAAATATACGTAGACTCCTACGGGAGGAAAGGCCTAGGCGAGACACCGCAGTGCGATAGCACAAGGAGGCTCACGAGCCGCCCGTGGAAAGCGAAGTTATCATGAACGAAACTAGCTCCTATTCGTAACAACGTAGGTTAATTTGGTAATACTGAATTACTAACCAATGCCAAATCAGAGCTATAATACGAAAGGAGCTATT
>NZ_JBHRRZ010000003.1:0-241639 GCF_042643265.1 Virgibacillus sediminis | reverse complement strand
CGAGACCCCGCAGTGTGGGTTTTCACGAGGAGGCTCGGGCGTTCGTCCGCGGAAAGGGAATGGTTCGTGCTCCTGGAGGCAAGAAAAAAAGCTTGTAGAAAAACACGGGGTTTCTCTACAAGCTGAGGTAGAAGTCATATCCAAAACGTAAAAGGAACATCCAGGCTACACCAGCCCTTGTCGGTCGACAAGGGCTTTTTCTTTTTGATAAAAGTGTCAAATTACAAAGTGTCCCTGCATATACTGATAAGCGGCATTTACAGCATAGAGAAAGGATGATCAGCCATGTGCGGGATAACGGGAGTGATCGATTGGAGAAAGCCACTCGATACTGAAAGGCAGACCTTGAAAATGATGACAGATACTTTGACACTGCGCGGGCCGGATGACTCACAGATATGGATTAGCGGAAATGCTGCATTTGGACATAAACGGCTGGCTGTAGTGGACGTTGAAGGCGGGAAACAGCCGATGACGAAGTCCGAAAACGGCTGTTTATATACCCTGGTTTATAATGGGGAATTATACAATACGGACGAACTGCGTAAAGAACTTCTGAGACGTGGATATCGATTTGGAACGTCCTCGGATACAGAAGTTCTGCTGACTGCTTATATGGAGTGGAAGGAAAAGTGTGTCGACCATCTGAATGGAATCTATGCATTCGGTGTCTGGGATTCCCAAAAGGAGCAACTGTTTATGGCGAGGGACCGTCTAGGTGTAAAGCCGCTATTTTTCCAAGAAAAACAAGGTTTCTTCCTTTTCGGATCTGAGTTGAAAGCTATCCTTGAGCATCGGGAGAGCAAAACGGAGATAGACCGCGATGGGATGGCAGAAATTTTCGGGTTGGGCCCCTCTAGGACGCCGGGACATGGGATTTTCAAAGGGGTCAGAGAACTCCGTGCAGGACATGTACTTACTTACTCTAAAGATGGATTGAAAGTTTCGCGTTACTGGAATATGAGAAGTGAAGAACATAGGGATTCTGTACAAGAGACAGCATCCAATGTCCGTGAAATATTTGTAGACGCGGTAAAGCGCCAGCTTGTTTCTGATGTGCCTGTATCAACTTTTCTCTCGGGCGGTTTGGACTCCAGTGCAATTACCGCTGTTGCCGCTGATTATTTCAAGCAGGAGGGAAGGGGAGTGCTTCCCACCTTTTCTATAGATTATGAAGGGAATGACCGGCATTTTCAGGCAAGTAAGTTCCAGCCATCCGCCGACCAGCCATGGATTGATCTGATGGTGGATTATTGCTCTACCAATCATCACAATGAGGTGATATCCGGAAAGGAACTGGCGGAGTTTCTAAAGGAATCAGTCCTGTTGAGGGACCAGCCCGGGATGGCTGATATTGATTCTTCGTTGCTATGGTTCTGCCGCAAGATTAAACAACATACAACGGTCAGCCTTTCAGGGGAGTGTGCGGATGAAATATTCGGAGGCTATCCATGGTTCCATGACCCGACAGCAGTTGGTGAGGAAGGATTTCCATGGATGCGATCCCTTGATGCACGGATCAATCTCCTCCATCCGGAGTGGCGGAAGAAGCTGGATCTTAGGACATATGTCCATGACAGAAGCAGGGAAACAATAATGGAAACCCCTCTTTTGGATGGGGAAAAGAAGGAGGATGCGCGTCGCAGGGAACTGTTCTATTTGAATATGCACTGGTTCATGGCCCAACTGCTGGACCGAAAAGACCGGATGAGCATGGGGGCAAGCTTAGAGGTGCGCGTCCCGTATGCCGATCATAAATTGGTGGAATACGTATGGAACATTCCCTGGGAAATAAAAATGCATGGAGGCAGAGAAAAAGGCATTTTACGAAAAGCATTGGAAGGCATACTGCCGGATGATGTACTCTATCGGAAAAAAAGTCCGTATCCAAGAACCTTTCAGCCGGAATATACGAAAGCGGCCGTGACATGGATGGATGAGATTCTGGCAGATCCTGATTCCCCATTGTTCGAATTCATGAAGCGGGAAAAGGTGGAAGCCATCAATCGCACGGAAGGAAAGGAATTTAAAGATCCATGGTATGGTCAGCTGATGAAAGGGCCGCAGCTGATTGCCCATCTTTGCCAAATTGATTATTGGTTGCGTGAATATGATGTGAAGATCAGCAGGTAGATGGGTCTGTCGGGGGGAGGGCATCCCTATTAGGCCTTGTATTTTCCATAGACATAATTAGAAGCATTGAAGTCCTGTCGAATTGTCGGCAGGGCTTTTTTAATCTCCAGTATTTGGAGTCAGTGAATTAGTTGTACAGTTTGCTTTTCAATTTTGGAGGTTGGGGGTATATTAGAGGATAGGTCTTGAAATTAGGAGTGATTCTATTGGTATTCGTAATATTTTTCCTTGCAGCAGCACTAACTGTATATACTGCCATGAAGCTGTCCGAGTATGCGGATGTTATCAGTGAAAAGACCAATATGGGCGGTATGGTTGTCGGAACGATCCTTCTGGCTGGAGCTACCTCTCTTCCCGAAGTCACCACCAGTTTCTCCGCAGTTTTGATCAACAATGTCGATATTGCTATCGGCAATATGCTTGGATCAAACCTATTCAACCTGCTGATCCTGGCGGTGTTTGATTTGGTGTACCGTAGAAGGCAGTTGTATCTTCAAGCGGGCAGAAGCCATTTGTTTTCAGCGGTGCTGGGTTTGTTCCTAATGCTGATGGTGACATTGGCTCTCTTCCTGCGGATTGACTATACGATTTTAGGAATTGGTGTGGATGCACTGTTGGTACTGCTTGTATACGTGATCGGTATGGTTGTCATCAGTCGTATGCCTTCCGCTCCGGAACCGACGGAGGCATTGATGGGCGACAGCCCGGAGGCCGGCAGAGAAGAACCTCCAAAGGACATTTCAGTCAAAAAAGCGGTGATAGGGTTCATTATCGCTGCCGTAGCAATCCTGCTGGCTGGTTCGGTATTATCCATCACCGGCGATCAGATAGCGGTAATCACCGGCATGGGATCGAGCTTTGTTGGAAGTTTCCTTATCGCCGCAACGACATCCCTGCCAGAAGCGGTTTCTGTCTATGCAGCGTTGAGATTGAAGAACATGAACCTTGCTGTCGGCTCCATCCTCGGAAGTAATATGTTCAATATGATCATCCTTGCAATATCGGATGCAGTATACCAAGGCGGCTCTATCATGGCTGATGTTTCTTATTCCAATCTATATACCGGGATTGCCATCAGCGTGCTCTCTGCAGTGCTGATTTGGGCCTTGCTGCGAAAACGTTCTGCATCATTGTGGACGTACAGCATCCCGTCAATTATTACAGTCATCGGTTATTTTATTGTGTCCTATCTATTGTTCCAGGGATAAATTGATGAAGGGGGAAGTTGGATCATGAAGTATTTTGCAGTATTTCTGCCAATGAAAGATGAAGGGAAGAGTAAAGAGCTGCGAGCGGCGCATCTTGCGTATCTAGAAGAGAAAGAGGAAGAGGGCAAAATCTTCGCGAAAGGCCGCTTTACTGATGGAACCGGCGGACTGGTTATTTATCAGGCAGCTGATTTTGCAGAGGCGGAAGAGCTGGCGAAACAAGATCCATATGTAACAAGTGGTGCCAGGGAATGTGAGGTTCATGAGTGGACCATGACACTTGCAAAATAAGAGTAAGATTGGGACAAAAGTGTTTTATTCAATGATAAATCCGAACGAACTAGAAAATTTGATTAGTGGATATAAACCGCTTCGGAAAATACACTTCGCTTTCAGCGGGCGGCTGGTGGGCCTCCTCGTGCTGACGCACTGTGGGATCTCACCTATGCCTTTCCTCCCGCAGGAGTCTACGTGTATTTCCTCCGCTATTTCAGATTATTGTTCGCCTATAGAGTTAAACGTTTTGATATGTCACAACCCCTTTTTAGGTGTTCACTGAGTAGAATCTATACGTAGCCAACCGGAGCATCTCTGCCCCTCGTACCTTTTAAATGATTTGATGGTTCAGTATCTGCTCTGCATTGCTGAGGCGTGCGGCTGTAGGTGTTTTCATACCTTCTAACTGATAACCTGGTTTGTCTCCGTTCAGGTAGGGAAGCACCTCCACCTTTTCTACGTTTTTCAATGTATGGATGAAATCGGAGAGAAGTATGAGGTCTTCATCGTGGTCACTGACACCTTCGATCAGTTCATGACGAATCCATACCGGCACATTTCTATCAGATAAATGGCGGGCGAACTCCAGAATATGGCTGTTCGTGATTCCCGTGTGTGCTCTATGTTTATCCGGATCAATCTGCTTCAGATTCAATAGAACCAAGTCGGTATTGGATAGCAGCTGGTCCAGCTGCTTCATGAAAAAGTCGGATTTCGTATAGCAGCCCCCTGCCGTATCAATTGCCGTGTGCACCCCCAGTTTTTTCATTTCGCTGAACAATTTATTAAGGAATTTGGTATGGAGAAGAGCTTCACCTCCGCTGACAGTAATTCCACCTCCTGAAGCCTGCAGGAAGGGGAGGTAGGTTGTTACTTCTTGGACAATCTCTTCCACGGTTATCTCCCGGCCTTCGCTGATTCTCCGGCTGTCTGGCTGATGACACGATCTACAGCGCATGGGACATCCTTGCATGACCAACAGATAACGCAGGCCGGGTCCGTGCTCCTTTGTACATGTTTGTATGGTATGGAGGCGATCCTTCATTATTTCTGCTCCTTTCGGGAACTTCTGCCAGCCTGTATGGTCGGAGCTGACGGAAGTATAGAAGGTTGAATGAACATTAACTATAGGTCCAATATATCATATTGTGACTCATTCCAGGAATGAAAATATTACAAAATAATATGTATATTATAAATAAAAAATTGCGGATGACAGGAAAAACAGGAATGTGTATAATAGAAACGTTGAATACGTGAGAGGTTCTTAGTCCAACCCTCTATAAAAAACTAAGCACTAATTCATAATTATGAAGCCATGTGCCTTAGGACACATGGCTTTTTATTATTTCAACAAAAACCACAAGCAGATTTCCGATAATTGATCCAATCGATACAGAGGAGGAATGTAATGAAAAAACAGGATGTATCCGATTTGACACTGCTGGGCAACCAGGGGGTCAGCTACGATTTTGACTATAATCCAGGGGTGTTGGAAACCTTTGAAAATAATCACCAGGACCGCGATTACTTTGTGAAGTTCAATTGCCCCGAATTCACCACCCTATGTCCTATCACCAATCAGCCGGATTTTGCGACCGTTTATATAAGTTATATCCCTGACGTAAAAATGGTTGAAAGCAAGGCATTAAAGCTCTATCTCTTCAGCTTTCGAAATCATGGAGGCTTCCATGAAGACAGTATGAATATCATTATGAATGATCTGGTGGAACTTATGGACCCACGATATATAGAGGTATGGGGGAAATTCACACCGCGTGGCGGTATTTCCATCGACCCTTATTGCAATTACGGACGTCCGGGCACGAAGTATGAAAAAATGGCAGAACATCGGATGATGAACCATGACATGTATCCGGAAACCGTTGATAACCGCTAAGGGCTTTATAGAGGGTTGGCAGAAATCTCTCTGTTGATTTAGGAGGTTTTCTATGTTTATCTATTTGAATGCTTTATTTGTTGGACTTTTAGTTATCTCAAATATTTTAGGTGTCAAATTATTCAGTGTCGGGGAATTTATTCTGCCGGCTGCAGTCATTGTCTATGTCATCACCTTCTTGATTACAGATGTCATCGGTGAGGTCTATGGCAGGGATGCTGCACGAAAAACCGTTCAAGCAGGATTCTTTACCCAAGTGCTGGTAATGGTGTTCATTTTGATTGCCATCCAGCTTCCTGCCGCGTCAAGTTTCGGTCTCCAGACGGAATTTGAGACGATTTTGGGTGGGAGTTTCCGAGTGATGGCGGCCAGCTTGTTGTCCTATGTTGCCAGTCAGCATCTAGATGTGAGTCTATTTCATCGGCTGAAAGAGAGTTATGGCGGGAAAAAATTATGGCTGCGGAATAACCTCTCTACTGCAGCCGCACAACTTGTAGACACGACTATTTTTATTACGGTTGCCTTCTGGGGCATTGTTCCGACAGGGGTTCTCCTCGGCATGATTGCCACGCAATATGTTTTTAAACTGATCGTGGCACTGATTGATACACCGATTGTATATCTGCTGGTAAATATAGCCAGGAAACAGAACACAGTAAAACCGGAAGATCTTACGGTACGCCATTCCTCTTAAGGGATGGCGTTTTATTTTGTTTTTAACGAAAATCTGTTACAAGGATCTTTGTTATGGGAAAAGTCCAATTGGGGAAGATGGAAGTTAATAAGCTTTTGTGCATGGTATAGAAGTAGAGAATGTATGGAAATAAAGCGCTTTAATTGCTATCATCGTAGTAAATACATCAGGTTCGGCTGCTGACAACCTATTTAAGGAGGAATTGGCTTGAGGGAGAAGTATATGCTTTCGATTGATCAGGGGACTACCAGTTCACGAGCAATACTCATCAATAAGGCGGGGAAAATAGTGGCTACAGGGCAGAAGGAATTTGAACAGTTCTTTCCTCGTCCAGGATGGGTCGAGCACGACGCCAATGAAATATGGACATCTGTGTTAGCCTGTATCGCCGATGCGCTGAGGAAAGCGGAAATAGATCCGGGACAGGTAGCTGGTATAGGTATTACCAATCAGCGGGAAACCACAGTGGTGTGGGATAAAAACACTGGTAGGCCAATCCATAAGGCCATCGTCTGGCAGTCCAGACAGACGGCAGGCATTTGTAAACAATTGGAAGAGCAAGGGTATACAGAGATGATCCATGAAAAGACTGGGCTGCTGATCGATCCTTATTTTTCCGGGACGAAAGTGAAGTGGATTTTGGACCATGTAGATCATGCACGGGAAAAAGCTGAAAACGGCGATTTGCTGTTTGGAACCATTGATACATGGCTCGTGCATAAACTTTCAGGTGGGAAGGCCCATGTGACCGATTATTCCAATGCCTCCCGAACCATGCTGTTCAATATATATGATCTCATGTGGGATGATGAACTGCTGGAAATGCTGGATGTTCCAAAGTGTATGCTGCCAGAGGTTCGTCCTTCATCAGAGGAGTATGCCCGAACGGTCAGCTACCATTTCTTCGGCCACGAAGTTCCTATCGCGGGAATTGCGGGAGATCAGCAAGCGGCATTGTTCGGTCAGGCCTGTTTTGAAAAAGGGATGGCAAAAAACACTTATGGTACAGGCGGTTTCATGCTGATGAATACAGGGGAAGAAGGGGTCAGCTCGAAGCATGGCCTTCTGACCACCCTTGCATGGGGAGTGGACGGCAGGGTGGAGTATGCCTTGGAAGGCAGCATCTTTGTCTCCGGTTCTGCCATACAGTGGCTCAGGGATGGTCTGCAGGTTATTCGCAATGCCTCGGAAAGTGAAAAATACGCTGCAAAGGTGGACTCTACAGATGGTGTTTATATGGTTCCTGCCTTTGTCGGGCTAGGGACACCATACTGGGATAGTGAAACACGCGGCTCCTTCTTTGGCATCACCCGCGGCACCAGGAAGGAGCATATGATCCGTGCCACGCTTGAATCACTTGCCTATCAATCACGGGATGTACTCGATGCAATGGTAGAAGACTCTGGCATTGACCTGAAAATCCTCCGCGTGGATGGAGGAGCAGTAAAGAATGACTTCCTCATGCAATTTCAAAGTGACATGCTGGGTGTCCCGGTGGAAAGGCCTGCCATCCAGGAGACAACCGCCATGGGTGTGGCCTATCTTGCCGGTTTGGCTGTCGGTTATTGGAAAGATAAGGAGCAGATTGCAAGCCAATGGGAGAATGAGAGAACGTTCCAAGCCGATATGGAAGAAGAAAAGCGCCAGCATCTATATGCAGGTTGGAAAAAGGCGGTAGAAGCAGCTAGAGTATTTAAATAGAATAACTATCAAAAAGCCGGACTGTGTTGTCCGGCTTTTTAAGCTTCAGCCTTCACCCCGGAATAGGAATTCGTCTGTCAAAATGTTTCCGTGCCTTCAAAAAAGAGAAATATTTTTGACTTTCGTAAAAAGCACCTACACAAACTAAAATAAGTATGCTAGAATAATTTAATTATTAGAATCTTTACAGTTTAAACTGTTATAAAAAATGAATGACAACTTTTGGAAGGTGGGTTACAGAATGGAAAAAACAGAAAAAGATCTACGCATCAAGAGTCAAGTATTCTCGGACGATGCCATGCGCGCTCCTAACCGGGCAATGCTGAGGGCCGTCGGTATCAATGATGAGGATTTCAAGAAGCCGATGGTTGGAATCGCCAGCACATGGAGTGAAGTGACCCCGTGTAATATACATATCGATGATTTGGCGATCAGTGCCAAGAAGGGAGCCAAAGAGGCTGGCGCGGCACCACTGATATTCAATACTATTACCGTATCAGATGGAATCTCCATGGGTACTCAAGGTATGCGTTATTCGCTGCCAAGCCGTGATGTTATTGCCGATTCGATTGAGACAGTGGTCGGAGCTGAGAACTTGGACGGGTTTGTAGCAATCGGTGCATGTGATAAAAATATTCCGGGCTGTTTGATTGCCATTGCCAATTCAGAAGTTCCGGCTGTATTCGTCTATGGCGGAACAATTGCACCGGGACGGCACAGAGGGAAGGACATCGACATTGTTTCCGTTTTTGAAGGGGTAGGCCGCCATAATAATGGCGATATTGATGATGAAGAATTGAAATCCATCGAATGCAGTGCATGCCCTGGAGCAGGGGCCTGCGGTGGAATGTACACAGCAAATACGATGGCTTCGGCTGTAGAAGCAATGGGTATGAGCCTCCCTGGAAGCTCTTCAAACCCGGCCGAATCTGCTGAAAAGGCTGAAGACTGTGCCAAAGCCGGTGAGGCATTGTATAACCTCCTCGATAAAGGGATTTATCCAAAAGATATCCTGACTAAAGAAGCGTTTGAAAATGCAATCACCGTGGTCATGGCTCTTGGTGGATCTACAAATGCCATCCTTCACCTGTTGGCGATTGCCCATGCAGCGAAGGTAGATCTGTCCATCGACGATTTCAATCGCCTGCAGGAAAAAGTTCCGCATTTGGCTGACCTCAAGCCAAGCGGGCAGTATGTGATGCAAGACCTGCATCGCGTCGGTGGTGTACAGGCTGTCATGAAACTTCTTTATGAGGAAGGGTACCTCCATGGTGACTGCCTGACTGTAACAGGTAAGACTGTTGCTGAAAACCTGGCAGAAGCTCCGAACCTGGCGGAAGGGCAAAAGGTAATCATGCCGTTTGATAACCCTAAACGTGCAGATGGTCCATTGATTGTTTTAAAAGGGAATCTATCACCAACAGGTGCTGTGGCTAAAGTATCCGGTGTAAAAGTCAAACGCCATACAGGCCCGGCGCGTGTGTTCGATACGGAAAAAGAAGCGACCCAGGCGGTCATGAATAATGAAATCAATGAGGGAGATGTATTGGTCATCCGCTATGTTGGACCAAAAGGCGGTCCGGGAATGCCGGAAATGCTTTCCATTTCCAGTATTTTGGTAGGTAAAGGCCTGGGTGAGAAAGTGGCACTGCTGACAGATGGCAGATTCTCCGGCGGCACCCATGGACTTGTGGTCGGCCATATCTCTCCGGAAGCACAGGACGGCGGACCAATAGCCTTCCTGAAAGAGGGGGACCTTGTCACCATCGATTCGGATCGGAAAGAAATCTCTATGGAGGTTTCCGAAGAGGAATTGGAAAATCGTAGAAAAGACTGGGTAGCGCCTCCACTTTATAAAAAGGGAATTCTCGGCAAATACGCACATAACGTGTCCTGCTCATCAAAAGGAGCGGTAACCGACTTCCTGGACAGTGAAGAATAATGCACAAAACCCCCATCCATGTGATGGGGGTTTTGTTATCCAATATATTGCATAGATGTATTAGCGGATGACCAACTTGGGAACAGCTGTCAGATTAGGGTTGTTAATGAATATTTGCGATATATTGCGATGATGGAGCGGAGATTTTATACTTCCAGATTCATTGGTGATTTACCAATGCTCCACCGTCTCGGAATGAAAAGGATCCAAATAGAAAAGCGTTAATTATGTGCTGGCAGATTTTTCTATCAGAGAAATGGCCTCCCATAAATTTTGCATCAACAGTCAAAATTTGACATTAACTTGAAAATATATTTTTAGAATCCGAAAAACTGTATCCTCTACGAATACGGGCAAAAAGGAGTATTTAAATGCCATCAAATATTATTTCTTTTTGTAATAATTTTGTAATATAAAAGTCAAGTGTGAGACCTTCAATGATGTAACCGCATACATATAAAGTTATTAATCAAAAGTATCAAAAAATTTTAAAATAGCTGTTGACCAGAAGCCGAAAAAGTTATATGATTATCAGCAATATATCAGTTATTACATTTTTCCAATTAGACAATGAGTTAACAAAAAACTGTCACCTGAATTATTCGAATCATCATAATAACTTAATATCACCAACTCGACGACGGGAAAAAAGGAGCAGGGCCCATGCATTTACAGAGATCTGGGGTTGCTGGAAGCCCAGAAATGCAATCTGTTCCGACATCATCCCCGAGTGCCAGGTTGAACGGATTCTATCAATCCCATTATTCCTGGCCGGGTGCGCTTCAAATGTGCACCTGTTATCAAAGCGGGCTGTCTGACAGCCTGTGAGATAGCATTCGCGAGGATGCTATGAATCTGGGTGGTACCGTGAAAAGAAGACTCTTTTCTCCCCAATAATTCTGCATTTGTGCAGGTTTATAGGAGAAAAGGGTCTTTTTCGATTATATAGAACATTAAAGGAGGCATGCAGCAGTGAAAGTTGAAGTGAAGAAAAAAGTGGAATCTGCGAATGAAACGATAACCGGGGCTGATCTGCTGGTTCAGACACTGGTTGAAGCGGAAGTCGATACAGTATTTGGTTATCCGGGCGGGGCAGTTTTGCCAATATATGATGCATTGTACCGTAATGAGACACCATTCAAACATATACTTTCCAGGCATGAGCAGGGCTCCATTCATGCAGCGGAAGGATATGCACGGGTTACAGGAAAGCCCGGTGTAGTCATAGCGACATCCGGACCGGGAGCGACTAATCTGATTACAGGTATAACGGATGCCATGATCGACTCCCTACCGTTGGTAATATTCACTGGCCAGGTGGCACAGGGTGTCATCGGCACCGATGCCTTTCAAGAATCCGATGTAATGGGAATCACCACACCTATTACTAAATATAACTACCAGGTCAATACATTGTCGGAACTGCCAAGAATCGTAAACGAAGCTTTTCATATTGCTTCAACTGGGAGGCCGGGTCCAGTAGTCATCGACATCCCGAAAAACATTTCGCAGGAGCTGACGAACGACACCTTTGAAAATGATTTCCATTTACCCGGCTATCAGCCGACCACGAAGCCCAATCCACTTCAGGTAGTCAAACTGGCTGATGCACTGAGCCGGGCGAAGAAGCCACTACTGCTGGCCGGCGCTGGGGTTGTATTCGCTAAAGCGTCAGAACAGTTGGAACAATTTGCTGAGAAACATCAAATTCCAGTGGCCAACACACTGCTGGGGCTCGGAAGCTTTCCGGCTTCCAATCCGCTCTCGCTGGGCATGGCGGGCATGCATGGAACTTATGCAGCCAACATGGCAATTTACGAAAGCGACCTCCTGATAAATATCGGCGCACGGTTTGATGATCGTCTGACAGGTAATCTGGAGCATTTCGCACCGAATGCGAAAATTGCCCATATCGATATCGACCCTGCTGAAATCGGTAAGAATGTGGAAACAGATATCCCTGTAGTGGGTGATGCCAAACAGGCATTGCTGGCATTGTTAAACAGTTCCATTACGGTAGGCGAATGCCGCAGCTGGAAAGAACAAATCGCGCAGAACAAACTGAATTATCCATTGTGGTACGACGAGGGAGACACGGCTTTGTCCCCGCAATGGTTGCTGGAACAGATCCATCGTCTCTCGGATGGCGACGCGATCGTAACCACGGATGTAGGCCAGCACCAAATGTGGGCTGCACAGTATTATCATTTTGACCGTCCAAATCGCTGGGTAACCTCCGGTGGATTAGGAACCATGGGATTCGGCTTCCCGGCAGCCATCGGCGCACAACTTGGTGCTCCGGACGATCTAGTCGTCTCCATTGTCGGTGATGGCGGCTTCCAGATGACCTTGCAAGAATTGTCCATCATTCAAGAAAAGAACCTGCCGGTCAAAATTATTATTGTAAATAACAATGCACTCGGTATGGTCCGCCAATGGCAGGAAAGTTTCTATGAAGAGCGCTATTCGGAGTCACTCCTTCCAAATAATCCGGATTTTGTCAAACTCGCTGAGAGTTATGGTATCCGCGGAGTCAAAGTAGATACTGAGGAAGATGCGTTGAGGGTATTGGATGAAGTCTTCAACTCCGACGGTCCAGCATTGGTGGACTGCCGGGTGGACCAACAGGCGTGTGTTTATCCGATGGTCGCACCAGGCAAGGGGCTTCATGAAATGATAGGGGTGAAAAAATGAAAAGGATCATAACAGCAACCGTACAGGATAGAGGTGGGGTGCTGAACCGGATCACCGGAATGCTCCACAAAAGGCAGTTTAATATAGACAGCATTTCTGTCGGCTCCTCGGAAGTAGAAGGTGTATCCAAAATGACTTTCGTTGTCGATGTCAATGATCAACAGAAGCTGGAGCAGCTGACCAAGCAGCTTAATAAGCAGATTGATGTAATTAAAGTTTCCGATATTACCGATAAGGCGATGGTGGCAAGGGAACTGGCTCTTATCAAGGTTGGCGGCAGCGGTCAGCTGAGAGCTGAAATTCAGGGGATTATCAATCCTTTCCGTGCTACCGTCATCGATGTAAGCCGTGACAGCCTGACTGTCCAGGTTACGGGTAAGCCGGATAAGGTGGAGGCTTTGATCACACTGCTTAGGCCTTATGGAATTAAGGAATTAACCAGAACAGGGGTAACTGCTTTCCTACGGGGACAGCAGCCCCAGCAAGTAACGGAAATTAACTCTCTATCTATCTAGGAAGAGTTATTGAAAATAAAAACACATACAATATTAAATCTCAGGAGGAATTATCATGACAAAAGTACTTTATGACCAGGATATCCAAAAGGAAGTTTTACAAGGAAAGAAAATCGCTATTGTAGGTTATGGTTCACAGGGCCATGCACATGCACTGAATCTTAGGGAGAGCGGCCATGATGTAGTTGTTGGGCTCAGACCAGGGAAATCCCAGCAGAAAGCAGAAGAAGACGGCTTTCAGGTAGTATCTGTAGCGGATGCCACCAAACAGGCGGATGTAGTAATGGTATTGCTGCCGGATGAGCATCAGACAGCAGTTTACGAAGAAAGCATCAAACCTAATCTGAAAGCAGGAAATGCATTAGTATTTGCTCATGGGTTCAATATCCATTTCAGCCAAATTGTTCCTCCAGCAGATGTAGATGTCTTTCTGGTAGCACCGAAAGGTCCAGGGCATTTGGTGCGCAGAACATATGAAGAGGGTGCTGGAGTACCTGCTTTGTATGGTGTTTACCAGGATGTCACAGGCGAAGCAACACAACTGGCTCTTGCATATGCACAGGGTATTGGCGCAGCACGTGCCGGTGTTCTGGAGACCAGCTTCCAGGAAGAGACTGAAACAGACTTGTTCGGTGAGCAGGCAGTATTATGCGGCGGCTTGACCAGCCTTGTAAAAGCAGGATTTGAAACATTGACAGAAGCAGGCTATCAGCCGGAAGTCGCTTACTTCGAGTGCCTCCATGAAATGAAATTGATTGTGGATCTTCTATATGAAGGCGGATTGGAAAACATGCGCTATTCTATTTCGGATACAGCACAATGGGGCGATTTCGTTTCCGGTCCACGTGTCATCAACGACGAAACAAAAGGGCGCATGAAAGAGGTTCTGGAAGATATCCAGGCAGGGAAATTCGCTAAAGGCTGGATCCTTGAAAATCAGGCAAACCGTGCCCAGTTCAATGCTACGAATGCCAAAGAGAACCAACATCAGATCGAGAAAGTGGGAAGGGAGTTACGTGAGTTGATGCCTTTTGTCAAACAGCCTCTGCAAGAAAAACAAAAGGATGTGAAAGCCCATGTCACGAATTAAAATATTTGATACCACCCTTAGAGATGGTGAGCAATCACCAGGCGTCAATCTGAACCAGCTGGAGAAAATGGAGATTGCCAAACAGCTGGAACGGTTTGGGATTGACCGGATGGAGGCAGGGTTCCCTGCTTCCTCCCAAGGTGATTTTGAAGCAGTTAAGGCGATTGCCGACAATATTAAAGGTACATCTGTGACCGGATTGGCCAGAACGATCAAAAGTGATATTGACACGGCTTGGGAAGCATTGAAAAATTCCGAAGAGCCCCGCCTCCACCTGTTTCTGGCGACTTCCCCTATTCATATGACATATAAGCTGAAGCAGACACCGGAACAAGTGATCCAAACTTCCGTTGACATGGTGTCCTATGCAAGGGAAAAATTCCCTCAAGTACAGTGGTCAGCAGAGGATGCAACCAGATCCGATTGGGATTTTCTTGCTAAGATCATTGAACAGGTCATCGACGCAGGAGCCACCGTCATTAACCTGCCGGATACGGTCGGTTATACAACACCAGCGGAATACGGAAAACTTTTCCGCTACATCAAAGAAACTGTGCCGAATATTGACAGGGTCGACCTTTCCTGCCACTGCCATGATGACTTGGGAATGGCTGTAGCCAACTCCATTGCAGCAGTGGAAAATGGAGCTACCCAGGTAGAAGGAACCATCAATGGAATTGGTGAACGTGCTGGTAATGCTGCTTTGGAAGAGATTGGTGTCGCAATGAAAATCCGGTCAGACTATTATCCATATGAAACAGGTTTGAAGCTGGATGAAATCAAGCGCTCCAGTGATCTGGTAGCAAAATTGACCGGTATGTATGTACAGCCCAACAAAGCTGTCGTCGGTCGCAACGCATTTGCTCATGAGTCCGGCATTCACCAGGATGGTGTGCTGAAAAACGCACAGACTTATGAAATCATCACCCCAGAAATGGTCGGCCTGAACTCGAATACCCTTTTCCTTGGTAAACATTCCGGACGGCATGCGTTTAAAGATAAGGTAAAGGAATTCGGCATTGAGCTGTCGGATGAAAAGCTGAAAGAGGCATTCAAGCAGTTTAAACAGTTGACTGACCATAAACGGGAAGTAACCGATGATGATATTTATACGATCTTGATGGAAATCAAGACGGATACTTCTACCGTAAGCAAATACAAGATGGAAATGTTTCAAGTCCAATATGGTACCGCCAATATCCCTACAGCAACCGTCGTATTGACGACACCGGCTGGTGAAACAGTGGAAGCGGCACGAACCGGGCAGGGAAGTGTCGAAGCTTTGTATAAAACAATGGATGCATTGATTGAAGAGGACCTCAAATTGGAGGATTACCAGCTTAATTCGGTCGGCGGTGGGAAAGACGCCTTGGCTGAATCACATGTCCAGCTGGTAGTGAACAATGTGAAGGTAAATGGTAGAGGTGCTGCCCAGGACGTTATCGAGGCTTCAGCAAATGCTTTCCTTAATGCTGTAAATCGTTATATTGTCCAACAAAAAGCAGCATTGGAAAAAGAAGCGATAAAATAAATCTAGCGAGGAAAGGGGAGGGGAGTATATGAACAAAAAGATCACCCTATTGCCTGGTGACGGGATAGGAAAAGAAATTATGGAGTCTGCAAAGGTGGTCCTGAACACCATTGCTAGTGAATATGATCACCGCTTCAGTTTTCAGGAACATGCAATCGGCGGCGATGCAATCGACCGGTATGGCACTCCGCTTCCGGAGGATACCATTCAGGCATGCGAGGATTCCGATGCAGTACTGCTTGGAGCTGTCGGGGGGCCGAAATGGGATGGAAACCCACCCCACCTCCGTCCGGAAAAAGGGCTGCTTGGAATCAGGAAAAAGCTTGGTCTGTTCGCCAACCTTCGTCCTGTCCAAGGATTCTCTTCCCTCCTGCATGCTTCTCCGCTGAAGGAAGAAGTGATTAAAGGCAGCGATATCCTGATCATCCGCGAGCTTACCGGAGGCCTCTATTTCGGCAGACCGAGCGAGCGCCGGAATGATGGAAAAGAAGTTGTTGATACACTTGCCTACTCTAGGCAGGAAATGGAGCGCATTATTGAAAAAGGATTTCAAAGTGCGCAAATTCGCAACAAACAGCTCACATCTGTGGATAAAGCCAATGTCTTGGAATCCAGCCGGATGTGGAGGGAAATTGTAGAAGAAAAAGCGAAGGAGTTTCCGGATGTAAAGGTGGAGCATCTGTTGGTAGACGCTGCAGCGATGAAGCTGATTACCGAGCCGAACCGATTTGATGTCATTGTCACGGAAAATCTGTTTGGTGATATCTTAAGCGACGAAGCAAGTGTATTGACAGGATCACTTGGAATGCTGCCATCAGCTAGTGTTCGTACCGATGGAGTAGGATTATATGAACCAGTACACGGTTCAGCGCCGGATATTCAAGGCAAAGGTATCGCTAACCCGCTGGGGATGATTCTTTCAGTTGCCCTGATGCTCAGACACTCTTTCCATATGGAGGAAGAAGCGACCGAGATTGAGAAGGCGGTCAATGAATGTCTAGAACAGGGCTACCATACAGGTGACCTTGATATTAAAGGCGGCCAAAAGGTAGGAACGAAAGAAATGACACAAGCGGTTATCGAAAACCTTACCACGAAGAGCGTGTCCAATAGTATTTGAAATATGTATGTCTAATAGCGGGAGGGTGATCATATGGGAAAACCACAGACAATCATTGAAAAAATATGGGATAAACATATAGTCCACCAGGAAGAGGGAAAGCCGGACCTGCTCTATATTGATCAGCATTTGGTCCATGAAGTTACGTCCCCACAGGCATTTGAAGGGCTTCGCCTGAATAACAGGAAAGTCCGCCGTCCAGATCTCACATACGCTACGATGGACCATAACGTTCCCACTCGGAATCGGGAAGAAATCAAAGATGAGATTTCCAGGAAACAGATGGAGACATTACGGAAAAACTGTGAGGCTAATGGCATTAAACTTGCTGACATGTATCACCCTGATCAGGGGATTGTCCATGTTATCGGACCGCAGTTGGGGCTTACCCAGCCAGGGAAAACGATTGTGTGCGGCGACAGCCATACATCCACACATGGAGCGTTCGGCGCTCTTGCATTCGGCATCGGCACCAGCGAAGTGGAACATGTATTAGCGACGCAAACCATCTGGCAAGAACGTCCGAAAACCATGAATGTGAAAGTGGAAGGGGACTTGGGGCCGGGAGTAACGGCAAAAGACCTGATCCTAGCAATTATTGGTAAATTCGGTGTCAAATTCGGAACCGGCTACGTGATGGAATATACTGGCCAGGCAATCCGCAACCTTTCCATGGAAGGACGGATGACTGTATGTAATATGTCCATTGAAGGCGGAGCACGTGCAGGCTTGATCAGCCCAGATGACAAGACAGTGGAATATCTGAGAGGCCGGGAATACGTACCGGAGGGAGAAGCCTTCGAGGAAAAGGCCCAAGAATGGCTCTCACTGGCAACTGATGAAGGAGCCGTGTATGATGAAACTGTAACGATTAATGCGGAAGAGATTGAGCCGCAGGTAACATGGGGAACAAACCCTGGTATGTGTGTACCTGTCAGCGGGGAAACGCCTAAGCTGGATGAATCGGATCATAGAGAAGATGTGGAACGTGCCCTTGAGTACATGGGGCTGGAGGAAGGTCAGCCGATCTCTTCCATTGAAATTGACCATGTCTTCATCGGCTCCTGCACAAACTCCCGTTTCAGTGATCTGGAGAAAGCCGCAGGTATAATTGAAGGGAAAAAAGTTAAAGACAGCGTCCGTGCCATCGTCGTTCCAGGTTCTTTCAGTGTTAAGCTGGAGGCGGAAAAAGCTGGGATCGATAAAGTATTTAAAGATGCCGGTTTCGAATGGCGTGAATCAGGATGCAGTATGTGCCTGGCGATGAACGATGATGTGGTCCCGCCTAATGGCCGCTGT
Organism: Virgibacillus sediminis; assembly: GCF_042643265.1. Taxonomy (NCBI): domain Bacteria; kingdom Bacillati; phylum Bacillota; class Bacilli; order Caryophanales; family Bacillaceae; genus Virgibacillus; species Virgibacillus sediminis. The sequence continues at coordinate 223,536 of NZ_JBHRRZ010000003.1, read as the reverse complement.
GCTTCCACTTCCAACCGCAACTTCGAAGGAAGGCAGGGAAATGGAGCCAGAACCCATCTCGTCAGTCCGGAAATGGCTGCAGCTGCTGCGGTAGAAGGCCATTTCGTCGACGTACGCAAATATGCAGGTGTATTGAATTAGGAGGTGCACATATTGGAAGCAATTCAGCAGCATAAGGGGCTGGTATACCCATTGAACCGTTCTAATGTGGATACCGACCAAATCATTCCTAAACAGTTCTTGAAACGGATTGAACGAACCGGATTCGGCCAATTCTTATTCTACAATTGGCGGTTTGATAATGAAGGGAATCGCCGGGAGGATTTTTCTTTGAACAAACCAGAGTATGATGACGCAACAATCCTTCTGGCAGGTGAAAACTTTGGCTGCGGTTCCTCCAGGGAGCATGCACCATGGGCACTGCTTGATTATGGATTCAAGGTAGTCATCGCACCAAGCTTTGCCGATATTTTCTATAATAATGCACTAAAAAATGGCATTATACCTATTAAAATCGATGAATCACAGCTGGCAAGCTGGATGAAACGGGCAGAAGATGCCACCCTTACCCTTGACATCGATCTGGAAGCACAGAAAATTGTTGATGAAGTGGATGAGACTGTCCATTTTGATATTCCAGCTTATCATAAAGAGAAACTTTTAAACGGCTGGGATGAAATAGCATTAACTTTACAGCATAAGGATAAGATAGAACAATACGAAAAAACACTAGCTTAAGAATAGGGAGAGTGACTCAATTGGGAATTGCTTAACAGGTGACTTAACAGGAGAAAAGGTGTATAAGGCATGGCAGAAACTTAAGCCGATTGTCCATCACACACCATTAATGACTTCAGTAACCACAAACGAGCTGGTTGGAAAGAATGTCTATTTCAAAATGGAAAACCAGCAGAAAACAGGTGCTTTTAAATTCCGGGGGGCAAGCTTCAAACTAATGCAGCTATCGCAGGAGGAATTGAAAAAAGGAGTCATTACGGCTTCAGCGGGAAACCATGCCCAAGGAGTCGCCCATGCAGCGGCTAAACTCGGTGTTAAGGCGACAATCTTCATGGCCGAGGGCACCCCGCATGCGAAAGTGGAAGCCACTCGGAATTATGGAGCCGAAGTGGTTCTGATAGGGGAAAGCTTCCAAGAAGCCTATGAAGCTTCCCTTAAAAGAAAGATGCAGACCGGTGCTGTCTATGTCCATCCATTTGATGATTATGATATTATGGCCGGTCAGGGAACCATCGCCATGGAAATGCTTCGTCAAGAGGACAGGATGGATACGATAATTGTACCGATTGGTGGCGGCGGACTGATCAGTGGCATCGCAGTTGCTGCCAAATATGCCAATCCCAACATCCGCATCATCGGGGTTCAGGCAGAAGGGGCTGCTGCTATACACGACAGCTATTACAGCGGCGGCATTACAAACCTTCAGTCTGTCTCGACTATTGCAGAAGGCATTGCCGTTAAGCAGCCCGGGAAACATACACTTCCTATTATACGGGAATTGGTCGATGAAATTGTGACAGTATCAGATGAGGAAATTGCTGCAGCAATCGTCTACATGCTGGAGAGAAACAAAACCCTTATGGAAGGAGCGGGTGCTGCGGCTATCGCGGCTTTGTTCTCCCATAAGGAAAAAATCAAATCACGACACTGTGGAGTTATCGTAAGCGGGGGGAATTTAGATATTGGTGCCTTGTCCAATATCCAAGGGCTCGCCAAGAAAGTCCAGGAAACAGTAGCTATTTAAAAAGAGGTTGAGAGTCTTACTCTCAGCCTCTTCTCTTTTTGCCCCGGAAACCCATAAATCGGGGTATTGATATAGATATGGCCCTTCCATCGGTGTATTGAGCCCATTAAAGTTTGTAACCTGTCCGGCTCTTGAAGCGCTTGAGGATTACTGAGCTCTCCACCCGGGTGATTCCATCTACCGCATACAATTCGTTGTTAATAAATGCCTCGAGCATGCGGAAGTCTTCTACAAGCACATGCATATGAAGGGTGCTGGGACCAGTCATCTGGTAAATGCTTGCTACACTTGGATTATCGGCCAGATTTTGGGCAACTTCCTGCATATGCTGTGGCTCTACATCGACCTCGAAGAAAGCGGAGACTTTCTTTCCCGCCTTTTCTGAATTGATGACCACCGAAAACTTTTCAATGATCCCTTGCTCCTTTAGACTATTAATTCTGTCTTTTACAGCCACCCGTGACAGTCCTACTTTCTCAGCAAGATCAACATAAGATATTCTTCCATCTTCCGAGAGAATCTCTAATAGTTTTTTGTCTGTGTCATCATATCTCATTTCATGAACTCCTATAGTTATATTATGGATATATGATAACACAAAATGTAAGTGGATAAAAAACTTTGGGATATTATTGTAAGTGATTGTTGGGGGCCGCTTAATATTTGATTGACACAGAAGGGATGATTTCGTAACATATTAGTTAATTCTACTAATATTCAGACGAAGGGGCGTTTAAGATGAAATCTTTTTCGAGTGCGTCGTATCCATATGCGCTCACCAGGAATACAGTGTATGCAAAAAAGGGGATGGTAGCGACATCACAGCCGCTTGCCAGTCAGGCAGGACTTGAGATATTGAAAAAGGGTGGCAATGCGATTGATGCAGCTATAGCGACAGCTGCATGCTTGACAGTAGTTGAACCGACTTCCAATGGTATTGGCGGGGATGCATTTGCTCTAGTTTGGACAAAGGGAAAATTGCATGGGTTGAACGCCAATGGCAGGTCACCGAAAAATATATCTTTAGAAAAGTTGAAGGAGGCGGGGATGGAGGAGATTCCCGCACATGGGTGGATTCCTGTCACGGTACCGGGGGCGCCCTCAGCATGGGCTGAATTGTCTGATCGATTCGGGAAGCTTTCCCTGAAAGAAGTTCTCCAGCCGGCTATTACATATGCAAGAGAAGGCTATCCATTGTCACCTACCTTGGCGAGATTTTGGAATAATGCCTATCAGAGTTACCGTGAGAAATTGACCGATGAAATGTTTAGGCATTGGTTTGATACTTTCGCACCAAATGGCCGAGCACCACAGGTCGGAGAAATTTGGTCCTCCCCCAATCATGCAAATACGTTGGAAGAAATCGCTGAAACAAAGGCTGAGTCCTTCTATCGCGGAGCATTGGCTGAAAAAATAGCTGCGTTCTCTGAGGAAAACGGCGGATATTTGAGAGAGGAAGATCTGGCCGATCATCAGCCGGAGTGGGTGGAACCGATCAAGGTAAATTACCGCGGCTACGATGTTTGGGAAATACCGCCAAGCGGACAGGGAATCGTAGCATTGGAAGCCCTCAATATACTCAAGGGCTTCGAATTTCCGGAAAAGGAATCGCCGGAAACCTATCATAAACAGATGGAGGCTATTAAACTCGCATTTGCCGATGCTCATCAGCATGTAACAGAACCAGCTCATATGAGATATAGCACGGACGATTTGCTTAGTGAATCGTATGCAGAGAAGCGAAGAGGGCTTATTACAGATAGGGCTCTTCAACCGGAAGCAGGTGAACCGACTTCCAGCGGAACGGTCTATCTGGCGGCAGCCGATGGAGAAGGAAATATGGTATCATTCATTCAAAGCAATTATATGGGATTCGGCTCTGGCCTGGTAGTTCCAGGAACGGGGATTGCCCTTCAGAACCGTGGTCATAATTTCTCCATGAACCCAAGTCATGTCAATGCACTTGCAGGGGGGAAGAAAACCTATCATACTATTATTCCCGGCTTTCTTTCCAAAGGGGGGCGTCCTATTGGCCCATTCGGTGTAATGGGAGGTTTTATGCAGCCCCAAGGCCATGTGCAGGTAGCCATGAATACCATCGATTTCGGACTCAATCCGCAGGCGGCACTCGATGCGCCTAGATGGCAATGGATGGGGGAGAAGATAATAGAAGTAGAGCACCGTTTCCCTCACCATATTGCCCAGGCCCTCCAAGCGAAAGGCCATCACATCCGTTACCAGTTGGAACCGAACAGTTTTGGGCGGGGCCAGGTTATTTGGAGAGACCCTGAAACAGGAGTGCTTGCTGGGGGAACCGAATCCCGTACAGATGGAACGGTATCTTCCTGGTAATAGGGATAACCAGAATCTGATTTATTAACGAACATAGAAATCTACAAAGGAAATGTGGTCTAGATGAAAACACAATGGAATCTTTTTATCGCGTTTTTCCGTGTAGGGATGCTTGGGTTTGGCGGAGGGCCGGCTTCCATCCCATTAATTCAGAAAGAAGTAGTTGGTAAGTATAAATGGATGAAAGATGACGATTTTGGTGATCTGCTGGCCCTGGCCAATACACTTCCGGGACCGATCGCCACGAAAATGGCAGGATATATCGGATACCGGGTCACAGGGATTGGCGGCATGATCAATGCAGTTTTTGCTACTGTTGTACCTACGATTGTTTTAATGATCATCCTGCTGACCACCATCTCTTCCATTAAGGAGTTCGATTGGGTGCAGGGAATGACAGCGGCGGTGGTTCCTGTGGTCGGTATGATGCTTGCTGTCTTGACCTGGCAGTTTATCAATAAAGCGGGCAAAGGTTTAGGGTGGGGGAGAGCACTGGTATTTGGAGTAGTGGTTTTCATCCTGCTTCAATTTGCAGGAGTTCATCCGGCCATCATTATTGCTGCCCTGCTTGCAGCTGCATTACTGATCAGGGATAAACCCGGCCATAATGCCCGGCAGAAGGAGGATGATACAGAATGATGCTTTACTGGGAAATATTCTTAGCCTTTTTCATTCCTGGCATTCTCGGCTATGGGGGAGGTCCCGCTTCCATCCCGCTAGTAGAAAATGAAGTAGTGCGCAGGTATGAGTGGATGACTGTCCAGGAATTCAGTGAGGTGCTTGCCCTCGGCAATTCACTTCCAGGACCGATCGCCACGAAGATGGCAGGCTATATAGGTTATGAAGTCGGCGGTGTGCTTGGTTCCCTGGTCGGAGTTTTTGCGACCGTAGCACCCTCTTTGATTATTATGATTTTGCTGCTCAGTGTTCTGCTTAAATACAAGGATTCTCCCAAAGTAAAAAGGCTGACTTTGTTTGTACAGCCGGTTATCGCCATCCTGCTTGGTTTGATGGCATGGAGATTTTTTGCCGATTCGTTTGAAGGAATTGGCCTTTGGCAGACACTGTTCCTTGGAGTGATCAGCTACTTTCTGATCGAACGGATCCATGTTCATCCGGCCTTGGTGATCATCGGAGCATTTGCATATGGCGGATTGTTTCTTTAATAAGATTGTAGCAGCCATGGTTTAGCCCATGGCTGTTTTTAATGCCATTGGGACCAAGGATTCCAATGGCATAAAACCCTTATTTAGTGGGAATAGTCGCTTCGGAAATATGCTTCGCTTTCCGGGGGCGGGTGGTTAGCCACCTTGTGCTGTCGCACTGCGTTGTCTCGCCTAGGCCTGTCTTCCCGCGGGAATCTTCGCATATTTCCTTCGCTGATACATCTGTCGACCTTGTTTTGGATGAGGCAGAAAGTTATATCCCAGGCTTTTCCTTATTAGTTAAGAAGGATAACTTTTGTATATAAGGGCTAAACCTGCCGCTTCGGAAATATACTTCCGCGGGAGGCTTGGTGAGCCTCCTCAAGCTAGGCATAGTTTTGTCCCAACCTCTACTGTTATTCCACTAGCCCCAGTTTTTTCAACCCATTGAATATACCGGATTCAGTGACTGAGGTTGTCTGATGCTTGGCAAACTCCAACAGGTCGGGATGCGCATTCCCCATGGCGAAACCTTCCCCGACTGCCTGCAGCATTTCTTTGTCATTCATGCCGTCTCCGAAAGCGATCGCTTGTTCTTTGGGTATATCCAGGCGTTGGAGAATTGTTTTTACAGCCTCTCCTTTATTCACATTTTTTCGGATGAGATCTTGCGCCTGTTCAGCACCATTTACATTGACAATAGACAGGCGGATGTTTTCCTCAATCTCATAAAGGCGGGCTTCCTCCGGGCTGATATTCATAATTGTAATACCTATAATCTCGTCAACTACATCATAGGTGAACAGTTCATTTTTCTTTAACTGAAAAATATCATTGAACTGGCGGACAAATGGGTGCTCAAGGGAAGTGAAATAATTGCAGCCATTGGTATAGAGAACGAGTTCATGCCCGTTTTCTTTGGCAATATCCAGGAAATCCTTCACGATGCTGCTGTCGATTGGTTCATCAACGATTGTTTCCTCCTGGTATACGGCGAAAGCTCCGTTATAACCGATCAGCGAGTCTACATTCAGTTCCTCTGCTAAATCCATTATTTCATGAAGTGGTCGGCCGGTAGCGATGAATACTTCTATCCCGTTTTCTTTGAGCTGGGATATAGCGTTCTTTGTCGATTCGGTATATGTGTGATCCGGTTTTAGGATCGTTCCGTCAATATCCAGGAACAAAGCTTTATAAGTCATAGTAATCTCCTTTTAGTTTCTATGTAGTCTCACCTATTTTAGCATAATACTATAAGAAATTCAGAAAGTGCCGGAGGAGGGGAGCTGAAGCCGGAGTCTGGGGAGTTCATCCACCATTTTCACTATAAAAAAAGAACCAAACCTGCTTATTCGAGTTTGGTTCAATGGTAATCATTTATAAGGCTTGATCATCAACCGAGTCAAGCCATTGTTCGATGGTGGTGATGACAGACTCGACAGTTCCGTCCTTGAAAGGGGACTGGAGGTTGGCTTCGTCTACCAGGCTAAGAAATGGCTTGGAGCCCCCGAGCTTGCAGAGGTGCAAATAATCTTCCCAAGCCTCATCTCTCTCTTCTCTGGACCGTTTCCAGAATTGGAAGGCACAGATTTGCGCTAGTGTATAATCGATATAATAGAATGGAACTTCATAGATATGACCCTGACGCTGCCAGAATGCTCCTCCCTCCAAATAGGGGATGCCGTCGTAATCCCGGTGGGGAAGATAAACTTTCTCAAGTTCCTTCCATGCCTGTTTTCGCTCCGCTGGTGACCAGTCCGGATTTTGGTAGACCAGGTGCTGGAATTCATCAACAGCCACACCATATGGGATGAATTTCAAGCCGTCAGCCAGGTGGGCGTATTTGTACTTGTCTGCATCCTCCTGGAAGAATAATTCCATCCACGGCCAGGTGAAAAACTCCATGCTCATCGAGTGGATTTCTGCAGCTTCGCTGGTAGGAATCAGGTATTCTGGAATGCCTATATTTCTACTGGAGTAGAATTGGAAAGCATGTCCGGCTTCATGGGTGAGCACGTCGATGTCTGCTGAAGTCCCATTAAAGTTGGAAAAGATGAATGGTGACTGATAATCTTCAATGAAGGTGCAATAGCCCCCGGCTTCTTTCCCCTTTTTGGCCTCCAAATCCATTAGGTTACGTTGCAGCATAAAGCGGAAAAACTCATTGGTCTCATCAGAAAGTTCCTCATACATTTTCCTGCCGTTTTCAATAATCCAAGCAGGCGAACCCTTGGGCTGCGCGTTTCCGCTTTCGAACTCGAAGTTTTCATCGTAATACTTGAGGGCTTCTACCCCAATTCGCTCGGCTTGTTTTTTGTATAGTTTGGAAACAAGCGGGACGATATTTTCTCTTACCTGTTTACGGAAGGCTGCCACCATGTCTGTGTCATAGTCATACCTTTCCATCCGAAGATATCCCAGTTCCAGGAAGTTTTTAAACCCCAGTTTAACTGCCGTCTCGTGCCGTACTTTTACCAACTGGTCGTAGATATTGTCCAATTGGGCCTCATGACTTTCAAAGAATCCTGCACTTGCTTCTACTGATTCTTTCCTTACCTTTCTGTCCGAGTGCTCGGTGAACGGTGCAAGCTGGGCCAGTGTGTAGGTATCTCCCCGGAATTCGACCTGTGCCGAAGCGACAAGCTTTGAATACTCGGAAGTAAGCTTATTTTCCTCCTGCAGAAGGCTGATCACCTCTGGGGAGAATCTCCGGATGCTGTAGTCGGCAATCCGAAAGAGCTGCGGTCCCCATTTCTCTTCAAGTTCCTTCCTGTGTGGGGAATCAATCAAGGCGTGGTAGAATTCAGTGCCCAGTGCTTCCAGCTCCGGTCTCAATTGATCAAAATAGTCCCGTTCCTGTTGGTAATATTCATCGTTTGTGTCGATAGAAGCACGGATATACACCAAGTTTCCCATGGTGTCTAATCGATTGCGGAATCTATTGATTGCTTCTAAGGCCTTGGAGGCCTCTTGGGCTGTGTCGGCGGCAGTGAATGCCTCCAGAAGCCTATGGAATTTTTGTTTTTCCTCATCAAGTATCGGCCGTACGTACGTATAGTCCTCAAATTTCTCCATGATAGACCCTCCTTGCTTCCATTATACTGCAAACGAATATAAAACCCATTTATTTCGTTTCCTGCGTTGCAGAGAGTAATTGGCGCCAGAAAAGGTTTATGGTTATAATGGAAGAGAGGTTCTACGGAATAATACGGAAGGCAGGTATTCAAATATGACAGCAGATGGCAGGTACAGGGAAAATATCAAGCCGGGTATAGAAGTAAATATTGTGCTGAAAAAAGACCAGCGGACAGGGAGGACAACTCCAGGGGTTGTCAAGGATATACTAACGAATTCACGTTTTCATCCACATGGCATTAAGGTGAGATTGGAAGACGGACAGGTAGGAAGAGTCGCTGACCGGTGATGCTGTGCGTGAAAAGTCGATATTAGGCGAAAGTTTAATTGACTTTAATTTGGTTCAAATTTATACTAGAACTAAATGTACATAAATATAATGGGGTGAATTCAATATGATTCAATCTGTACTTACCATTGGAATTATTTTAACCGCTGTTTTGGTAATCCTAGGTTTGTTTCTAGCTAAGACATTAAATAAGGCTTCCATGGGAGGTTACTATCCAGGCATCTTCAGTGCGTTCACCGGATTGCTGCTGGTTTTGACCAGTTCTATCCTCGGCAGAGTGGATATTATGGGTGCCGGCCTTGGCGGATGGGGCATCGCCTTCATGTTTGCGGGAGCAATCAGTCTGATTATCACTTCAATTTTTGACGCTAGAGCAAACGCAGAAGCGTAAATGGTTGGAGATTTGGCAGCACTGCTTTTCTTCATTTAAAAGCACAGGATATCTATTATCCTGTGCTTTTTCCTTTGCAGCTGGTTAGTTTAGTTTATTCAGTTTGCAGCCAAGCATGGTCCGGCTGTACCACCTAGGTGAACTCACGTATATCGCCTGAATTTGCGCCTGCTTCTGTGTGCCGTAAACCGCTAATCTTTTAAATAGGTATAGCCGTCCCGCTGCTCGATCTTTCCTTCCTTCATCAGCCTGCCTACTGCACGTTTGAAGGCTGCTTTGCTTATCTGGAACGTACCACGGATATCTTCCGGGTCACTCTTGTCCGTAAAGGCCATTTGGCCGCCCTGTTCCTTCATGAAGGATAAGATCTCTTCTGCATCTTCCCCCATACTGTGCTGTTTGAGAGACCGCAGTGAAATGTTCAGGGTGCCATCAGCTTTTACTTCTATGACCCGACCCTCCACATATTCCCCAAGACGGGGCTCTTCTTTTCGCTCGGTATAGTGGATGAATCCCCGGTAGTCGTCATCTGTGAGAATGGCTGCACCTTCCCGGCTCGTATGATAGACGGTTCCGCCGACGGGTTGGTTTATTAGGTCTTCAGGTGCCAGTTCTACTTCTCTGGCGATAACTCCTTCGGTGGCCGGAATGGCAAGAAGCCGGCCTTTTTTATCTCTGCCTAATGTCACGAACAATTTGTCACCGGGCTGCGGCCAAACGTTTTCAAATAGTGGAAGGTCATCTTTAGAAACGAGGATTTCCTTCGTGGTTCCGATGTCTACAAATGCACCCAAATGAGGGAGAACTTCCACTACTTTCGCCCAGCCATATGTATCGATGACAACGTGGGGCAGCTTGGCACTGGCAATAACATTTCCTTTCTTATCGGGGTAAAGGAATACATCGACCGTATTTCCTTCTTCCAGTGCCTTTTCTGTTTCACTATGATGGAGCAGTGCCTCAGAGCCGTTTTTTATTAGTACATAGCCTGTATCGATTTTTCGTTCGACGGTCATCGTTTGAATAGTCCCTGTTTGTAAATGATCCATTATCATCCTACTTTCCTTGGTATGTAAATTGGAAAAGGAGCACCCTTTTAGTAAAAGAGTACCCCTTTGTTTTTAAAAGTAACACATAAGTTGAGATTTTTTATTAATATTTATCCCGTTCCTAAACGGGCGGAGAATCCTGTTCCGTGGGGATTTCCCTTTTACCGCGGTACATGTTCCACTGGTATGTTTTCTAACTTAAGCAACGTAAGCCCTTCCTGCTCTTACGTCCTTGCGGCCCCTTAGCCGCGCCAGTGTGAATAAGCATCTTGAAAAACATTGCAGAATGCCAGATATACTTATTAGTTACAATTGATAACTTGACAATCTTCTCATGGAACTGCCGCATTGTCAAGTTTACCCTGGATTTTTCTTTTCTAAACCACTATTTCGACATTCGTTATATTCTTATGCTATCATTAAATGTTAGAAGAGTTAGTTAACATTATTTCTATATTACTGATAAATGGGGAAGTTTCGATGGGGTTATTTTTCAATGTTATTCTGCCTATTATTCTGGTATTCGCTTCCGGTTTTATTCTGCAGCGGATCCGCGTGATGGATGTACGGACGTTGTCATCTGTTTCCATATACATATTATCGCCGGCACTGGTATTTATCAATCTATCGGAAGCAGAGTTTGATGCTGGCTATATCATCATTGTCATTTTTATGTTTTTCCTGTTTTTTGCGACGGTACTCATCAATAAAATACTTTCCATGATATTCAAATGGACGCCTTCTGTAGAGAGTGCAGCCATCTTATCGACCGGTTTTATGAATTCCGGAAATTACGGTCTGCCTGTCGTGCTGTTCAGTGTCGGCAGTGAAGCCCTGCCGTATGCCGTCTTCATCATGGTAGTCCAATCAATGATGAACAACTTTTTTGGTGTGTATTATGCCTCGCGCAGTACGAGCGGCATGCGGCGTGCTGTATTGAATATTTTTAAAATGCCCGCAACATATGCGGCTATCCTAGCCTTTTTATTCCAAGGCTTTTCTTGGGGGCCTATTCCTGAACCTATTCATTCTACGATTTCCATGGTCGGTGATGCGGCTATCCCTGTTATGATGATCATGCTGGGGATGCAGCTGGCATCCATTGTGTCCTTGAAAATGAACTGGCAGGTGCTGATTTCGTCAGTCTCATTGAAAATGTTCGGGGCACCGCTTATTGCAACAGCGTTTATTGCTGTTGTGGATATGGATCCGATTGTTGCGACGGTAATTCTGATTATCTCCGCCATGCCGACAGCTGCAACTACAACCATGTATGCGATTGAATTTGATACGGAACCGGATCTTGTCTCCAGTATTACCCTTTTTGGTACATTGATCAGTGTTGTTTCTATCACCGTCTTGCTGAACTTCATCTCCTGAGGAAGAGTTATGTTTCCGACGGAGATATTCAGGGTAACTTATTCCTAGGATCATGAATTATAGGAGGATGGGAATAATGTTACGCACAATTCTAATGATCATTGGGGCGATTGTAGTGATCAGTTTAATACTTTCACTACTGTAGGGCGCCTAGCTAGTTGACAAAAAATTTATTGTTTTTAAAATCCTGGAATTTGTCTTATATTAGATATAGGACAGTTTCCAGGTTTTTTAGTATAGGAAGCAAGGGCCTGGCACTTATTTTGGAATCCAATACAGGAAAAGGAGTGAAGGAAATGGATATGAAACTGGAAGGGAAATCCGTATTAGTAACCGCTTCAAGCAAAGGGCTTGGCAAGGCAATTGCGACTGAGTTTGCTCGGGAAGGGGCATACGTCCTGATCAGCAGCAGGGATGAGGATGCCTTGAAAGAAGCGGCTGAAGCTATCAAGCGGGAAACAGAGAACTCCCATGTTGATTATCAAGTTTGTGACATGAAAGATGGCAAGCAGATTACTGAACTGGTGGAAAAGGCCGCTGGCTCAACAGGCGGTATTGATGTATTGATAAATAATGCAGGAGGTCCCCCAGCTGGCAGGTTTATGGATATGGAGGACAACGACTGGTACCATGCCTTTGAACTTAATCTGTTAAGCTTTGTCCGTACCATCCGTGCCACTGTTCCCTATATGCAGAAAGAGGGCGAGGGCCGAATTGTAAATGTCGCATCTTCCTCGATCAAACAGTCATTGGATAACCTGGTGCTCTCGAACACATTGAGACCGGGCATTCCAGGACTTTCAAAAACATTAGCTCAAGAGCTCTCCGAAGATCAAATTCTGATCAATACCGTGGGACCAGGCACAATCGAGACGGATCGCATGATTGAGTTGAACCGCTTTACAGCCGATCAGCAGGGTATCCCACTCGATGAACTGAAAACAGAAGCGGAAGAGGGAATCCCGATGAAGCGCTATGGTCGCCCTGAGGAATTTGCTAAAGCGGTAGTCTTCCTAGCATCCGGTGCGAATACATATATTACCGGTCAGTCCCTGATTGTCGATGGGGGACTGGTGAAGGCTTTATAGCATATTTGCCACTCCAAGGGTGATCAGCAATACCGGCGGAAGGAAGGTCATCCTTTGCAGCCTTTTGCTTCTTGACAGAAAAAGGCCCAGCCTCATGCCGCTGAACAGAAACATCCCGCTCATGAATGCAACCAAACCGGCAGTGAGGATTGGTGAATAACCAAGCATGGATGCGCCGATCCCCGCCCCAAAAGCATCCAGTGCCAGAGCGGCGCCCAGCAGGAGAGCTTCACCAGGTGAAATAATCCCCGAATGGTCCAAATCCGCCTTATCCGGCGTAGCCAGAACGCTGCTGAGGATGTTCTGGCTGCTGCCTGTATCTTCCTTTTCCGGTTTCACACTATTATATAGTGAAAAGAGACCAAGGAATATAAGAATCCCCCCACCGATATTCCGGGTCATTTCCTGCGAAATGAAAGAACTGAGAGTATGGCCGATGACCATGGAGAGAAGGACAATGACCCCAGAACAAAGCATGATGATCATCAATGCAGCTACTGGCACCTTAATTTTCCTCATGCCGTACGTGATTCCGACTCCCAGTCCATCCAAGCTGACTGCAATCACCAACAGAAACAACCCTGTATAGTAAAGCATTCGCATCAATTCCTTTTGTCTGATATCTAAGTTAGTTTATGGTTTGGGCGGATGGGGTGTGATTGGAACTGGCCGGACACCCGGCAGGAAACAGGTCTGCACGGACAGCAGAATCTGTGGTAAAGTACATATAGATGTTCTTTAAAATAGAAAGGATTTTAATATATGAGCAAAACAGTTGTACTAGCGGAAAAGCCATCCGTGGGCCGGGATATTGCCCGTGTGCTGAATTGCAGCAAGAAGGGCAACGGCTTCATGGAAGGTTCAAAGTATATTGTAACGTGGGCCCTCGGCCATCTGGTTACACTGGCCGACCCGGAACTATATGATGATAAATATAAAACATGGAAATTGGAAGACCTGCCGATGCTGCCCAAGCAGCAGAAGCTTGTGGTCATCAAAAAGACGGGAAAACAGTTCAATTCGGTAAAAACCCAGCTGAACCGCAATGATGTGAAAGAAATAGTGATTGCGACAGATGCTGGACGCGAAGGAGAACTGGTGGCACGCTGGATCCTTGAAAAAGCCCGTGTGAACAAGCCGGTGAAGCGTCTGTGGATATCTTCAGTTACGGATAAAGCTATCCGTGACGGCTTTAAACAGCTGAAACCAGGCAACAAATATGAAAATCTTTATGCTGCAGCAGCAGCACGTTCTGAAGCGGACTGGTATGTCGGCCTTAATGCAACGAGAGCACTAACCACCAAGTTCAATGCTCAGCTTTCCAGCGGCCGGGTTCAGACGCCTACCCTGGCAATGGTTGCTAAACGAGAACAGGAGATCAAGGAATTCAAGCCGAAAAAATTCTACGGTATCCAAGCAAAGACCAATAAAGGATTTACACTTACCTGGCAGGATGCTAAGAATAATAGCCGGCTCTTTTCCAAAGAAAAAGCAGATGAACTGGCCAGCCGGCTGAAAGGCAAACCGGCAAAGGTGACAGATGTGGTCAAGGCCTATAAAAAGAAATACGCACCGCAGCTTTACGATCTGACTGAACTACAGCGGGATGCCAACCGGATTTTCGGTTATTCCGGAAAGCAGACACTCAACTTAATGCAAAAGCTGTATGAACAGCACAAGGTACTAACCTATCCGCGGACAGATTCTCGTGTTTTATCCTCGGATATTGTCCCTACCCTGAAAGAGCGGGTAAAGGCCTGCGGTGTAGATCAGTATGCCAAGGCAGCAGGGAAAGTGATGCGGAAAAATTTTAAGTTGCCAAAAGCAGTGGTGGATGATGCGAAGGTCAGTGACCACCATGCCATTATTCCGACCGAACAGCCGGTCATCCTGGAAGACTTGGATGACAAGGAACGCAAAATCTATGACCTTGTCGTCAAACGTTTCCTAGCCGTTTTGTCCGATCCATTCGAGTACGAACAGACTACCATCACAACTGATATAAATGGTGAGCGGTTCAGCGCCAATGGAAAAATCGTGAAGAAACAAGGCTGGAAGGAAGTCTATGACAACCGATTTATGGATGACGAACAGCAGGACGATCAGCGCCTGCCATCTATCGAAAAGGGAGACCAGCTGACGGGGTTGAATATATCCCTAACTCAGGGGGAAACGAAACCGCCGGAGCGGTTTACTGAAGGAAGCCTGCTGCAAGCGATGGAAAACCCAGTGAAATATATGGACAGTAACGAAAAGCATCTTGCTAAAACGATTAACAAAACAGGCGGACTTGGTACCGTCGCAACCAGAGCGGATATCATTGAAAAGCTGTTCAACAGTATGTATATGGAAATGAAAGGTAAACATATATTCTTGACTTCCAAAGGCCGCCAGCTGCTTGACTTGGTTCCGGAAGAGCTGCGTTCCCCGGCATTGACTGCAGAATGGGAGCAGAAGCTGAGCCAGATTGAAAAAGGCAGCCTGAAAAAGGAGAAGTTCATTGGTGAAATGAAAGACTACTCCAAACAGGTCGTCCAGCAAATCAAGAACAGCGACGAGAAATTCAAACATGATAATATGACAGGAACGAAATGTCCCGACTGTGGGAAATTGATGCTGGAAATCAAAAACAAGCATGGCCGGATGCTCGTCTGCCAGGACCGTTCGTGCGGGCATAAGAAAAATATAGCCAAAAATACAAATGCCCGCTGTCCAAACTGCCATAAACGTATGGAGATGCGCGGGGAAGGGGAAGGCAAGATGTTTCTCTGCAAATGCGGATACAGAGAAAAACTCTCGACATTCAATGAACGCAAGGAGCGGGAAAAGAAGCACAAAGTTTCCAAAAAGGATGTTAACAAGTATTTGAAGAAACAAGATGACGGTTTTGCCAATAATGCTCTTGCCGAACAGCTTGCCAAGCTGAAGAACAAATAAGGGGAAAACGTTTGACCAGTCAGCCCTTGATATGGATCTAAATAAAAAGCGTAAGCGCCCATCACCGGGCGCTTACGCTTTTTATCATTTATTCAATCGGCTCACTAATCACGTGATGGTTTGTTTCTTTGGAAGCAGAATTGTTTTTCTTCTTGGAGTCGGAAGGTTTCACCTCATCTTTAGCCTTTTTGACGTCATCGCCGACTCCTTTCAATTCTTCCTGAGCATCCTTAGCAGTTTCTACTACCTCTTTGGACTGATCAGCCACTTCTTTGGATTGTTCCACCACGTCTTGAGCCGTTTCTTTAATCTCCTGTCCTTGGTTGTCCAGAACCTGCTGGATTTTATTGAATGCATCTTTTGTGATTTCATTTGTACGTTTTACTTTATCAATGATAGCATCCTTAGTTCCTTGAGGATCTTCTTTCACAGTGGAGACATAATTGGATACGGTTCCTTTCATTTGTGTAGAAGAATCCTTTACTTTGTTTCTTGTATTGCTGTTCATCAGAATCAAGGAGACTCCGGCAACAAGGCTACCTACACCAACCAGCATTCCTACTTTACCTTTATTATTTTGAACTTTCTCTTTTGTCGCCATGTTATCTTTTGTCATCATGTTATCTTTCACGTTATCTCTCCTCTCGAATGTTCTGCTCTTAGTAATTACATACCCTGAATGTCATTTTACAAACCTGGAAGGACATTACAGGTCTGCATCAGAATCGTTTCTCTTCGATGACATTGTGGTACTCATCTGTAATTTGTACGATACTTGGAGTATTTTCCTTTGCCATTTGTTCGGCGGCATCGATGGCTGCATCCTTCGAGTCATATACTTCCTCCGGTGCAACGTCTTCCAGCTTTACAAACCAGCTGTTGGCATCGACATTTGGGACAACAGTGTATGTTCTCATCAAACAAAACTCCTTTTTATGAATTTTGTTCCCGGGTACCAGCAAGCTAAAACATCTGCCTTTTCCCATGTTTACCTAGTGGTTCAGTTAGGATTAATGTACAAATAGCCAAATTTTATTTATACTATCTGAATGTAGTACAGGCTTCAGGAGAAGGGACCATGGAAAGGACATAGATGCTTTCCTGCTGGAAATCAGGATAGTCAAAGAGATGCCCTCCTTTACCGATACCCGTAGATAAAGAAACTAGGAAATTATGAGGTAACCTATGAATCAGGCTATGCTGTCCATAGGGAGCGAGGATCATAGAGGGAAATCGCCTTAGGAGACAGTGGTACTTCTGACAGACATGGATGCATATTGTCCATATAATAATAGAATGGAGGGAGAAAACCTCATGGCACCGAGAGAAAGAAAAACAGTAATGACACGGTTCCTGAATGGAATAGAAACGGCCGGGAACCGGTTGCCCGATCCGTTTATGCTGTTCGTCATGTTGGCGGTGGCAGTAATCATATTATCAGCAATTATTTCACTATTTGATGTAACCTTTGTACAGCCGGGAGAGGAAGGGGAAGTTGCCATACGGAGCTTGATTTCCGGAGAAGGCTTGGAATTCATCCTGACCTCGATGCAGGATAACTTTGTAGGCTTTGCTCCTCTTGGAAATGTGCTGGCCATCATGCTCGGTATAGGGCTTGCGGATAAGGTAGGACTTTTGGAGACAGCCATTAGAAGTACCGTTACAAAAGCACCGAAAACTATGGTGACCTATGCAGTTATTTTCGTCGGGATCTGCGGAAACCTTGCTTCTGATGCTGCTTTCGTTATTATTCCTCCGCTTGCGGCTATGGTTTTCCATAATCTCGGCCGTCACCCACTGGCTGGTCTGGCAGCGGGGTTTGCAGGGGTTGGCGGGGGCTTTACCGCCAATTTTATGATCAGTGGCGCTGATGCATTGCTTTCCGGCATATCCACTGAGGCCATCCGGAGTGTGAACCCCGATATTGTTGTCACCCCGGTGGATAATTGGTACTTCATGATTTCCTGTGTCGTTGTTCTGACAGTAGTCGGCGCGTTAGTGACAGAGAAAATTGTAGAACCCAGGTTAGGGAAATACGAAGGAAGCGCACGGAAAGAGATGGGAGAAATCACCTCCTTGGAGTATAAGGCCCTCAAATTTGCTGCTTTTGCAAGTTTGGCATATATAGCTCTATTGTTGGTTGTCATCTTTTTACCAAACTCTCCATTGATGAATGAAGACGGCGGGCTTGCAGGCTCCCCATTCCTGGCGGGTGTTGTTCCGATTATCCTGTTCTTGTTCATCACGGCAGGTGTCACATATGGAGTCAAAGTAAAGAAAATCACTAGTTCAAGTGATGTAGGAAGCTACATGGGAAGCGCCATGAAGGATATGTCTGGTTTCATCGTCCTTATTTTTGCCGCCTCCCAATTCATTGCTTATTTCGAATGGTCCAATCTGGGTTCTTGGATTGCCGTCACTGGGGCCGATACCCTGCAATCCATCGGCTTGACCGGTATTGCAGTAATCCTCGGCTTCATATTGCTGACTGCCATTTTGAATTTGTTTATTTTTAGCGGTGCCGCTCAATGGGCATTAGAAGCACCGATTTTTATTCCGATGTTCTATTATCTAGGGTATAATCCGGCATTTATTCAAGTTGCCTACCGTATAGCCGATTCATCCACCAATGTTATTACACCAATGAATCCATATTTGATTGTCGTTCTAGGTTTTGTGCGGGATTATGACAAGAAGGCAGGAATGGGTACATTGATAGCAATGATGCTTCCATACAGCATCTTCTTCCTGTTGACATTCGTAGCAATGTTCCTGCTCTTCTATTTCCTGGGAATTCCATATGGGCCGGGAATCGAGCCTCATCTGTAAAAAGGAGGATGTACATTGCATATCCATGGTAAAAATGTAGCAGGGGCGATAGACGAAGAAACAAGATGCTCCCACTATCATACGGAAATTGACCGGATTGCCATCAAATTCTATTGCTGCGGGGAATACTATCCCTGCTATCAATGTCATGAGGAGTATGGCTGTGGGAAGAGGGAAGTCTGGCCGAAGAGCATGTTTGACCAAAAGGCCGTCCTATGCGGCGGCTGCGGCGAGGAATTGTCCATCCATGAGTACCTCGGCTGTCAAAACCGCTGCCCGAGCTGTGGGACATCCTTCAATCCGGGCTGCTCTTTTCACTATCATCTCTATTTTGAAAAGAATAGCTAAATTCCGGGCAGAGATGTTTACTTAAGACCGGGAAAGTCTTATCATGAAATAGACAGATTAGGACTTTAAGGGAGGTTACTATAGATGGCTTTTGTCATATTGGATCCATGCAGAAATGAAAAATCCGGTGAGTGTGTAAGTGTTTGCCCGGTCGACTGCATTGAAGAAGGCGCTGACCAATTTTACATAGATCCGGATGTCTGCATTGACTGCGGAGCATGCAAAGCAGTCTGCCCGGTAGAGGCTATTGAAGAAGAGTACGATCTGGAGCCGGACCAGGAAGTCTTTCTGGAGAAGGCCGAAGAGTTTTTCGCCAATAGATAAGAGAGGGCTGCCTGATATGGGCAGCCTTCTTAATTGTTGAAGAAAAAATTCCAGCTGGCATGGCCAAATAAAAAACAGGGGAAGCTATCTATTCTTCCTCTGTTTTTTCCGCTATTTTACTGGCGATCCAGCGTTCCGCAATGCTGTCTTCAATCTCATAGACTTTACCGGCTCGCAGCAGCTGGCCATGATAGGCAGTCTGGACATTCATTTTCAATTTCATTTTTATTGCTCCTTTTTGCTTATTTTTACTTTCCTACCTGCCAGTATACATGAAAGCCTCAGTCTAGGGGTATAGGGATAGCAGGATTGCTCCTATAGGTGAGGAGGAAAACGGGAACATCAGGGGATATGTTTTGGGCAGCAGCTGAGGTAGGATAGTATTGGAAGGACACACCTTTACCACAGCCCAAGGAGGGAATTAATTGAGAGATGACGTGTTATTGACACTGCAGGCAGAATGTACCATGCTTTTTCAATCCGATCCATTTATGGTGGAATCGGCGGAAGGGTTAGGAAAGAAACTGGGAAAACAGCTGGATGTACTGTTTCCTGTACTGGATTTACTGGTGAAACAAGGTATTCTTGAGATGATCGGCACCAACGCCAATCCGCTCTATCGTTATAATGAACCTTTGATCATTACGGAAATCGATACACCTAAGAAACTGAAGGTACATGATTCAGAATAAAGAGCTTCTTGAGGAAATCATCAGCCAGTTTGCATGGAATGAAAGTCTAGCTGTAATGATCACTGATACCGATGGAGAACCTATTTTACCAGTAAAAGGGGAAAATGCCCTTACCAGCATCCTGTTAGATGAAAAACGTGAAGAATTGTTTGCTAGGATAAAAGATATAGCGGCGGGGGTGCGCCGTGTCGTGAACCCGCTATTCTTCGAGCTGTGGCCTGGTGTCCATATGGTCGTAAAACCAATGGAAGGAGCCGGAAGTTTCTCCTATTATATCTGGGCAGGCTTTCTGATAGAAAATGGCCCGGAAGAAGAGAAGAAAAAACAGCTGGAGGAACAATTGAGTGTCCGCCTGCCCTCTGAGAATATTATAGAGAACACTCCTGCCCTCACAGAAGAGAGCAAAAGGAACATCAAGCAATGGATCCAAAAACTGGAAAGCACGGCAGCCCGAATTCTTGGGGAGGAAAGTGGCAGTGAGTCGGTAAAGCTGCAGAACAAGCTGCTGCTGGATTCTTATCGGGATATCGAGCTGGATGTGGATAGGGCCTTGGAAAAACTTCGCATAAACAGCCATGCCTTTGATTTTCTAGGGATTGCTGAGCAGCAGGAAGAAGATTCCTATCAGATTACCAACCTTTCAGGAGAAGGAGTGGCCTCTTTATCAGGAACTTCCTTTTCCCTTGGAGAAGGCTTCCTAGGACGAGGTCTGCTTACGAGGAAAAAGGAATTCTGGGAAGGAATTGACAAGGATCCAAGAGCCGTCTTATTCCATAGGCAGCGCCTGTACCCCAAGTCACTTTTCTGTGTGCCGATCCATTCTCCTGGCGGTACAGAGGCATTGCTGTTCGGAGGCCATTTCACCAGGGATAGAGTCCCGGAGAATGAACGGGAGCTTGTCGATACCTTGGCAGCTATCCTGGAAAAAAGAGTCCATCTGGACACCCTGCAACAGGAGAACAGAAATCAGTTGCAGCGTCTGTCCTCCTTAGTGGAAATCAGCAAACTGATGGCCACCATCCCGGACTATAAGCGGATTCTATATCTGCTGGTCGATATCAGCCTGGGCCTTGTGGGGGGATCTTTTGCAGCGATTGTCCTGAAAGAGGCAAAGACAGAGAAAGTCCAGCTTGTGTCGAGAGGCAGCGGCAAGGAACAGGTCAGTGAGTATGCAAGAGATGTCATCAAGCGGTACTACCTGGAAGGCAGCCAGTCCAGCCGTGAGACGTATGTCATGATGAATGATGGGCAACTGCCATGGAATTTTCCGGTCATCGAAAGCCCTCTTACCTATAACGGGGAATTGCTAGGAGTCCTATGTGTCGGCATGGATGGCCTGACGGATCAGGAAGTGAAGGATCATGCCGAATTCCTAGAGACCCTTTCCACCATTGGCGGCGTGTCACTGCAGCTGGCCAAACAGGAAACCATCCATGCAGAAGAAGATAAGATCTATTCCCTGCATGAGGCAATTGCTCAGTTTGACAGGTCTGCCTATGAAACTACAGTGGAAGCTTCTAAACTCGCGGGTGATTTTGCGGCTGTCCAAGGAAAGCCTGTATCAGACGTCAAGGAACTAATCCAAGCCTGCCAGCTTTCCTTTTATGACCCGGATTTCATCAAGCAACATGTCGAATCTGCGAAACTGGCAAAGATCGTCCGAGAAGGAGAGCAGTTATTGGAAGATAGGAATGCAGAGTGGGCTATGGCTGAAGAAGAGCCAAAGCTGTTTGCCTTGGCCTGTTCCTATGCAGCGCACGGCCAACTGGACGACTTCCGGTCTCGGCTGGGAGCGGATCAGCTCGTACAGACGTTCCTTGCCTTTGTAGAGGAAAGCCAAGTGGTGGAAGAAGAAATGACACTGACCGAAGACATTATCAATAATGAAGAATTAATAGACATGAAGCAGACTGTCAAGGAGCTGAGCCTGTCCCCAAGAGAGCAGGAGGTCCTTGATTTGGTTGTCCAGGGCTATAATAACCGTGAAATCGCCGAAGAGCTGTTTATCAGCGGCCATACCGTCAAGAACCATGTCACCAAGATCTTTCAGAAGCTGGAGGTTCCTGACAGAGCCCATGCGATATCAAAAGTCTATCAGATGAGATATAGAACAGGATAAGCCTTCCTACCTAGGAAGGCTTTTTTTCATGGGCTCCTATATGGTCCTATCAAAACATCCCATATAGGAGTGCATTCCTACCATTACTGGAAATTCATAACAGGAATGGTGGGGGATATTTTTTAAGGGGAGAACAAGGCATAATAGGGATTGTAAGTTAGCCGACGCGCTACTGACTCCAATGACAGGGAGGTGCTGAACATCAGACTCATTAATAAAGAGACAGGCGAGATCATCGCCAGGGAAATACTAGTTGCCGACCGGTTCTGGTCCCGGCTGAAAGGGCTCATGTTCACCAAGGAAATGCAGGAACATACAGGACTTCACATCACACCATGCACATCGATCCACACATTCTTCATGAACTACAGCATTGATATTTTATATCTTAATAGAGAGAAAGAGATTGTCGGAATCGAGGAGAATCTCGCAAAGGGGAAAATCGGAAAGAGATTCAAGCAGGTTCGATCAGTAATAGAGCTTCCAGCCGGCACCATCAAACAGACCTCAACTGCCATTGGACAGACTGTCGCGTTTGCTGACTCAGAATACGAGAAAGCCAAATAGACATAAATTATTTAATTCATATAAAAGAGGAGAGATTTTCATGTTAAATAAAATCAAAGGATTGTTTGTAGAAGAGCAAGGACAAGGCATGACAGAGTACGGGTTGATTCTTGGATTGATCTCGGTAGGAGCAGTAGCGGTATTAGTCCTATTCGGACCAGAACTCAAAAGTATCTTTCAGAAAGCTTTAGATGGATTAAAAGGAACAACAACAGTTGGTTAAGCTGTAAAGTAAATTACTCTATATGGCATTATATCTATAATAAATAAGAGGAGAGATTTTTATGTTAAACAAAATCAAAGGATTGTTTGTAGAAGAAAAAGGACAAGGTATGACAGAGTACGGGTTGATTCTTGGATTGATCTCGGTAGGAGCAGTAGCGGTATTAGTCCTATTCGGACCAGAACTCAAAAGTATCTTTCAGAAAGCTTTAGATGGATTAAAAGGAACAACAACTCCTACTGTATAATTGTAATAGGACCCTACTCCAGGGTCCTTTCCATATCAAAATCAACAAACGAATGAAAGGATGGACCGGATGATTGATATTTTCCTTATTTTAATTCTACTAATTTGTGTCATCACGGATGTGAGAAGCCGAAAAATCTATAATAAAGTGATTTATCCTTCACTAATGGTGACCTTCATCTATCATTTTGCCACTTTCGGCTGGGACGGTCTGAGCCATTCTTTCCTTGGTTTTTTGATTGGATTCGGCCTGTTGCTGATTCCATATTTTATGGGAGGAATGGGAGCTGGTGATGTGAAGCTGCTCGGCCTGATCGGTGCGATGAAGGGCGGAGCATTTGTCTTCCAATCTTTCTTCTATATAGCAATTATTGGTGCAATCATCGCCCTGGGCATCATCCTTTTCCGTAAAGGAATCCTCAAGTCGATGACCTACTATATGGCGAGTTTGAGACAAGGTGTCGTGCTTAAAGGTGGAATCGCCAGAGGGTCACTCACCGCCACCTATCCATACGGAGTAGCCATTGCCGGCGGTGCTGTTATGGGATTGATTTTCCAAGGGTGGACATTGATATGATTCGGAAGCAGGATGGCCAGTCGATGGTTGAATTTGCGCTCGTTCTGCCGATTTTACTCTTGCTGTTGGTTGGAATCTTTGACTTTGGAAGAATCTATTATACCCACTTGGAACTGGAGATGGTTTCCCAGGAAACTGTCCGAATGGGCGGGCTAGGGCGTTCGGATGCCGAGATACGGACCTATGCCCAAGAACGCTTTAATGCTGAGGATCCCAGCCAGCTGTTGGTGACGGTCAGTCCTGGTGAAACAGCAAGGAAGGCTGGGGATTATGTAACGGTAACGCTTGAGTATCCGGAATCCTTCATGGACGTACTAGGAAAGGCATCGATTCCATTTACTTTGAGCTCAGATTCAACCATCCGGGTAGAATGAGGTGGATAGATGAGAAATTTATATAAAAAAATCCGCAAAACCGAAGATGGAAGTGTCATTGTCCTCGTAGCTGTTGCGATGGCAGGTCTGCTGATGATGGTGGGAATCGTCATTGACGGGGGCAACCTTTATGTTTCTAAAAGTCACCTGCAAAAGACAGCAAATGCGGCAGCATTATCAGGGGCCCAGGAAATAGTGAATGACAGAACTGCTGTAGAGACGGTGGTGGATGACATTCTTGCTTCCCATAATGAACAGGCGAGTCTGTCGGCGCTTGAATCCAGTAAAGAGTCAGGTATACGGGTAGCGTTGAAAAAGGATGTACCATTATTTTTTGCGACATTGTTTGGAATCGAATCCCTCCCGATTAATGTGGAGGCAAAAGCAGGACTGGATCCTGTTGGAGAAGCTAGAGGAGCTGTCCCGCTAGGTATTCACGAACAAGTTGAATTAGTCTATGGGGATATCTACGAGCTAAAGGTGGATGCAGGTGATTCACAAAATGGACACTTTGGCATCCTCGCCCTCCAAGGGCCTGGCGCAAAGAATTATGAGGAAACTCTAAAATCTGGTTTTGACGAAGCTCTGCAAGTAGGGGATGTCGTTAATACCCAAACAGGGAATATTGCAGGCCCGACAATGAGGGGGGTTAATCATCGCATCGATACTAGTCCTAACGATACAGTAGATTATATCCCCCGTGATTCAAATAGGATTATGCTCGTATTGGTCTATAATACGGATGGTGTTTCACAAGGTAGTGTGAGGATAACAGGTTTTGCTTATTTTTATCTGGAAGAAAGAATGGGTAATAATGATGATTCTATACGAGGAACGTTTATGGAGTATGCTGGACCGGGGATGGCCGGGGAAAAGACACCTTACGACCGCGGTGCATATATGATCAAACTAGAAGAATAGGGGATGCAAATGAAACCGAAAAAAATATTATTGATGGCTGTTCTGTCGGGCCTTATTACGACCATCCTGTTTTTCTCCCTGATGAGCCGGACCGGAATGGATACCAGCGCATCAGAGCCAGAGGTGGAGATGGTAAACGTCATTACGGCCGCCGCCGACATTCCGAAAGATCAGCAGATTACAGAAGAGCTTCTTGCTGCAAAAGAAATACCTACCGACCAGGCTCATCCTGAAATGGTTCAGGAGACCGGAGCCGTATTGGAACAGTATACGGTGACCGATATCAAGCAGGGTGAAATTCTGATGAACCACCGGATCCAGGATAAGACAGAGGAAAAGGAAATGGTGTCCCGAAAAATAAAAGAGGGTTCCCGAGGGGTATCGATTGATGTCACCTATGTAACGGGTGTTTCCAATTTGATTCAGC
Organism: Virgibacillus sediminis; assembly: GCF_042643265.1. Taxonomy (NCBI): domain Bacteria; kingdom Bacillati; phylum Bacillota; class Bacilli; order Caryophanales; family Bacillaceae; genus Virgibacillus; species Virgibacillus sediminis. The sequence goes on along the minus strand of NZ_JBHRRZ010000003.1, from coordinate 198,361 downwards.
CTGAGGATTATGTAGATGTGGTACTTACCTCGGAAACAGCTGAATCGGAAGTTATCCAGGAGAAGGTTCGGGTATTGGCAGTAGGCGGGAGAATGACCGAAGCTAAAGCGGATGGTACAGAAACGGAGTATATGGCAGTTACATTGGAACTTGATCAAGAACAAACGGTTGATTTGATCAATGCCAATTATCGCGGTGAACTTCAACTGGCTCTATATAGTAAGTCGGATTTAGAAGAAGAGGAAACGAACGAAGAAACAGAAGAAGTGGTAGAAGCGGATGAGAGTGGCACTGACCAAACGGAAGAAAATGATACTGTCCTAACAGCAGAGGTCGTTACCATCCCTCCGAAGTCAGTTATCCGTGATACACCTGGCTTGGAAGGCACTCCAATTAAGGTAGTGGAGGAAGAAACAACACTGCCGCTGCTGGATGGGCAGGAAACAGATGAGGAAGGAAGAATCTGGCTGCAGGTGGAAACGGCTGAACAAGAAGCAGGTTGGATCAGCAGCAGGATCATTAAGAATTCGAACGAATAAGCAAGGAGGGAACTTAGGTGGGAGAAGAGCAGAAGCAAGGCAAGAGAATCGTGGTAGTCAGTGCTTCAGGCGGTGTCGGCAAAACAGCGGTCACCGTCAACTTGGCGGCACAATTGGCATTAGGGAAAAATAAAGTTACTGTAATTGACGCAGATCTTTCCTTTGGGGATGCAGCTTTGGCCTTTGACCTCGAGCCTGGTGATACCATGAAAGAGGCTGCGGAACGGAAGGATATAGACAATATCCAAGCCTATTTGATGAATCACCCATCAGGTGTAAAGCTGCTGCCGGCCCCTAAGCGCCCAGAGCATGCTGAACTCATTTCCCCAGATTTCCTTGGTGCAGCAGTAGAAAAAATCAGTCATGATGCTGACATCACCCTTATTGATACACAGGCTGGGCTGACCGAGCTGAATCTAAGTCTGATGGAAGCAGCGGACCAAATCCTGGTCATCGGCACACCAGGAATGGCGGTACTAAAAAATACCAAACTCTTTCTGGAGACAATGGAGCTGCTTGGCTTGAAAGAGAAGGCATTGCTGGTCATCAATAAATTCACCACTCCAACTGTCATCAGGGCGGAGGATATTTCGGAACTATTGAATATAGAGACACATAGTTATCTCCCGCGGGATGATAAACAAATGGACCACTCTTTTGACCAGGGGCAGCCTCTCGTCGTAAACAGTCCGAAGCTCGCCTTCTCGACAGAAATTTCCAAGCTTGCCGAAATTATCTGTTCTGATATGGAGCAACAGGAAGACAAGGGAAAGCATCAGGGTATTCTTGGCAGGATTTCTTTAAAAGGGATAAAACGGAGGAGAATGAAGAATGAGCCTATTAGCTAGATTGCAGTCGAAAAGTCAGGAATCTCCCAGACAGGAAAAGGCAGTACAGGACACACAGCCAAAGCCGGAGATCACAGAAGCTTTAGTACTTCCTCCTATGGAAGAAACTCCAGTACCGGCTTCCATACCGGAACCTTCCAATGATTACATCGAATTGAAAAATCTCATTTTCAAATACATCCTCAAGGAACGCAAGGATGAAGAAATCGATGAAATTGTCCATGACCTCGACTCCATCATTTCGGAAATACTTAACGAAAATGAGGGGCTTAGCTCTGTCAAGGATTGGCAGAACCTTAAAGAGGAAATCAAGAATGACCTGACAGGCTATGGCCCGATCAACCCGCTATTGCTGGATGAAACAGTCTCCGAGGTAATGGTAAACGGGCCGAAGCAGGTATACGCCGAACGGAATGGTAAATTGGAGCTTACGAACATCAAGTTCCGAGACAATGACCATGTGATGGCCGTATTGGAAAAGATTGTCGCACCGCTTGGAAGGCGGATTGACGAAAGCAGCCCGATGGTGGATGCCCGTCTTCAGGATGGCTCCAGGGTAAATGCCATCATCCCACCCCTTGCACTAGGCGGTCCGACCATCACGATCCGTAAGTTTTCCAAGGATCCATTTACGATCCATGACTTGGTCCGCTTTGGTACCTTGACCGAGGAAATGGCTGCTTTTATCAAGGCCTGTGTAGAAGCGAAGCTAAACATCTTCGTCAGTGGTGGAACCGGTTCCGGTAAAACGACCACCTTGAACGTGCTTTCCTCGTTCATCTCCAATAAAGACCGGATTGTCACCATCGAGGATGCCGCAGAGCTGCAGCTTGGCCAGGATCATGTAGTATCACTGGAAACAAGGCCTGCCAATATTGAGGGAACCGGAGCCGTGACGATCCGAGATCTGGTGAAGAACTCACTTCGTATGCGTCCTGACCGCATCGTGATTGGTGAGGTTCGAAGCGGGGAAGCATTGGACATGCTGCAGGCCATGAATACAGGCCATGACGGCTCGCTTGCAACCGGCCACTCCAACAGTCCGAGAGATATGGTTGCCAGACTGGAAACCATGGTATTGATGGCAGGAATGGAATTGCCAATTAAAGCGATCCGAGATCAGATTGCCGGTGCGCTTGATGTTATCATCCAGCAGTCGAGGCTGAAGGATGGTACCAGGAGGATCACGAATATTACGGAAGTGCAGGGGCTGGAAGGAGATGTCATTGTACTTCAGGACATCTTTACCTTTAAACAGTCTGGTGTCGATGAAGACGGAAAGATTATCGGCAAACTCGTACCAACAGGAATCCGGCCGAAATTTTATGAGCGGATGGTCAACCAGGGCATCCATCTGCCCGCATCGATATTCTCTGAAAAGGAAGTGTAGAAACCCATGAAACTCATCCTGTTCTCTTCGTTATTTCTGACCATCTTTCTTCTGTTTCTTGCTATCGCTGTTTCGGTAAAGAACAAAGAGCAGGATGGCGATAAAAATAAGTTTTCTTTAAGGGACGGCCTGAAGGAAGCGAACCGCAGACTTACCTTGTTGCTGACCAAAAATAAAAAGAAAAGCAAGAAGAAGAATAACCTGGAGCAGGAATTGAGTGTGGCCGGGATTCCGGTCAAGCCGGAGGAATTCATTGCTTTCCAATGGATTGCAGCGATTTTCCTGGCAGGGCTTCTTCATCTAATAACGGGCAATGTTCTCTTTTCTGTATTGGGTGGGGCGATAGGGTATATGATTCCGAAGTTCTGGCTCAAGCGAAAGCAGAGAATCAGGGTGGAACAGTTCAACCAAGTATTGCCCGGCATGATCACTTCCATGGTAGGATCCCTCCGAGCCGGCTTCAGCCTCCCACAGTCGCTGGCAATGGTGGCGGAGGAGTCATACTCTCCGTTGAAAGAGGAAGTCGAACTGGTACTCAAGAAAATGCGTTATGGAGCCACCATGGAAGAAGCCTTACTGGAATGGAAGGACCGGATGCCTAGTGAAGATCTGAGTCTGATGGTAGAAGCAGTCATCATCCAACGCCAGGTCGGAGGCAATCTGGCCTATCTTCTGAATAAGATTGTGGAAACCATCCGGGAGAGAGGCAAGATTCAAAACCAGATCAAAACATTGACCGCACAGGGCAGATTGTCCGGAATGATTATAAGTCTGCTGCCGGTCGGTCTCGGATTTGTCATCTTTCTAATCAATCCGGAATATATCACGACGTTATTCACGAATCCAATCGGCATGTTCATGCTCGGTGCCGGACTGATTGGCGGCATTATCGGTTTTGTCCTGATCCGTAAAATAACAACAATTGAGGTGTAGTAAATGGCGGTTTTATACAGCAGCTTTTTCATCTTTATCAGCCTGTTATTCTATGCACTTTTCGGCATGCGCGAGGAAAAGAGGGCACATGTCCAGAAACGGATACATGCTTATTTTTTCCGGCCTGCAGCAACAGAAAATGGAGGAATTGAAGAGGATGACAGATCCTTTTTTGAGCGGGTTATCGGGCCTGCTATGGGTTCCTTCAAACAGAAATATAATAAGAGGTTGGGGAAAGAGGAGGCCGCAAAAATTGAAACATTGCTGATGCAGGCCGGACAGCCATTTGGCTTAAGTCCGGTGGAATTCAAGATGGTTCAATTGGGGCTGTTGCTGGGTCTTCCGCTGTTTGCATTGTTGATCGGATGGCTTGCCGGCCTTGGATTCTTCGGTGTATTGCTTGCTGTGATCATCGGGTTTGTAATCGGAATGGTGACTCCGAAAATGTATCTCAAAAAGGCCATCAAAAAAAGAAGTGAAAAGGCGGGCAGGGAATTGCCGGATATCTTGGATCTGTTGACGATCAGTTTGGAAGCTGGGCTTGGTTTTGATGCCGCGTTAAGCCAGGTTGTCTCCAAGAAAAAAGGGGAAGTCGTCAAGGAATTCAAGATCTCTTTGGAGGAAATGCGCCTTGGAAGCACGAGGAAGGAAGCACTGAGTGCCATCAATGGCCGTCTGGCATCCGACGACTTCCGATCTCTGATTTTCAACATCATCCAGGCGGAGAAGCTCGGCATCGGGATGGTATCCGTACTGCGGATTCAAACAGAGGATATCCGCGAAAGGCGCCGCCAGAGGGCGGAGGAAGCTGCTATGAAGGCTCCGATCAAAATGATGTTCCCGCTGGTTATGTTCATTTTCCCGACCTTGTTCATTATCTTGTTAGGACCTGCCATCCTCCAATTTATGGATGCATTTTAAAAGAAGAGGTTCCCCGATTGTAGGGGGACCTCTTCTTTTTATAGCTGCAAAATCTGCTCAAGTGCTTGTTCCAGGTCGATGGTCGGCTGGTGGCAAGCAAAGTTCTCGCATACATACACGGTCGTCTGCCCGTCGATAGCTTTATAATCTGCGGTAAACGGTGCAGCTTTTGCCAGCTGGCCCGCATCCTCAGCAACCAGCAGTTGAACATGGGGGAGGAAGCGTTCTTGCAGCCGTTCCACCAGTTCAGCTTTGTCTGCTTCCGCTTCTTTTCCAAGGATGACGACTTCCTTGACCGGGTGTTCGGTAAGCTGAAGGCTCTGAAGGAAATATGGACTTGCAGATGGCATCCGATTGATATCCTCATAAAAGGTGGAATACATTTCATCAGCCTTATCAAGAAAATCCGTTTCCCCTGTCAAATGTCCGAGTCTTGTCAGCATTACTGCAGCCACACTGTTTCCGGATGGAATCGCCCCGTCATAGATTTCCTTGTCTTCGGCAATCAGCTGTTCGCCATCCCTGCCGCTGAAGTAGAAGCCGCCGCTCTTTTTATCCCAGAATAATTCGATCATCTGAGCAGCCAACTTTCCTGCTTTATTTAGATAATCTGCAGAAAAGGTTGCTTCATACATCTCGATATATCCCCACAGCAGGAAAGCATAGTCATCAATATATGCCTTGTACTTGGTTTCCCCATCACGATAGCGGGCCATCAAGCGCTGGCCTTCAAATAATTTATCCTCGACAAATTGAAGGGCTTTCTTGGCCATTTGGATATATTGCTGGTTTCCGAAGGCTTTCCCCGCCTTGGCAAGTGAGGCTATCATCATGCCATTCCATCCGCTGAGCACTTTGTCGTCGACATGGGGATAGATGCGTTTTTCTCTTGCATTCAGAAGTTTCTGCCTTGCTTTTTCCAACTGATCCTCCAGTTCATCCAAGGACAGTCCGCTGGCTGTTGCCTGTTCACCAAGGTCTCTTCCAATTAAATTGGGAATATTTTTCCCTTCAAAATTCCCTTGGGGACGAATATTATAGGTTTCGGCATACAGGCTGGCAAGATCCTCATCCAGTACTTCGTAGATTTCTTCAAAACCCCATACATAGTATTTTCCTTCTATACCTTCTGAATCTGCATCGATGGCTGAATAAAAGGCACCTTCTTCACCGGTCATCTCCCGCTGGATGAAGGTGATAATCTCTTCAGCAATCCTCTTATAGAAAGGGGTTGCGGTAACCTGCCAGCACTCGGTATATGCAGCGAGCAGCAAGGCATTGTCATAGAGCATTTTTTCAAAATGGGGCACCAGCCATTTTTCGTCGGTGGAGTACCTGGAAAACCCGAATCCCACATGGTCGTAGATGCCGCCACGGGCCATGGACTGTAACGTGCTTTCTACAAGTTTAAGCGCTGCTGTTTCACCGGTAAAGTGGTAATGCCTCAACAGGAAGAGAAGGTTTTGAGGCATTGGGAATTTTGGTTCGCTTCCGAATCCTCCATAAGCAAAGTCAGAGCTTTTGACCAGCTGTTGGTAAGCCTTATCGATGGTTTCTTTGGTCAAACGCTTATCGCTCTTCTCCATGGCCGTCCGGTTCAGAGCATCTTTGACACTGTCTGTCACTTCTTCAATATGGTCCGGGTCCTTCGAGTATTTTTCATGGAGCTGTTTCAATGCATCCATGATTCCCGGCCGGCCGTATTTACTTTCTTTAGGGAAATAGGTGCCTGCATAGAATGGCACCTGGTCAGGAGTCATGAAGATCGTCAGCGGCCAGCCGCCATGCCCGGTCATCATCTGACAGACCTTCATATACACTGAATCAACATCCGGCCGTTCCTCGCGGTCTACTTTAATGGAGACATATTTTTCATTTAAAACGGATGCAACTTCCTCATCCTCAAATGATTCATGAGCCATGACGTGACACCAGTGACACGTTGAATAGCCAATGGAAAGGAAGATTGGTTTGTTTTCCTTTTTAGCCTTTTCAAATGCTTCTTCCCCCCAGGGATACCAGTCAACAGGGTTGTCGGCGTGCTGAAGAAGATAAGGGGATTTCTCATGGATCAGACGATTAGATGTTGCCATTGTAGCACCTTCTTTCTATTGATTACGCACAATTTCAGGGTAGCCGAATTATTGCCGATTCGTCTCTGGTTAGGTTTCCTTATTCTCTCTTCTTCATACTTTAGGTTGAGGATATAAAAATAAAGAAGCCTTTAAAAAAATATTGCCTGGAGCAGTCATTAGTAAACCGGATATCCAGCCCATCATACACTTTTCGATCCACCGTAGAGTTTAACCGGGTATCTGCAATTCCTCTAGAAATTAGGCATGGCAGTCGCCTATGGTCGGTTCTGTATATTAGCCATGGCAAAGGTGGTTTCTGCGGCCAATACCTGAAGAATGAATAATGAATCTAGCAGTGTGATGTGCCTGTTTATATAATAAGGATAACTAATCGGAAGTACTTATTGTCTGAATAGTTTTTTTCTGTGTTCTTGGGAAAAATCATCTACCTCCCCCTTCCCTATATATGATAAGGTATGTTTATTAATAGTGAAGAAGGTGGATATCGTGCGCAGGATGATGAGAAATGTGGATACAGGGCTATTGATGCTGATTCTCTTGATGGTGGCTTTTGGGCTAATGATGGTTTATAGTGCGAGTTTTGTTTTTGCTGCCTTGGAGTATGGCAATGCATCCCATTTTTTCTCCAGGCAGATGATCTGGGCGGTACTGGGCCTTTTACTTTTTACGGTGGTCAGTTTCATACCCTATCAGATGTACGGCAGGTATATTGCCTTCTTCGTGGGCTTGACGATATTTCTTCTAGTATTGGTGCTTGTTCCAGGGGTGGGATTGGAGAGGAATTATTCCACAAGGTGGCTGGGAATCGGTCCATTGGTTTTCCAACCGTCGGAAATAGCAAAGGTGGTCATGATTCTCTATTTTGCCAGAGCATATAGTAAAAAACGAGAGTATATCGAGGATTTCAAAAACGGTTTACTGCCTCCATTGATTATGCTGGGCGCTGTTTTCTTTCTGATTTTAGCTCAGCCGGACCTTGGCACAGGTATCTCTATTACAATTGCCTGTGGCGCCATTCTGCTTGTCTCGGGTGCCAAAATTACTCATTTGGGGGGGCTGGGGCTTGTTGCAGGCAGCGGGATTGCCTATTTGGGATTTTCAGCAGAATACCGGCTGGAAAGAATCACTTCCTTTATGGACCCTTTCGCAGACCCACAGGGAAATGGTTTTCAATTGGTGAATTCATACCTCGCCATCGGGACTTCTGGGTTTTCCGGGGAGGGGCTTGGAAACAGTATTCAGAAGCTGGGGTATTTGCCGGAAGCACATACCGATTTCATTATGTCGATCGTGTTAGAGGAATTAGGAGTGTTGGGCCTGGTTCTCGTAATGGGGATGTATTTGATTTTTCTGCTTAAAGGGTTTCGTATTTTCAAACATGCCCCCAGCCACTTTGGCCGGCTGCTCGCATTCGGCCTCGTGGTGCAAATAACCTTCCAGGCGATCTTGGACATGGGTGCTATCTCCGGGATGCTGCCTATTACAGGTATTACCCTGCCTCTGATCAGCTATGGAGGAACCTCTATGGTTATCACTTTAATCAGTCTTGGTATTCTGATGAACATATCCATCCAATCCAATCAGTTTCATCAACAACAAGCTCATAACTAATTTATAAATAAACAGGGACCGCTCAGTGGTTCCTGTTTTTTCATATAGAGGAAAAAGAAGCCCTGGCATACGATGCGGTCGTGGTCGGCACCTACACTTGGAATGGCGGAGAGCTGCCGTATAGAGATGGGGGATTTTATGAAGATAGGGAAGAGGTGGACATGAAGCATTATTCCGTTATAGCAGAATGGCCACGCCCAGGTTCACTGTGCTGTCAATCGGAGCTTGCACATTGGCAGTACTTACATTAAAATTAAATTTCAATTATACTTGTGGGAATGGAGAATTTTATATAATCTAAATAGTGATAAGGCATGAGACAGAGGGTGAATTGGATGAGTTTGGTACTTGGAATCGACGGGGGAGGCACAAAGACACTGGCAGTGGCTGCTGATGACAATGGGAGAATTATTGCACATGCCATCGCAGGGCCCACGAACCCGAATGGTACAGATGGACAGGCAGTAAAACGGGAATTGAGAATGCTTTTTGCTGAATTGGAGAAGCATCTCCCCAATGGTTTAGGTGAAGTTTCACATGTCTTTGCCGGGGTGGCCGGCACAGCAAATGAAAAAGCCGAGAAGTTTATAGAAGAATTGATCGAACAAATACTTCCTAAGAGTACGGTTGTCCAGGTACAGCCCGATATTTTGAATGCTTTATATTCAGGGACATTCGGCAGTCCGGGGATCGTGCAGATTGCCGGGACAGGTTCGATTGCTTATGGGCTGAACAGCTCCGGACAGACTGGCCGTGTCAGCGGCTGGGGCTATTTGCTGGGAGATGAAGGAAGCGGTTTTGATATAGGGAAACAAGGAATAGCGGCTGCCTTGAAGTCTTACGACGGCAGGGGACCGGAAACAATGCTCCTTTCCATGCTGTACGATCATTTTCATGCGGCAGAGCCCCAAATGCTGCTTGCGAAGATATACGGAGCAGAACACCCAAAGGAGGAAATAGCGTCTGCTGCGAAAATTGTCTTTGAGGCATATAAACAGGGAGATCCTGTCGCAGAAGGTATCCTTGACCAGGCGGCATTAGAGATTGCTCAGAATATCCGGATCTTGATGGAACGCCTGTTCCCTGATGGCGATCAGGTGCCGGTGGTACTGGCAGGTGGGATCTTTACTGATCAGACGGTGATGCCTCCCAGACTGAACAGGCTATTGGAGGACAGGCAGGAGATTGAATGGAGAAATCCCGATTTGCCTCCTGTCGGGGGATCACTGATCGCGGCATACAAGTTGAAACAGATTGGCCATAAAGAGAAAGTAATCCAGCAATTAATCCACTCATTTCATGAAAGCAGGTGAACAGATTATGTCAACTACTAAAGGCGGTCTAGTGATTTTAAAAGAAATGCTGCCCAGTCTTCCGCCCTCAGAAAAGAAAATTGCTTTATATATATTGGAAAACCCGGAGGAATCCATCCATCTTACTGCACTTACCTTGGGAGAGAGAAGCCGAACAAGCAGTGCTGCAGTCATCCGCCTCTGCAAATCATTGGGGCTTAAAGGTTTTCAGGAATTGAAGATCCGGGTCGCTGGGGATTTGCGTGAAGAACCAATAGAAGAATACAGAGATATTGAGCCAAATGAAAACGTCCGGGACATTATCAGCAAGGTGACAGCTAATACGGTTCAGACGTTGAATGAAACTGCGGATATGGTCAGTGTGGAGCAATTGGAGCGGGCGGTAGAAGTCCTGTCCAAGGCAAAGTCGGTTACCTTCTTTGGGTTTGGCGCCTCCTATATCGCTGCCATGGATGCAAAGCAGAAGTTCATGCGGATTGATAGAAATGTCCATTCCTTTTCCGATGTCCATATGGCAGCCACGTCGATTGCCAATAAAGGGCCGGAAGATGTCGTCATTGGCATATCCTTTTCCGGAAATACCCCTGAAGCCGTCAAACTGATGGAGTTAGCGAGATGTAAAGAAGTCGTGACCATTGGCATCACCAAATATGGAAAATCCCAGATGGCAGCCTATTCAGATATTTTGCTTTACACCTCAGCTGCAAAGGAGGCAACATTCCGTACGGGTGCTACATCTTCCAGAATCGCTCAACTGCATATGATTGACTTGTTATTAATGTGTTTATCTTCATCAGACTACCAGCAAACGATTGACCACCTGGATGTGACACGGGAGGCCATTGCATTTCTTCATGACAAGCAGTGACATGAAGAAATGGTCCTGCTGGCTTCTTTTTGAAATAATATTACCCTAAAATCAAAATTATATTGACAAAAAAATTTACCCTGCCTATAATTAAGACAACTTCGGTACAGCCTCCCATTATATGAAAACGCTTTTATATTGTTGGCCGTTAATTTATACTTACAGATAAGGAGTATACAAGACTATGAAATTGTCCCAATTGACGACTGAAAAGAGAAATCCGAATAGTATGAACTTGGATCAAATGCCTGTGTTGGAAATACTTAAGACCATAAATGAGGAGGATAAGCGGGTCGCGCTTGCTGTACAAGAGGTATTGCCACAGGTGGCACTAGCTGTAGAGGAGATTTCCTATGCATTAGGGAATGGGGGAAGGCTTTTTTACGTAGGTGCAGGCACCAGCGGTAGGCTCGGGGTAATGGATGCGTCTGAATGCCCTCCTACATTCATGACACCGCCGGAACTCGTTCAGACGGTGATGGCAGGCGGCACCGACGCTTTTTTCCAGGCGGTGGAAGGTTCCGAGGATGATGAGGGCCAAGGGGGCAGAGATTTGTTAGAGAGGAATCTGACTGCAAGGGATGTAGTAGTCGGCATTACCGCCAGCGGCAGGACTCCTTATCCGATCGGAGCGCTCAAACAGGCGAGGAAAATCGGGGCCTATACCATTTCGCTCTCCTGCAATGGGCAGTCAGAGATTAGTAAGTTTGCAGATTGTGCTATAGAAGTGATCGTGGGACCTGAGGTGTTGACCGGATCTACTCGTATGAAGGCAGCAACCGCACATAAGATGATCCTTAACATGATCAGCACCGCTTCCATGGTTAAGATGGGCAAAGTCTATGAAAATCTGATGGTGGATGTGAATGCCAGCAATTATAAACTGATGGAACGTGCCAAGCGTACAGTTATCGAAGTGACAGGGATTTCCTATGAGAAAGCCGAAGACGTGCTCATACAGACTGGTTATGAAGTGAAACCTGCCATTGTCATGCTGCAAACCGGATCAGAATTGGAAGAGGCAAAAGATGCAATTAGCCGAAGTGGGGGCTACGTCAGGCAGGCGGTTGACTCACTGTCAGGTTCATCAAAGGGGGAACAACATTAATAGCCGGAGACTATTAATGAGTTTCATATATATATTTCGAAAAGGGGGAAAATCAGTTGAGGGATTTGCTTAGGGGACGTTTACTACTTCTATTGGCTGCTGTCCTGCTTATAGGGCTGCTTGCAGCCTGCTCCTCGGATGAGGGGGCTTCCGGAGACGGAGCAGATAATGCAGATACAGGTACAGAAGGCGGGGAATCCAGTGGAGATGGAGAAATTTCAGGTGAACTGGAGATTCAGTATTTTGTCGGAGGATATGGCGACTCGTGGTGGAAGGAAGTTATCGCTGATTTCCAGGAGGAATATCCAGACGTGACCGTTACTGAGCATGCCGGCCCTAATATCAATGATGAAATGCGGACACGTTGGGTTTCCAATAATCCGCCTGACGTCGTTTATATTGACGGGGCAGGATCAAGTGAAACACAGATGGTGGAAGATGGCCAGCTGATGAATCTGACCGATTGGCTGGCTGAGATTGAACTGGAAGACGGTGAAAAACTTGCCGACAGCTTCATCGTAGAACCTGCCACATATGATGGGGAAATCTATTCCTTACCACTAGTATTTGATACTTGGGGAACTTGGTATGACCGTGCCTGGTTTGAAGAAGAGGGCTTTGAGGTGCCAACAGATTTTGACAGCTTCATGAGTTCCATGGAAGAAATTAAAGAAGCGGAAGGCATCGAACCATTTGTGACCAGCGGACAGCATCCATACTACTTCCTGCGCGGCATGCTGTACCCGGCATTTGGTGCGGCTGGCGGGGATGAACTGCTGAACGATTTGATCACGGGTGCTGAAGGAGCTTGGACCAGTGATGTAGTACTGGAGACCATGAAAAAAGTAGAAACTATGCAGCAGGAAGGCATGATCGATTCTGGACTTGGGTCCTTGAACCATACCCAGTCACAGATGAATTTCCTGCTTCATGACAATGCGTTTGTACCGGTAGGCTTCTGGCTGCCGAATGAAATGGCCAATGACACTCCGGAAGACTTTGAGTATGGCTTTATTCCGTCTCCAATGCAGGATGCCGGGGAACCGTATGCGATCGTTCCGGACCTCAGGCCGCTTGCTATTGCTGAACAGGCGGAAAATCCGGAAGCGGCAAAAGCCTTTGTGGAATTTGTCTTCTCCAGGGATTATGCCCTGTCCTTTTCGGAGCATACGGGGGCTATCATGAACCTTACGGAGGTGGACTTGACACAGAGTGATAATGTTCCTGCCTATTTGGTGGAGGCAAACGAAATGATTAATGATCCGGAACAGGTACAGATTTATCATAAACCACATCCGATGAGTGCTGATTTGGAAACACCAGTAGGAGATGCACTGATGTCTCTAATGCTCGGCAATATGACAGCAGAGGAATTTGTGGAGGCAGCGGAGCAGGCTGCGGCAGATTACCGGGACCAATAGTTCTCAGGTATGGGAGGGAAGGGCAGAATTGCCTTTCTCTTTCATGCCATTTATTTCTTTTCAGAAAAGAGTGATTGAAATGGTACAGTCGAAAAAACAAAAATATACATTCCTTGCTGTTTGTCTTGTACCCACTTTTATCATGTTTGCCATTTTTACGCTCTATCCATTATTCAGCGGATTGTATTATTCGTTCTTTGACTGGTCGGGTTCTTCGGCAAACCGGGAATTTATCGGATTTGATAATTACATACGTTTGTTTAACGATGCAATCATCCCACACACCATCATTCATGACTATTTCCTTGTCATAACTAAGGTGATAGGCATTATGATTATGGCAATGTTCATTGCTGTAGCTCTGACACAATTGAAAATTACGGAAGCGCCTTTTTACCGGATTGTCTTTTTCTTTCCGAATATCATGTCTGTTGTGGTCATCGGCATTCTTTGGACCTTCATTTATAACCCGGACCTCGGGCTTGTCAACTCAGCATTGGAATCAATCGGGCTGGACAGTTGGGCAAAACCATGGCTCGGAAGTGAAACATGGGCGTTGCCGAGTCTCGTACTGCCATCCATATGGGCCGGTATTGGCTTGTTTATGCTAATGCTCATGGGCGGGATCTCCAATATCTCAAAGAGTTATTATGAGACCGCAGATATAGATGGTGCCACCGAATGGCAGAAGTTCTGGAAGGTAACAGTTCCCTTGGTATGGCCGCAAATTAAGATTTCTATTCTATACATTGTCATTACCACGTTGAATGGATCTTTCATCATTGTGCAAGTCATGACGGGCGGTGGACCGAACAATTCCACACATGTAATGGGATCCTATCTCTACCAACAGGCTTTTGTACAATATAACTTTGGATATGGCGCAACCATCGGGGTTATGATCCTTGCCCTTTCATTGATTACGGTACTTCTGCTGCAGCTGATCATGCGCCGTGATCGAGTGGAATATTAACGGAACGGGCAAGACGCTGAGACAGCAAAGGGGGAGTGACTGTGAAACGCAGTGTAGGAGAAATACTAGGGAGAGCGGGGATAAGGATTCCGCTCATATTATGGACTATAGCGGTATTATACCCGATTTTATGGATGTTTCTCGGTTCTTTCAAATCGAACGCAGAGATATACAGGAATCCATGGGGACTACCAGAAACCTTCAATTTCCAGAATTATGCGGATGCCTGGAATAACTATAATATCAGTACGAGTGTGTTCAATAGTCTTATCGTGACCATTGTTGGAGCAGTGCTGACATTGGTCCTTGCGATACCGACCGCATATGCTATCGAGAGGATCAGGTTCCGAGGGAGCAATTTCCTGTTCACTCTATATGTGTCAGCCATGATGATTCCAATGGTATTGGGGTGGATCCCATTATTTTTCCTGTTGATGGATTTGGGGATGTTGGATAATATCTTTGGTCTGGCGATTGTGTATGCAATAAGCCAACTGCCGTTTACCATTTTTGTTTTAACCAGTTTCATTGGAACCATTCCGAAGTCTCTTGAGGAGTCTGCAGCCATTGACGGCCTTACTCCCTATGGGGTCTTATGGAAAATCATTACTCCATTGTCCACATCGGGAATTATTACAGTCACAATCATGAATAGCATTCAATTCTGGAATGAGTACTTTATGGCATTGATTTTCCTGCAGAGCAGCGAAAACTACACACTGGCTTTGGCGATTGATTATATCAGCAGTGAAGCGCAGTACACTAATGCATGGGGAACATTATTTGCCAGTCTGGTAATTGCCATAGTTCCGGTCATCATTCTTTACGCCATCTTCCAGCGCAGGATTGCCCAGGGAATGACGGAGGGGGCAATAAAAGGGTAACTAACTTATTGATGCTAGGAAAAAGTATTTAATCAATAGAAAAAGCCTAACTAGCTAGAAATCCTATTTAGTAGGAATAGCCGCTTCGGAAATATACTCCGCTTTCCACGGGCGGCTGGTAAGCCCCTTGTGCTATCGCACTGCGTTGTCTTACCTAGGCCTTTCCTCCCGTAGGAGTCTACGTATATTTCCTTCGCTAATTCAGTTCATTGTTCGTTTTTTGAGTAAAGCCCTTCAGTTTTGTCCCAGCCTCTTTTGGTATTTGGAGGGATTGCTGTGGCAATTGTAAGGACAGAAGCAGACAAGGGGGAAAGGATCGATATGCAGCAATTCCTCCACTAAAAACCAGCCGCCCTCGAATAGGCGGCTGGTTTTTCATGATTAATAGATTAGATGCTGCTTTCTCACTTGTTTAAACTTAGCCAGTTCATCTTCCCATTTTTTCTCGATCTCTTTTACAGATTTTCCGTCCTCAATATCTTGGCGTATCCAGCCATTCCCGATCAGGTTATCGAAGAAGGATATACCAGCACTGTTTTCTGCCCGGAATTCAAAATCATCGGGGTATAAGTCATGCAGTGTTTTTACGATATGCAGGCCTGTTGTCACCGGTTGGAATGGCTGCTTATTTGTCACATGAATCTCCACCCCATGGCTCAATGTACCGCTGTGCTTGGAGAAGGATGGGCTAAATGATGCAGCCCGGAAAGTCACTCCAGGAAGGTTCAAGCTATTCAGTGTCTCGGCAAGCTCCGTGCTGTTCACAAACGGAGCACCGATCAATTCAAATGGCTTGGTTGTTCCGCGTCCTTCTGAAACATTCGTCCCTTCAATCAGAGCGGCGCCAGGATAAACCAGTGCTGTATCGAATGTTGGCATATTAGGCGATGGAAGTACAAACTCCAAACTTGTCTGGTCATAGTACATATTTCGTTTCCATCCACTCATTTCGACTACGGTGAGATCTGCTCCAATTTTAAATTCATCGTTAAACAACTTGGCCAATTCACCTACCGTCATCCCGTGCCGGAGTGGGATCGGATAGTTGCCGACGAAGGAAGCATACTCTTCCTCAAGAACAGGTCCTTCTACTTTTTGCCCTCCCAATGGATTTGGACGATCCAGGACGATGAACTCCTTCCCATTTTCTTCAGCTGCTTCCATGGCATAGGCCATCGTATAAATATACGTGTAGAATCTTGTGCCGACATCCTGTATATCGAATAGCAGTACATCTACATTGTCAAGCATATCGGCCGTTGGCTTCCTCGTTTGGCCATATAAACTGTAGACAGGAAGACCTGTTTCCTCGTCTATATAGAATTCCACATATTCCCCGGCCTGGGCACTGCCGCGGACCCCATGTTCGGGTCCGTATAGGGCAGTTAATTCTACATCCGGGTCATTATGGAGAAGGTCGACAATGCTGTTCAGATCTTGGTCGACACCTGTCGGGTTGGTAATCAATCCAACCCGCTTTCCGTCCAGCAAATCCTTCTGTTCATCCAGCAGTACTTCTACCCCAAGCTTAAACTCATTGGGATTTCCTTTGCCGGTCCCCCGGTCGGCCAGTACTGCCGTAAACGAGCTCAGTACCAGTGCTAATGCGACTATCGTAATCCACGTCTTTTTCATGGTTCAACTCCCCCTTAATATGTTAGTCCATGACCATATTCAAACAAATTATTCCCTTTTAAATCCGGAATGGTGACTGGCAGTAGTCCGGTTGGCTGATTTTCCCCGAATAATGTAGCTGCTGACGCTTCAAAACTTGCCTCACGAAAACCGTATTGTGCAAGGTAGGCATTCACTTGAGGATATGCTGTTACATCATAAGGATTGCGGATGCCAAGTCCGATTACCGGTACATCGAGTTCGTTAATAAGCTGGTTCACGAGCAGCATCTGTCTGCTGTCCGGGGATCTTCCTGCAACATTATAGGTGTAAGTCCCAGCAATGATGGCCTCCGATCCCCTTAATTCCCTTAATTGTTCTTCACTGAGCGGTCCAGAAGCAGTTATAAGTTCCGTATTCTCATGGAACGCTTTTATGGCTTCATACAGGCTGCTGCTATAGCTGTTTCCTACAACTGCCAACTGATCATCCGCTGCCAAATCCAATGGCAGAACATCCTCGTTTTTAAGAAGGGTGATAGATCGGCCGGCAGCTTCCTGTTCCACTTGCTTATGCTCTTCTGATCCCACTACTTCATTTGCCCTGGCTATTTGTTCTTCCACTGGCACTGGATTTTCTTCCTTGATGATCCCACGCTCCAATTTCAGTTGAAGGATCCTGCGGGCAGAAGCTTCAATCCGTTGTTCACTGATTTCTCCGGCTCTCACGGCATCCCTTATACCATCTGCCACTTCCTCCAGGCCGACGGGCATTAGGATAATATCCGTGCCTGCTTTCACCGCCCGGATAACGGCATCCACCGGACCAAAGTGGTCACTGATAGCGTTCATATTCAAGGCATCCGTAATGATAACCCCGTTAAACCCCATTTCCTCCCGCATCAATTCAGTAAGAACTTTATGGGAAAGAGTGGCGGGCAGTGCAATTTCCGAGCCGTCCTTTTCCGATATTACTGTTGTATCATCAATGTTTGGAAAGGTGACATGCGCGGTCATGATGGCATCGATCCCTGCATCCATTGCTTGCTGGAATGGATAAAGTTCAACATCGAGCAGCCGCTCCTTTTCATGCGGAACCTCAGGGAGGCCGAGGTGGGAGTCGACAGCTGTATCCCCATGGCCTGGGAAGTGTTTAGCTGTTGTGGCAACTCCAGCATTTTGCAGTCCCTTTGTAAAAGCAACACCAAGCTCTGCCACCAGCTCCGGTGATTCGCCGAAGGAACGGACACCAATGACCGGGTTGTCTGGGTTGTTATTGACATCCATTACCGGTGCCAGATTCATATTGATGCCAAGAGCCTGAAGCTCTTCCCCGATGGCTTGTCCGACTTTCTCGCTCAATTCAGGTGACCTCGTTGCTCCAAGTGCCATATTGCCTGGCATATCTGTACCTGATTGAAGCCGGGTAACAATTCCGCCTTCCTGATCAATCGCCATTAACAGCCCGTATTTTTCACTCGCTTCTTGGTATGCTGCTACCAGTCTGGCTGTCTGTTCAGTGGTAACCACATTTTCCCGGAAAAGGATAATGCCGCCCAAATGATAATCCTGGACAAGCTGTTCGATCTCAGGAAGCATTTCGGTAACGTTTTCTCCATCCCATGTCCGGAAATCAGGCATCAGCATCTGGCCGATTTCTTCTTCCAATGTCATGTTGGCCATCACCTGGCCGAGGATGTCGTATTTACTGTCCTTTTCCTTGATTACCTGCAGTCCAGAAGGTCTTTGGTGGATGCCGACCCGATCAGTGTCGACCCCGTTAGATACGGTAATGTAGCTGCGACCGTTCTGGCCGGTGATAGTAACTGTACCGTTTTGATCAACAGTGGCGACATTTTCATTTTTAGATTCCCATCTAAGGTTTTCAGAA
This sequence comes from Virgibacillus sediminis, assembly GCF_042643265.1. Classification (NCBI taxonomy): domain Bacteria; kingdom Bacillati; phylum Bacillota; class Bacilli; order Caryophanales; family Bacillaceae; genus Virgibacillus; species Virgibacillus sediminis. Next base: position 179,952 of record NZ_JBHRRZ010000003.1, on the reverse strand, counting down.
ACGGCGGTGAAATGACCGTCCTCATATACACTCAACGCGTTCAATTCCACCTGGTTGTTTTCAACTTGGGTTTCCACTTCCGGAACATTTTGAAGGATAATCAGTTCATTGGCAGACTCGCTATCATCTGCTTGGGCAGGTGAGACTGTCAGCCCCAAGGAGCTTGCCAACAAAACTGTCGCTGACAAAATATAGCATGCAGACTTACGAACAAGTTCCATCATCTTCCTCCTTTATTAATAGTTACGCTGTGTCCACGAATTGGTTGTAAAAGAAAGTGGGAATGAGCCACCTTCTGTATCCGTTACCTGAAGATTGTTCAGATACCAACCACGGCCATTAGCCCCATTATCTGTTTGGTAACTGAAACGTATATGTGTGGTTTCTTGCGGTAGATGGATTTCTTTAGGCAGCCAAGTGCCGCTGTTCCCCGTGTAAGGATCATCCATTGTTTCCCAATTCACCCCGTCTTGTGAGAATTCCAGTTTACCGAAATCATAGCCATGTTCCATGCTGTACCAGGTGTCAAAGGTAAGCACAGCATCCTCTTTTAGTTCCACTTCTGCAATTAGGTTACGGTCCAAGTTATTGCCATAGTCGGAGAACCAGGCATCTTCCCCATTAGGGATATCTATAGGAATGGCATCGGCTGCAAGCCCGGCAAAAGCCTGTCTGACTAGATTGGTGGAGGCAGTTTCCCGCGAAGGGTGCACCCGATTGGTCAGCAGGATGGCAATCGTATCATTATTCTGGCTGATCACCAGAGAAGTTCCTGTATAACCAGTATGCCCAATCGTATCAGGTTCAGATAATCCATCCATATACCAACCTTGCATCAACTCCCATCCTAGCCCATGATCATTTCCTGGAAATTCAGGGATTTGGTTTTCAGTAAGGAGCTTGACTGTTTCCGGTTGAAGGATCTGCTTGCCGCCATACCGGCCCTCCTCGAGGAACATATGGGCAAGCTTGGCCAAATCCTCAGCAGTAGAGAATACACCTGCATGCCCGGCAACCCCATCTAGAGACCACGCATTTTCATCATGCACTTCTCCCCAAACCAGGCTGCGGCCAATTCCCGTCTGGTATTCTGTTGCAGCTATACGCTTTTTAAATTCTTTGGGCGGGTTATACATTGTGTTCTTCATGCCGAGCGGCCCGGTGATCTGCTCGTAGACAAAATCATCCAGCCTTTTTCCGGAAAGCTCTTCTACTAGAGCACCTAAGGCAATCATGTTGAGGTCACTGTATGTGTAGGTTGCCCCCGGCTCGTTTTCAAGTGGGTGCTGGAGAACATGCTGGATACGTTGTTCGCGGCTGTCTCCAATGGTATAAAGAGGTATCCACGCAGTAAAACCGGAAGTATGGGTCATCAGTTGCTGTATGGTGACATTTTCCTTACCATTAGCACCGAATTCGGGAAGATAGCGTGCTACTGGATCATCCAAGTAGAATGCCCCTTGTTCATATAGGATCATAGCTGCTGTGGAAGTGAATATCTTGCTGATGGATGCGAGGTCAAATATGGTGTCTTTTTCCATGGCAATAGGTTCATCTGCCATATTGCCCTTGTCGTCTTCATAGAGATAGGCATGCCCATATGCCTCGTGTTGGACAATATGGCCTTTCCGTGCGACTAATGTAACAGCCCCTGGCATTGTTCCTTGATCAATATGGTTTTCCATTACCGAATCAATCTTCTCTAAAGGTGCTTCCATCATGCCGGCTCCTCTTGCTGAACCAGGGTTGATTACCGGAGAGGACGGGCCTGATTCTCCCCAGTGAAAGCGGGGATGGGGATCTTTAGCTGACACGGGAATGGTATTCCCTAAAACTAGTGCTAGGGAAGCGAACAATGTAAACGCGGAAAATAACTTTGTTTTTATCATATATAGCCTCCTTTTTAATAGTTTCATAGTCGGAATAGTCTATGAATTCGCTTACATTAAATTAAAGATAAAGGCAATCAATGAAATTGTCTATCGAACTAAAATACTAATTGATGTAATTAAATTTCATAAACTAGGCAATATGAAATGGGTTAATAGTCTTTAAAGTGTTTTAATTAAAATAATGTGAATTATTCAGTATATAATGATAATATAGATGAAGGAAGGGGATAAGGGGGAGGCCAAGTATAAACATAAACACACAGGAGGGGTTGTATGGAACAAGTGACGATTGATTTCTGGTCTGCATTCTGGTTCACCGTACCTATGCCTTTGTTGGTTATATGGGCAGTGATCACCTTTTTTACTGAGAGGGAGCGTGATGATTCATGAACCCTACAATGATTACGTTTTTATTTTATTTAGTAATAATGATAGTGATCGGAATCATTACCTATCGGATGACCAATACATTATCCGATTATGTGCTTGGCGGCCGAAGGTTAGGCAGCTGGACAGCGGCATTCTCGGCATCTGCCAGTGATTTCAGTGGCTGGCTGCTGATCGGGCTGCCCGGAGCTGCCTATGCTGCTGGACTCGGGCAGTGGAGCCTCTGGATTGCCATTGGCCTTGCTGTAGGGGCAATGATCAACTGGCAGTATGTAGCAAAGCGGCTGAGGATTTATACAGCTTATTCGAACGATTCGATTACATTGCCGCAGTTTTTGGAAAATCGTTACCGGGATAACTCTCATCTGCTGCGGGTTATTTCCGCTGTATTTATTCTGTCTTTTTTCCTGTTCTACACAGCATCAGGGCTGGTTGCTGGTGCCAAGCTGTTCCAGGGTACATTTGAAATTGACTATCATGTCGCACTGACTGCGGGTGCTATCATCATTGTAGGTTATACGTTCCTGGGAGGATTTCTGGCAGTAAGCATTACTGATTTGATCCAAGGGGTGCTCATGTCAGCCGCCTTATTATTCACTTCCATTTATGGAATCGTGCAGATAGGCGGTTTTGGCGAGCTCTTTAATCAACTAGGCTCGATCAATGCAAGCCTCGTCGATGCCTTTGCGGCTACTTCCTATGATGCAGATGGAGGGCTTTGGCAGCCTGCAGGGGCCATTGGAGCAGTTGGCATAATTTCTGCACTTGCCTGGGGACTTGGATATTTCGGACAGCCGCACATTCTAGCAAGATTTATGGCAATCAAGTCCCATAAAGAAGTAAGAAAAGCACGGTTGATCAGTGTGACACTGGGACTGGTGATTCCATTGTACGGAGCATTGATTGTTGGTATGCTGGGTATAGTAACCTTCAATGAACCGCTGGCAGATTCGGAGCAAGTGTTCATTCAACTTGTCCAGGTCGTTTACAATCCATGGATTGCGGGTATTCTCCTTGCAGCAGTGCTGGCAGCGATTATGAGTACAGTCGACTCGCAGCTTCTAGTTTCTTCCAGTGCTTTATCGGAGGACTTTTATCGGCGTTATTTCCGTAAGCAGGCAAGTGACAAGGAGCTGGTGTGGGTAGGCCGTATATCCGTCCTGGTGATTGCCCTTGTTGCATTGATGCTCGCTTGGAATGAAACCAGCTCTGTACTTGATCTTGTTTCCTATGCATGGGCTGGGTTCGGAGCAACTTTCGGGCCAGCAATCCTGTTCTCCTTGTTCTGGAGGAGAACCTCTCGCAATGGAGCTGTTGCTGGACTTATTGTGGGCGGTGTCACCGTGTTTTTATGGCCGTTAACCGGTTCAGAGCTGTATGAAATGGTTCCCGGTTTTGTCCTTTCAAGTATCGTCATTGTATTAGTAAGTCTGTTAGGTAAGGGGCCGACAAAGGAAATCCAGGAGGAATACGACAAAGTTGCCGGTTTTAAATAATCAAGGAGTGATAGAAATGACAGAAAAAATTTATGGTAATACACCTTGCTATTTGGGCAGTAAAAAAGTCAGCTTATCAGACGGCGGCGCAAATGATAGTGATGTTCTGATCTATGGGGTGCCCTGGGAAGGGGCTGTTACCTGGGGAGACTACACAGGTGCGGAACTTGGCCCTAAAGTAATTCGGCTTAGTTCTGCCCGCTATTCCGGTTATCTCCCGGAACTCGACGGCATTGATGTACTTGAGCATTATAAACTTGGTGATCTTGGGGATGTGGACGTCGTACCGGCCGATACCATCGAGACGATGCGCCGAATAGAAAGTTTTGCTTCCGATGTATGGAAAACCGGGAAATTTCCGGTGGCTTTCGGCGGGGATCATGGCATCACGTATCCCATTGTAAAGGCGCTGAGTGAAGATATTGACGGGCAGGTGGGGATTATCCACCTTGATGCCCATTATGATAACCATCCGGATTATGAAGGGGATCTATATGCACGCAGTACCCCTTTCCACCGGATTTATGAAAGTGAAAGTGTAAGGAATGAAAGCATCGTCCATATGGGTATCCACGGTCCAAGAAATAAGCCGGAAACCGGTAAATATGCCGATGAGGTAGGAGCTTCCACTATATCCATCCGGGATATCCGCAAGGCGGGCAATTCCAACCAGTTGCCGGAATTGGCGAAACAAGCATATGAAATTGCCAGTGAAGGAACGGAGGCAGTATATTTGAGCATATGCAGTGATGTACTGGATTTTGCTTTCAATCCAGGCGGCCCGGTAGACGGTAATGGGCTCACCTCATTTGAATTACTTGAGCTTGTCCACGAGTTTGCCAAACTGGGAATCCGCGGTATGGATTATGTGGAAGTATACCCCCAACAGGACACAAACGATAATTCTTCCCACTTTGTGACATATGCTGTACTCTATGCATTGGCAGGAAATATTTTGAACGAGCAGAACAGATAAAGATTGCGAGCACCTCTATCATGGGGTGCTCATTTTATTTGTAAAAAGCAGGCTGTCGGAAGTTGTTGAACAGATTTTCCTCCCAATATCGGTTACATTGACCTATATTATCAGGTAAGATAATACGAAATGCCCTTGTTACAAAAAGTAAGTTTGTGATAATCTTAAATGAGTCAACGGGGGATGGAGGAGGGTCAATTTGAATAGAGAGAACATAGAGGACCTGCTTCACAATTGCAATAAAATGTCTGAAGAAATAGAGCAGATAAAATTGAACAGCAAGCAGATGAATGAACTTTTAAGTGAATTAGAGGCAAGAGTGAAGCATGCAGGAACTGATCTAGACGGTTTATACGAATATATAGAGAAGATTGAATCCAAATTTGATAGAGTAGAACCTCTTCTAAGGCGCCGGCTGAGAAATTGCCTGCTTTGGAGAGTTGGCTAAGCGTGCATATGGCAGGCTTATTTTTTTTGAGTTATTGAGGATGGAAATGTACTCCCCTGAAAAAATGCCTGAGGTCCATTCACCTGCATAGATAGGTTCAAGATGATTAAGGGACCTAATATTTTCAGGGGGATAGCAGAGGGGTACATGATGCGACAGAAAACGAATAGCATGGAGATCGCTCAGGGAACATATGTTCTGTTTTTCCGTTTATTTTCTTGTAAATTATGATATACTTGTGACAAGATAATGTTCCTCGGGAGTGATTGGCCTGCCTTTCTGCCAAGGATAGGGGGTGATGCAGCTGAACACATTTGAAGTGATGATGCTGATGTTCACATTCGGCACATTCCTGATTGCTTTACTCACGCTGGTGATTCGCATGATCAATAAAAAATAGGCCTCCCGGCTTTTAAAGCGTGGAGGCCTCTCACATCTGACTGCCGATTCCTCTCCAGGAACCGCTTATCTTCGGGCTGCAGCTGCCTCTGCGGCCCTTTTTATTTTATGCATCTTTCTACCTACAGTATACCATATTCCCATCTATTTCAAAGAATAATATAACCATGCGTGACCTGCCGAAGAAACCGAAGTATTGTCATTTTATTTCCCGGGTAATACTTATTTCTGCTTTAAACAGAGAATGAACAGATATCCCTGCTGTTCATATAGTAAATATGTGCATACGAAAGGAGAATGAGCATGTATTACTATATGCACCCGGCATATTATCACGGAGGATATGAGGCATATATGCGCACTAATGGACAACAGACGGAGCTGCTTGAAGCTTTGATTAAAGCGATGGAGGGTGAAAGCGAAACCATTGATTTTTATGAAAGGTTGAGGAAGATATCTCCAACTAAAACATCACGGGAAACCGTGGAGCATGTGTTGGAGGATGAAAGGCTGCATTTGGAGATGGTTGTCGACCTGTATAGGACATTGGCAGGAAAAAGTCCGAAATACCGAAGACGTAAAAAGCAGATAGCAGGTTTTAGAGAAGGTGTCCGTCAAGCCTTCGATGATGAAATAGAAACATATAAATTTTACAGGGACAGCTATCTTCTTACACAGGATACGGCAATCCGTGATGTGTTCTTCCATGCGATGACTGATGAGATGGAGCATGCTACACGCTTTGGTTTTTTATATCGTGATCTATAATAGTGTTCTAGGATGGCCGTTGATGTCATCCTTTTTCATTTAAAAGGGCTGTGCTATATTTATATTTAATGTGTTTATAAGGGAGGAAGCAGGTTGGATATTGACGGAAGCAGAAAGAAGAAAGTGAATTTATACAGCTTCATACTTGTTTTAGGCATTATTATGGTGGCGTTTAATTTACGGCCCTCCATTACATCGGTTGGCCCGCTTATGGGAGTGATTAGGGATGATTTAGGACTCTCCAACTGGAGTGCCGGACTGTTGACAAGCCTTCCTCTTGTAGCATTTGCGGTTATATCGCCGGTAGCCCCTAAATTGGGTAATCGGTTTACCAATGAGAGTACACTCTTGCTAGGTCTGACTATCCTGTTCATCGGTATCAGTGTCCGTTCGGTCTCGTTCATCCTGCTGGTTTTCCTTGGTACATTGCTGGTGGGAGTCGGAATAGCTATATGCAATGTCTTGCTGCCGGGTATTATCAAGGAGAAATTCCCCACGAAGGTCGCACTGATGACCAGTACATATTCCACCGCAATGGGGATTTTTGCGGCGACAGCATCTGGTCTGAGTATTCCTCTGGCCTCCGGCATGGGGCTTGGCTGGCAGATGGCATTGCTCGTTTGGGCGACACCTGCCGTCATAGGAATTGTTTTATGGATGTACATATCACGGAAAGATAAAACAGACAATGGGATGGAGGTAAAGGCGGTTGAACTCGCAGACAACCGTATGTGGAAGTCGCCGCTGGCCTGGCAGGTGGCTGGTTTCATGGGGCTGCAGTCGTTTCTGTTTTATGTGACTATTTCATGGCTTCCCGAGATTCTGCATGATTATGGAGTAAGTATGGCAACGGCAGGCTGGATGCTGTCTTTTACTCAATTTGTCGGTTTGCCTGCTAGTTTTCTGGTGCCGGTGATTGCAGGAAGGTTCAGATCCCAGCGGGGGGTGGCCTTCGTACTCTGCTGCTTTGCTGCTGCTGGATATGGAGGGCTGATTATCGGAAATTCCTATGCAGTCATGATTGTCTGTACGGTTCTTATAGGAATAGCCCTTAGTGGAAGTTTCGCCCTCGCTCTTGCTTTTCTGGGTATGCGGGCTAAAACATCGAGGCATGCTGCAGAATTATCGGGTATGGCCCAGTCTGTTGGCTATGTATTGGCTGCTCTGGGACCAATGTTCATTGGCTACCTCTATGATTTGACCGGAAGCTGGAATTACCCGTTGCTGACATTGATAGGTGTTACTGCAGCTATATCGTTGTTCGGTATGGGAGCAGGAAGGGATAAATACGTCCTGGATGACGCGTAGGCAAACGATTCTTGATGTGACTGTTTTCAATCTATCTACTCGAATCTATTCAGAAAACTATGATATTATTTTAATAAGTTGAGAGGTGGAAGAGGGTGGAAGGATGAAAATTCAACCAGTCGGTGATACAGCAGTAAAACTATCTTTTTCCGGTAAAGCGTCCGTGGAAATGAATAGAATGATCCGGCAATTCTGCGAGGAGCTGGATGCTGCTTCCATAACCGGGCTAATTGAATGGGTGCCGGCTTTTGATTCAGTAACCATTTATTATGATCCATGGCAGGTTGGCTACGAGGAGTTTAAGGGGCGTATGGAAGAGATAGCGGGGAAGGATCTGTCTGGAACACGGAGTATGTCCAGGGTTGTCCACATTCCTGTCCTGTATGGCGGAGAGGCGGGACCGGATCTCCATCGGGTGGCCGAACACAATCGGCTGAAACCGGAGGAGGTTATCCGCATCCATCAGCATCCTGAATATCTTGTCTATATGCTGGGATTCCTTCCCGGCTTTCCTTATCTTGGCGGGCTGGATCAACGTATTGCGGCCCCAAGGCTTCCGGAACCAAGACCGAGAATCGAGCCGGGATCAGTGGGAATTGCCCATGAACAGACAGGTGTTTACCCGCTTGAATCTCCTGGTGGCTGGAATTTGATTGGAAAGACTCCGTTAAGGCTGTTTGATAAGCAAAAAGGGGAAGAAGGATTTCTTTTTCAAGCTGGAGACCGGGTTAAGTTCCTATCTGTTTCAGAGCAGGACTTCAAGCAGATCGAGGAGCAGGTGGAGCATGGTATCTATGAAGTTTATAGTGGAGGGTGAAGTAAATGACACAGATTGATCTGAACTGTGATATGGGGGAAAGTTTTGGGCCTTATACCATTGGGGCGGATGAAAAGCTGATGGATTATATAAGTTCTGCAAATATTGCCTGTGGGGGCCATGCCGGTGATGCAAATGTCATGGATCGGACAGTCAGGCTGGCGAAAGACAGAAACGTTGCAATCGGTGCTCACCCAGGCTATCCGGATATTCCCGGATTCGGCAGAAGGGCTATTGATTTCTCAGCGGATGAAATTTATCGGATGCTCATCCAACAAATAGGAGGTTTGCAGGCTTTTTGTCACATCCACCATGTAAGACTAAGGCATGTGAAGCCTCACGGGGCCATGTATAACCAAGCGGCCCGCAGTTCTGAGTTGGCAGAGGCTATAGCAGCCGCTGTATATGATTTGGATCCGAACCTCTTGTTGTTCGGTCTGCCCGGAAGTGAATTGCTGCGTGCTGGTAAAGCTGCTGGCCTGAATACAGTGGCTGAAGCATTTGCTGACAGAACCTATCTCCCCGATGGAAGACTTACACCTAGAAATCGTTCAGATGCCTTGATCACTGATCAGCAAACAGCGGTGAAACAAGTGGAACGGATGATAAGTGAAGGAGTGGTGGAAGCAACCAACGGAGAACAGGTGAAACTGGAAGCGGACACCATTTGTATCCATGGGGATGGAGCGCATGCCCTCCATTTTGTGCATGGCCTGTATGAATCGTTACGTGAGAAAGGAATAAAGATAACGAGCCCTGGTTCATCTTAATTCCGTATAAATATACGACGGTTTTGGGAAAGGAGGAGCTGCGTTGCAGAGCAGGGAAATATTTGAAGTCGTCAAACCGGGAATGTACACGACCTTTCAGGATATGGGGAGGAAAGGCTACCAGCGTTATGGTGTACCTACAGCAGGGGCGATGGATCCATTTGCATTGCAGGCTGCCAATATCATAGCTGGAAACTCTCCGGATGCGGCCGCATTGGAAGTGACATTGCTGGGACCTGAATTGATTGCATGTACAGATGTCACCATAGTGATCACAGGGGCAGAGCTTGGACCCGAGATAAACGGCCGGCCTGCCGCCATGTGGTCGACCCGGATAATGAGAGAAGGTGACCGCCTGTCATTTGGCAAATACCAGTCTGGTACCAGAGCCTATATAGCGGTGTCCGGCGGTTTTGACGCTCCCCGATATTTTGGCAGCAGTTCGGCAGATGTGAAGAGTGGGCTGGGAGCCATGTTAAAAAAGAAGGATAAAATCATTGGATACCCTCGGCCCGTCGAACAAGGAATCGGGTTAAGCCGAAAGCATATTCCGGCATATAAAAACTCGATTAAGGCAGCTGTCATAGAAGGGCCTCATACGGAGTCATTTACAGACAGGGGGCGTGAAACGTTTTTCAATACGGTCCATCGGCTGGATGCTAACTCGAATCGAATGGGTTATAAGCTGCGTTCCGAGGGAATACAGGTGAAAGAGGATAGAGAGATATTTTCGGACGCAGTGCCAATGGGAGGCATACAGGTGCCTGGAAATGGACAGCCGATTATCCTGATGGCAGACCGGCAGACGACTGGAGGGTACCCTCGGATCGGCACAGTTGCGAGTGTTGATATTCCAAAGCTGGCTCAGCTGGCCCCTGGCGGTGAAGTAAGTTTTTATCCGATCTCCGTAGAGGAGGCACAAAGGCGGCTCCTGCATGTAAAGAAATTCTTACATGAACTCTCTTTCTACCGCCAATACATATAAAGAAGTGCGTAAAGGGAAGGAAGTACTACTAACAGATTTTAAGCCTTTTATGGAAGGCTTCTGTACCAATAACTGGAAGGCAATATAATAAGAGTGAACATCAAGGAGGAGTGTATTTATGCCGGATATTAAACTGATTGCCCTGGACATGGACGGTACCCTGTTGACACATGAGCAGGAAGTCACGGACCCAGTGAAACAAGCAATCCAAAAGGCATTGGAGAAGGATATTCACGTAGTCCTAAGTACAGGGAGAGGCTTGACTACCTGTTATCCATATGCAGAACCATTGAAGCTGCAATCCTACCTGATTACGGCCAATGGTGGACAGGTTTGGACAGTAGAGAAAGAGCTGCTGCAGCAGCACCTGCTGGAAAGTAAAAAAATCGAGAAGATGTGGGAAATTGGAGAAAGTTTGAACCTCGATATGTGGATGCTTTCTACAGAACGTGTTTTCCGTGCTGAGCGCCCGGATAACTTCCATGATTATGAGTGGCTTAAATTTGGCTGTAACTCGTTTGATGAAGCAACTTTGGATAAGATGGTCAAAGAGCTTTCATTTATGGACGGTCTGGAAATGACCAATTCACTGCCCACCAATATTGAAGTAAACCCACAAGGTGTCAGCAAAGCAAATGCCCTTCAATTTGTCTGCGGGGAAATAGGAATTGAGATGGGGAATGTTCTTGCCGTCGGAGACAGCTTGAATGACATCAAAATGATCCAAGAGGCAGGTATCGGGGTAGCCATGGGCAATGCGCAGGAAGCAATCAAGAAGGCTGCTGATTTTGTAACGGACACCAACGAAAACGATGGAGTTGCCAAGGCTATTGAGAAATTTGCACTGTAAAAGTGGAAACCAGCACCCGAGGTAGGGTGCTGGTTTTTTTGGACCTTTTTTCACAAAGAAGGCTCACATTTTATTTTCAAGCTAGAATAGCCCGATCCAGTTATTAAGCCTGGCGAGGCCTTTCCACTCACTAGCCATGTTCTTATATTTGTACGAAGAAGAACATGAGAACAGACAACAAAATGGAAGTGATTAGCATTGCTATCAATGGTTTTAAAGCTCTGTTCCTAACTTCCTTCAAGCTGACATTCAATCCGAGTCCCACCATCGCAGAAGTAAGAATGAATATAGTAAGAAAATCAACTGCGTTCATCACCATATCCGAAACAGGAATATAATCGCCGAGTACAAAACTTCCAAATAGACTCATGGCGATGAAACCAAGCAAAAACCATGGGAAACTCACCTTTGCCCCGCCTTCCTCTTCTATATCCTTTCTAGACCGCATCCAGTAAATCAGGATAAAACATAGCGGCACAAGAAGGAATACTCTGCCAAGCTTGGCAAGCAGGGCCATGGCAAGAGCATCCTCACCTGCAGGTGCTGCAGCGAGGGCTACATGGGCCAGTTCGTGCAGGCTGAGCCCAGCCCATATTCCGAACTGCTCTTCTGTTAGCGGAAGGAACGGCATAATTAATGCGTAAATAATAGAGAAAATAGTCCCTGCCAATGCAATGATCCCGACACCGATAGCTGTATCTTCCTCTTTCGCTTTAACAATTGGCGATACTGCTGCAATAGCAGCTGCCCCGCATACTCCTGTGCCGACACCAAGCAAAAGGGAAAGCTGAGTACTAGCCTTGAACTTTTTCGCCAGGTATACCGTCAGCAGGATGGAAAAAATAATGCCAGCTGCACCTTTCGCAAGTAATCCAAGTCCCTCCTCAAAAATTACACCAATATTCAGTTTCAATCCATATAGGATGATGGCAGCCCTTAAAAGATATTTGGCTGAGAACTGTATCCCACGCCGAAACTGCTCAGGATAGCCGAATATCTGGCGGTAAATAATAGCCAGTATAATCGCGCAGGCCAGGGGGCCGACACGGTCAAAACCGGGCACCATTGCAAGCAGATAACCGAAAATGGCTATAATGAATGTGAAACCAATTCCCATAATCATTCGCCGTTCATATGTTTGTTCTTGCTGTGACATGTCAACATTCCTCTCTTGCTTACCTTATAAAGTTTTCCAATAGAGTTAAGTATAAAACGGTAGTAATCATAAGAAAAATAAATTATTATAATAATAACGATAACTTTTACTTATTATTAGGAGCAGAGAGTGGAGGCAGAATAGATGGACCAGTCGCTAGTGGTGTTCAAGGAAGTTGCCGAACGGAGGAATTTTTCCCGGGCTGCAGCCGTCCTGCATATGTCCCAGCCTGCTGTCAGCCAGTATATAGCTGCCTTAGAGAAGGAGTACGGGGTGCGGCTGCTGGAAAGGAATAATAAGTCCGTACAGATGAATAAAGCCGGTGAGCTGGTTTATCAGTATGCTGTGGATATATTGAGAAGGTATGAACAGTTGGATGTGCTGATTTCCGACTTGAAAAATCAACCGAGTGGAAAATTGAAGATAGGGGCCAGCTACACGATCGGTGAATATCTGGTGCCGTCTGTAGTAAGGAGATTGCAGGAGAAATATCCGGATATCCTGCCCGAGGTCATGATTGGCAACACTACTTCAGTAACACGCTTGCTGGAAAAACGGGAAATCGATATTGCGCTGGTAGAAGGTGAAATTTCCCGGCCGAAAATCCAAGTGGAACAGTTCGCCCAAGACAGAATGTTTATTATCACTGGCAATAGGCCAGAACTATTAGATAAGCAATTGTCTCCAAAAGAATTGGAGAATGAGACATGGCTGATTCGGGAAGAGGGCTCCGGAACGAGGAAAATGGCAGAAGAGCTGTTTTCTCGAATGGACATCTCGCCCAAGCGAACGCTCACCTTCGGAAGTACACAGTTGATCAAAGAAGCCATGGAGGGAGGGATGGGCATCAGTCTCCTTTCCGAATTAGCGGTTAAAAAGGAATTACAGACAAAGCATCTGCATAGATTGGATATGGAGGGCTTACCGATGGGGCGCCAGTTCAGTATTATAAAGAATCAACAAGAATTTCACCCGAAGGCATTGCAGGTTTTTGAAGAGGAAGTCCGGATGATGGGGGAGTAGTCTGTTTTGCTTGATTGCCTTTCTTTATCGGCGGGAAAGGAGTATAATTGAAAGTGTACCAGGAAAGGGGATGCAATATTGTCATTTTCTCGAGGACCTAAAGAACCAGTTGCAGAAGTGGAAACAAACGTATGGTCATGTACCAGCGATGATTGCCAAGGATGGATGCGCGAATCGTACAGCTTTGAGGAAAAGCCTGCGTGTCCGCTTTGCAAATCAACAATGGAACAGGAAGTAAGAGTGCTTCCGGAAGTAAAATAGATGTTGCTCCATACATCTGCAGGTTTCCGGAAACAGTGATTAACTATATTTTTTCTCGTCTGGCGCTGATTGAAATCAGCGCCTTTCCTATGGGGTTAAAGGTATACCTCTATTTAAAAAGTATTATATAAAACCAAATTCTTGCAATTATCTAAAATCGGACTATATAATAAGGGTAGACATGCATCTTGTTTCTTCATCAGGTTATTGTAAGCGATTGCAATTTAAGGAGGAGGAGAAATTAATGAGGTATGCTAATCCGAATTCAGAAGGATCTGTCGTAAGTTTCAAAGAAAAATATGACAACTATATTGGAGGCGAATACCGCCCGCCGGCCAGCGGAAAGTATTTCGATAATATCAGTCCGGTCAATGGGGAGGTATTCTGTCAAATTGCCCGTTCAAATAAGGAGGATGTACAGGCTGCAGTGGATGCAGCAAATGCAGCAAAGGAGTCATGGGGAAAAACCTCTGTTGCAGAACGGGCCAATATTTTAAATAAAATCGCTGACAGGATAGAGGAGAACCTGGAAACACTCGCAGTTGCCGAGACATGGGATAATGGAAAGGCGGTAAGGGAGACATTGGCAGCCGATCTGCCACTGGCGGTGGACCACTATCGCTATTTTGCCGGTGCCATCCGTTCCCAGGAAGGCGGCATCAGTCAGATTGATAATGACACAGTGGCATATCACTTTCATGAACCCCTGGGGGTAGTCGGCCAGATTATTCCATGGAATTTCCCGTTGCTTATGGCAACATGGAAGCTTGCTCCAGCACTGGCAACTGGAAACTGTGTTGTACTGAAACCGGCTGAACAGACACCAGCTTCGATTCACGTATTATTGGATTTGATTAAAGATCTGCTGCCGCCTGGCGTACTTAATATTGTCAATGGATTCGGTGTGGAAGCAGGAAAACCGCTTGCGACCAACCCGGGCATCTCCAAAGTTGCTTTCACTGGGGAGACAACGACGGGCAGGCTGATCATGCAGTACGCTTCTGAAAATATTATCCCGGTTACCCTGGAGCTTGGCGGAAAGTCGCCGAATATCTTTTTTGAGGATGTCATGGATGAGGATGATGGCTTCCTGGATAAAGCAATTGAAGGTTTTGTAATGTTTGCCCTCAACCAAGGGGAAGTATGCACCTGCCCTTCCCGTGCACTTGTCCATGAGTCCATCTATGATAAATTCATGGAACGGGTGATTGAACGGGTCAATCAAATAAAAATCGGCCACCCGCTTGATACAGAAACTATGATGGGAGCACAGGCGTCCCAAGAACAGCTTGAAAAAATTTCATCCTACCTCGATGTCGGCAAGCAAGAGGGGGCAGAAGTGCTTGTAGGCGGAAATGTAAATAAACTGGAGGGAGAACTGGAAAACGGCTATTATGTAGAACCGACGATCTTTAAGGGCCATAATAAAATGCGGATTTTCCAGGAAGAGATTTTTGGCCCGGTATTATCAGTGACAACCTTCAAGGATAAAGAGGAAGCAATGGAAATTGCGAATGATACACTGTACGGATTGGGGGCAGGGATATGGACACGAAATATTAACACTGCCTATCGATTCGGGCGCGGTATTGAAGCCGGCCGGGTATGGACCAATTGTTATCATCAGTATCCTGCACATGCCGCATTCGGAGGGTATAAAAAGTCGGGAATCGGCCGTGAAAACCATCAAATGATGCTCAGCCATTACCAGCAGACCAAGAACCTGCTGATCAGCTATAGTGAAGGAGCAGCAGGACTCTTCTAATTTTAAGACCACAGAATAGAATATAGAAAGGGCGATGTAGATGGTACAGCGTGTAACAGCGACAGATGAGGCCTTGAAGTTGATAGATACGCTGAAGGAAATACATGGTCCGTTGATGTTCCACCAATCGGGCGGCTGCTGTGACGGCAGCTCGCCCATGTGTTATCCGAGGGATGAATTGAGGATAGGAGATTCAGACTGCCTGTTGGGGGACATCGGCGGCACTCCGTTTTATATGTCAAAGGACCAGTATGAGTACTGGAAGCACACCCAACTGATAATCGACGCTGTAGAAGGCAGGGGAGGCATGTTTTCCTTGGAGGGCCCTGAAGGCAAGCGGTTTCTGACAAGGTCCCGTGTGTTTACCGAAGAAGAGAGGAGAATCCTGGAAGAAAAATAAATAGGCACACCCGTCGAAAATTGGGAATTATAGCAGCCATTCACCCATATATTTAAATACACATAAACTAATCACATATATCCATTATGAAAAGGGTGTGTCACCTTTGCCTAACATGAAATATTATGTAAGCGGAAACACTGCTGGTGGTTTTGTAAATTATATGTCTCAGAACACAGGGGGGCTTAAGCAGGTAATTATTCTCAAGCATCCTTCCGAAACGCTGAAAACTGCTGTTTTGAAGCGATTGGCTGCCCACTATGATGATGGAATGGAAATGCTCCTTAGCCCAAAGGGTAGCAAGTATCTTGATGGAATTATTATTAGGGAGAAATCCTTAGCATTGATTAGTGATGTTCTGTCGACTCCAGATCTACCGGGAGCTATAGAAATTGACTTGAGTCTGTTCCTGAGAGACAAACTTTATCTAACCGATGATTATATGGAAAACAAGAACATGTATGAAGAGGCAGTCCAATCAGCCTATGGCAAGTTTCGAAAGGGGCTTGAAATCCATGACGAGCTAGAGGAGATTTATATCAACGAAATGGATTTTGCCAAAGCGGATCGGCTTGCATCCTCCTATATTTCCAAGTTGTTAGACGGAATTCCTAAAAAAAGCCGGAGCACCAATACGTTCCATCGGCTGTTCGGGACCAATACACCGGAGGGAGTCGTCAATGAAGTACCCCATTTGATCGACGATATTTCAGCAGTCTATCATGTGAAGGGGCGGGCCGGTACGGGCAAATCCACTTTCATGAAGAAAATTGGGGAGGCTTGCAGTACACGGGGATATGATGTGGAACTGTATCATTGCAGTTTTGATCCGGGGAGCATTGATATGGTAATGGTAAGGGAATTGGACTTTTGCTTATTTGACAGTACGGACCCTCATGAATTCTTTCCTAGGCGTAAAGGAGAAATGATCGTCGACTTGTACGAAGAAGCAGTGACTCCTGGAACTGATGAGAAGTACGCCAAAGATATTAAGGAGGTAAACCAACGCTATAAATCATTTATGAAGTCAGGGGTCAAGGAACTTGAACAAGCCGGAGTTCATTTGGAAAACCTGGAAAAATCCTTCCGATTCACGGAAACAGAATGTGATAATATTACTTCGTTTATTACGGACCAAGTGATCCCCTAAGAAAATGGAGAAGTCTTGCCAGGTGCAGGTTTGTACTTTTAACAAAAAGAAAAAATCTTCTTGCTATTCAGGTGGATATAGTGTAGAATTAATTAACTGAAAATTTAGATATAAAATCAGGAGGTGGAATGGATGGTAACTGTTAAAACGCTGAAGCCTTATTATATTAAGGCTGAGAAAGATGTTGTCCGTGTAATCCTTGCCTATCAATACTTTTCTGTCTTGATCCACAAACAGGTATATCAATTTATTCCTGTGGAAGCTAAGGAGATCCGTTTAAGCCGGAAGACTCGGAAAGTCGTAAATACAGCTGACCGGTTTGCATTCCAGCATGGAAAGGATGTAGTGTACATGACGTTGGCAGAACTGATTTCGCTTCCTGATTTTCAAATGCAGCTGAACACTATCGTGGAACCATACTATCGAAATGAACAAACTGCCAGCAAAAAAGAGAAAAAGGATGATACATCACTGATCATTCAAGAACTTGAAAGGCAGAATATCATGCGGATGATTGATAAAGCCCTGGATGAGTATGATGAAGAAGCATTTAATGATTTGGTGAAACAGCTATAGGCGGTTAGAGCATTTCCTTTAAGCAGTTGGGAAATGCTTTTTTTGTCTAAAGGCGATGGGGTCTATGGTTGGTGGAACTGATGGAGGGGTAGGCCACCTATCTTAGTTTCATTGTCCTGCGACTAGCATTCTCTTCTGTTTGGAAAGGAAACAATGGGCATAATGTCTATGAAAGCTGACTAGAACTGGGCTATACTTCAATCGGGATGGGCACTTTATTTTTACATTTTATTTAGAAAATTAAGTCAAATGCTTTTAAAAGGGTGAAAAAAGGGATATAATAAGATTAAAATAATGGTTCTAAAAAAAGAATATAGATAAGTGAGGTGGTAAAATGGAGGTAACAGTAGACTTTCCAAAGGCTTGCTTCATTAAAACTTTCCCCCGACATATTCATGTCATGCTTGCAGCAGCAGATATTACCGCCATAATTGATGGAACGGATTTTAAGTTCATACCCATCCATTCGAATGAAATTAGGATTAACCGAAAGACTAAGCAAATAGAAAATAAAGATGAGCTGTACGCCTTTCAGAAGGGAACGGATATTATAAACCTCACGATGACGGAGCTCATTTCCATCCCCGGCTTTTTGCCTCAGCTGCATCGTCTGGTAGAATCCTATTTTCATAAGCCGAGGGTGGAAGAGGAGATGAGGAGGCAGGAAACGGAGGAACTGATCGAGCTGTTGGAAAAAGATAATATCAAGCGGCTGATCAATATTGCTCTGGATGAACGGGACGAGCCCGCATTTATGGAGTTGAGCAGATTATTGCAGTAGAAGAGTTTTACAGTGGGGTATTAGCAAAAATTAAAGAACCTGCCCGCCTAAAGAGGTGGGCAGGTTCTTTGTATGGTTTCAGTTAATTTAGCTCGTTCAGCAGGTCTGTCGCTTTTTTGACGGCATATCCGCTTTCCTTATCCTGGGTCTGTTCAACCATCATGGCAAGAATCAAGTCTTGGCCTTCTGTTGGATAGGCAACAAACCAGCTGTTGATGCCGCTATTTTCATCTTCATCGGTCAGTTTCAATTCGGCGGTTCCCGTTTTCCCTGAAACCGGGAAGTCAGCCTCCTGTGCAGGGGCTGCTGTTCCCTCTGTCACGACCGCTCTTAAAGCATCATTGATAATGTCGGCCTGCTCTGTTGTCATTAATCCTTCCTGCCATATCTGACCCTTCTCTTCATCATGCAGCAATATAGGTTTAACCATATTGCCTCCATTCAAAAGTGGTGTGTAAGTCGCTGCTAAGTGAAGGGCACTCATTTCCATTTCTCCCTGGCCATAGCTGGTGTTGGCAAGCAGGACTTCTCCCTCAATGGTTCCTTCGTTGGATATGGTGGAAGCTTCAATCGGATATTCGTAAGGAAGGCTTTCGGAGAACCCGAACTGTTCCAGTCCTGAAACAAGTGTATCACTGCCCATCTCCAGCGCCTCTATGGCAAAGTAAATGTTATCTGAGCGGACAAGGGCATCTTTCAGATCCACTGGTCCATTCGATTCTGATACCCGGGTAACTTCATAGTCTCCCCAACCTTCTCCATTGCTCCATGTAAGTCCATCGATTTCAATCCCTTCATTCGGATCGAGTGTTCCGTTCTGCATACCGATTGCTGCCGTGATCGGCTTGATGACCGAAGCAGGAGCGTATGTTGCAGAGAAACGGTTCAGCAACGGCTGCTGTGGATCCTCCTGAAGGTCTTCCCATAGGGAATTTGAGCTATAGTACATGATTTCGTTTGGATCAAAAGAAGGGCTGCTTACAAGCGCAAGGGTTTCACCTGTTTTCGGTTCAAGCAGCACCGAGGTCCCTTTATCCCCTTCATAAGAGTTGAAAACTTGCTCCTGCATGTTAATATCAATCGTCAGTTTGATGTCTTCTCCATGTTGGACTTCCTTTTCAGCGATTACCGTCTGTTCTTCCTCGCTTACTGCCAGAATCTGAACGCCTCTTTCACCTCTGAGTTCCTCCTCATACAGACTTTCCAGGCCTCTGCTGCCAATCATGTCATTGGCACTGTATTCACCCTCTTCATCATTTTCCAGGTCTTCTGCATTGACCTGCCGTAAATAGCCGGTCAGATGTGCAGCTGCTTCTCCCGCGGGATAGACTCTCCCGGATGTTTCCTGATAGGAAAACCCATCAATAGCAATAACCTCCTGTAGTAGCTGTTCGTCTTCTTTTGGTATTTCTTTCAATGGAACGAAGGTAGTTGGCTGTACCCAGGAAGCGTCAAGTGCCTGATCTATTTCTTCGGTTGTCATTTGCAGCAGGTCTGCAGCCTCTTCTTTCGCTTGTTCAGCATTCTCGCCCAAACGCTCGGGTACCACACCAATGTTATAGACGAGATCGTTCAGAGCCAGCGGCATATCATTACGATCGAGGATTTCACCTCTTTCCGGCTCTTGCGTTTGGATACTGATTTCTCCCCCGTTTGCCAATTGAGGGAAGATAAAGCCGGGATGCCATTGGACATACCAATCGGGACCTTCCTCACTGTCTTCCCCTTCTAGAACCATGGTGGCAGTCTGATTGAAGGTAACAGGGCCGGCGATGGTTTCCATTTCTACTTGGTAAGGGATTTCCGCTGTTCCTTCGGATAGTGCCGTGTCTATTTCATCCTCCGACAGAGCCTCATAATTGACGGATAACTCTGTGACATCCAAATCCTGATAGATTTTTTCCATGCGGGCAGTGGAGTCATCTTCTGTAAAGTTTTCGCGGGCCTCGCTGGAATGAAGTGGGTACATATCGCTGAATTCCATATTGTTCCACTTTTGTACATATTCATCGAAACGTTCATTCGGGGTGGCTTGGTCATTCGAACACGCAGCAAGAAATACAATGATTAATAACATAGCAAATAATATAATCTTCTTCATTTCTGGACCCCCATATTCATATCTTATCTAGCTATATAGTAAATTAACTCGGGCATAATCCGGCCTGCATAAGGAGTAGGCTAGGCTTTTCCCTGATTTGATTGGAAAAATAATCCATCTTCCATAATTATATAAAAATAATAGACAAAAAGTCACACTGAAACTAGTCAGGTGACTTTTGGCCGTTGCTATTTTGCGTCCATATGCCCTTGGATTTCCGCCGAGATCCGGGTGAATTCAGAATCAGGCACCACGAGATACCAAACTCCATTAATGGTACGGCCCTCTCCATTTATTTCGAGCGTTTCGATGTTGGTGAGCGCTCCCCGGTATCCGGTAAACAATGTCTGCAAAATATCCATATCCATATCTGTCTGGACATTTGAACCCAGGATGTTGAGGATATCATCGACTTTGCCAATACTGGAGAAGCTTGCTGCCTGCTGCAATGCTGCTGTAACAACTTGCCGCTGGCGCTCATTTCTGCCAAGGTCGCCTCGTGGATCATTTTTGCGCATGCGAATATATTCTAGTGCTTCCTCGCCATTCAAGTGGATCTCTCCCTGAGGAAAGTTTTTGCCTCCCTGGGAGAAGGATTGGGCGTTTTGTACGGTTACGCCGTCTAAGGCATCAATCCCCTGCTGGAACCCCTCCATATTGACCCTTGCGTAGAAGTGGACAGGTAGGTCAAAAGCTTCCTGCACAGTTTCCACCGATAGCTCTACACCCCCATAAGCGTAGGCATGATTGATTTTATCCATGCCGTACCCCGGGATATCGACGTAAGTATCTCTCGGTATGCTGAGCATTTTCATAGAATCGGTGTTTGGGTTGGCGGAGACTAGGATCATTGTATCTGATCGGCCGCTGTCCCCAACTCGTTCATCGACACCGAGAAGGAGAACATTCACTGCATCCTTGTCATTGAATAGACGCTTTAATTCTTCCTGCCTCTCAGGATCACTGTCTCTTTCAAGAGGGGTATGCATGCTAGCGACGGTACTTCCGAGTTGATTATATAGATAAAAAGCATAGCCTCCGACAAGCAGGAACAATGCAAGCAGGATGCCTCCAAGCCAGAAAGGCCACTTCCGCCTTTTTTTATGCCGTCTCGTTTCTTTTCGTGAGTTCACAAATATTCTCCCTTGTACAATGCTGCATGTTTACAGCTGTATTTAGTGAAAAATAATATTCCTAGTTAAATTATAGCTTAAGTGTCTGTTATTCGTCTATGGCTATTCAGTTATTTTCCTTTACAGGTAAAGCTAATGTACAACATGAAAGGTTTGAAGGAGGAAATGAAAGAAGAAGTGAATACCATAAATGAGAAATTGTAACCGTGAGGCATCCGGTCGTTTATTTTCTAAAGACAGAGGATCTAAAATTTTCCGTTCGTTGAAGTAGTGGCTTATAATATCCTTATTCTTGAATGATTGGGTGGGGAAGATGCGAAAATATTTATATTGGCTGCTGCCTCTCGGGTGGATGGTGATTATCTTCCGTTCGTCGGCCACTCCGTATGAAAACCAGGACATTAAACCATTGATGGAAGAGTTGCCGGTCGATCTTTCTTTTCTTGAACCTTTGCTTGATTGGATTTCTTTTACATACCATCGGTCGGTTGTGAGTGTAGATGCACTGGGAATGTGGGGGTTCATTGAGTTCTTCCTCCGGAAAGGGGCACATATTGGGGTGTTCTTTCTCCTGGTGTGTCTATTCTATAGGGCCTTGAGGAAGGCGCCTGGGCTTGGGGAATGGACAAGTGTTGCGCTATCCTTTTTCCTGACAGTTGCATATGCTATAGCAGATGAGATTCATCAAGGCTTTACACCTGGTCGCACACCATATGCCGGTGATGTGATTCTTGATAGTTTTGGTGCCCTTTTGGCTGTTGTCTGTTTACTAATCTTCAGGCGGTGGAAGAGTTAACTAGCTGACAAAAATACTGTTTTTCGGATTGAAAAACATGAAAAAAGTGTAAAAAAGATGATAATCGCCACTTTTTTCATGGAAATATGATATTATTCTATCTATCTGAAGATAACGGATAAGAACGTTACTTGGTGCAAAGGTGGGAGAGTAAAATGGGAGAGCAAGAGAGGTATAAAAACTTACTGAGAAGAGTCATAGATGAAACAGAAAACTATAAAATTAAATCTTCTCAGGAACTGATTCAGACCTTGATTAAAGAATTGAGCAATCCAAGGGAAGAAAAATCTATTCATCCCCAGAATGCTGTTAAATAAAAAAGCATATCCTTCGGTCAGATATGTCAGGACTGCATAGCGATAGCGGGAGATTGCCTCGAAAGCAGGAAATCCTAGCCGTTCATCCATGTAGCATAAAGAATATTCCCTCAAGATGGAGGAAGAGACTGGGGCAAAACTAAACCGCTTTAATCAAAAGATGAACAATAGATGGTATTAGCGAAGGAAATATGCGGAGACTCCTACGGGAGGTAAGGCCTAGGTGAGACCCCGAAGCGCGAGAGCACAGGGAGGCTCAGCAGCCACCCGTGGAAAGCGGAGTATATTTCCGGAGCGGATATTCCACTCAACAAAATTTCTAGTTCATTCATTTTTTCTTTTGATTAAAGACTTTTGTCCCAGTCTCGGATGACTGCATGTACTCACCATGCAGTCTTTTTATATAAAAACTGATTTCTAACCTTCATCCGAGGTGGATTCCACCTCAATTTCAATATATTTGTTGTCTGTTTCCTCTATTTCTGCCTGCCCACTAGTCAG
The DNA here is from genome assembly GCF_042643265.1 of Virgibacillus sediminis. NCBI lineage: Bacteria > Bacillati > Bacillota > Bacilli > Caryophanales > Bacillaceae > Virgibacillus > Virgibacillus sediminis. The sequence goes on along the minus strand of NZ_JBHRRZ010000003.1, from coordinate 156,896 downwards.
CTCGATCATCCAATCTTGGAAAAGCTGTTCTTTTCCTTTTTTGACATAAACAATGAACTCCACAATGTCCAGATAGTTGATAGTTTCCAAGATATATTCGGAATTTCGCAATTCATTTTCCAGTTTTCCGAGCGAGGTATAATCTACCTTGATAGAAAGTCCCTGCATCAGCTGCCGCCGTACGATCCCTGTTGTTTTTATTGCCTGGGAGGTAGTGCTGCCATAGGCCCGGATCAATCCGCCTGCCCCCAGCTTTATCCCGCCGAAGTATCGGGTCACCACAATGGCTGTATCTTTCAACCCTTGTTTCTTCAGCACTTCCAGGATTGGTACGCCTGCTGTTCCGCTGGGTTCGCCATCATCATTTGCCTTCTGGATCTGATCATTTTCCCCAATCATGTATGCGGAACAATTATGTGTGGCGTCGTGATGTTTCTTCTTGATTTCCTGGATGAAATCCTGTGCTTCCTTCTCTGTCTCCACCCGTCGGACATATCCGATAAAGCGCGACTTCTGTATAATTATTTCATCTTGTCCTTCTTCCTTAACAGTATAGTAACTGTTTATCATGATGATCCACTCTCCTGCCTCCTGAATATAGTCCATTATTAGTGTAAGAATTACGGGAAGTGTGATAAAAGACCCTATAAAAAATTCATATATATGCGTATAATTATAACATAGGTTGGTGGAAGACTATGGCACATAAATTAACAGAACGAGCATTGGACGATGTCATTGATGAAATGATTGATGTAGTGGAAAACAGCAAAGATGAGATTTTCCACATAAGTGAAGAAGCCCGTAAGGAACATGAACAGCTAGTAGAAGAGCTGAAAGAAACAAGAAAGCAGGTAATCCAGCATATCGACAATGGGGATAAACTGCAGCAAAAGGTCCGATATTCCAGACAAAGGCTGGCGGAAGTCAGTAAATATTTCGACCGTTATTCAGAAGTCGAAATCCGGGAAGTCTATGAGAATACACATGAGCTGCAGACGAAGTTGGCCATGCTTCAGCAAGAAGAGAAAACATTGAGGGATAAACGGGATTATTTAGAAAGACGGTTGGTTACATTGAGCCAGACAATTGAACGTGCTGAAGGGCTTGCCGGTAAAATTTCGGTCATTCTCACCTATCTTCACGACGACTTCCGCCAGGTTAATGAAATGATTGAAAGCGCCAAGGAAAAGCAGGAATTCGGGCTGAAAATCATAGAGGCCCAGGAAGAAGAGCGAAGGAAGATCTCACGGGAAATTCATGACGGCCCTGCTCAAATGCTTGCCAATATCCTCCTTCGATCGGAACTGGTCGATAAGATCTTCCGCAACGGAGATATGGAACAGGCGATGGAGGAAATCAAGAGTGTCCGAGATATGGTTCGTACTTCCCTTTACGAGGTCAGGCGCATTATATACGACCTCCGCCCGATGGCATTGGATGATCTTGGACTGATACCGACCATCCGTAAATATATCGCAACGTTATCTGATTACAGTGGTACAGAAGTGGAATTTTCCTTGAGCGGAGAGGAAAGGCGGGTCAGCCAAAAATATGAAATCGCCTTTTTCCGCTTAGTGCAAGAGTCTATACAGAATGCCTTGAAGCATGCGGAAGCTTCGTTGATTCAAGTGAAATTGGAAATAGGCAGTGATTATCTGAATATGTCCGTAAAAGACAATGGGAAAGGGTTCGATCCTTCCATGAAGCGAGATAAGTCATTTGGATTAATCGGTATGCGGGAGCGTGTAGAGATGCTGGACGGGGACATGGAAATCGATACAGAACTCGGGAAAGGAACAAGGGTTCTGATCAGGGTTCCTCTGTCATAGTATGATGTACCGAAAATAGAGAAAGAGGTATCATATATTTATACTTATCCATCCTATGTGAGCAAAAGAGGAATTTCTTACGGAATGCGGGAGGAACAAAACATGAGCAATGAAAAAAATATAAAAATAGTTTTAATAGATGACCATAAATTATTTCGCGAAGGGGTAAAGCGGATCCTTGATTTTGAGCCATCTTTTGAAGTGGTGGCAGAGGGGGAAGACGGTACGGATGCATCCAAGCTGGTGAAGGAGCATCAGCCGGACGTCGTCTTAATGGATATTAATATGCCGAACATGAATGGGGTACAGGCTACCGCAGATTTGATCCGTTTCTTTCCTGAAACCCATGTGATTATTCTGTCCATCCATGATGACGAAAGCTATGTAACTCATGCCCTTAAAACTGGCGCCCAGGGCTATCTTTTGAAGGAAATGGACTCTGATGCGCTGATCGAAGCGATTAAAGTAGTGAGTGAAGGCGGTTCCTACCTTCATCCAAAAGTCACCCATAATCTAGTATTGGAGTACCGTCGGCTTGCCAAGGAAAATGTACCGAGCATCGGGGATGGAAACATAGAACACCATAAACCTCTGCACCTGCTGACTAAGAGAGAATGTCAGGTATTGCAATTGCTGGCAGATGGCAAAAGCAACCGTGCAGTGGCAGAATCCTTATACATCAGTGAAAAGACGGTGAAGAACCACGTAAGCAACATCCTTCAGAAAATGAACTGTAATGATCGTACGCAGGCAGTTGTGTCTGCCATTAAAAAAGGCTGGGTGGAAGTTCTTTAAGCCTGGTATAAATAATCCTTCTTACTGCTCCGGTGCCAGTGGTGCCGGAGTATTTTAATGTTCTAAAGAGCAAGAACTGTTTTCGGTCAGCTTCACCACTTGTGTTCACCTCCTATCGAAAATTCCTATCGGAGAAAGGCCTATCCACTGTCGTAACCAAACGCTTGCATCTTTGCTAATACTATTAATGATAATGCATTTTTTATGGCGTTGATGTAGAATAAAGTGGAATATATTCAATATAAAATATGGAATGATTTTCACTTAATATGCAGAGGAGAAGGTTCGCTATGAAGGTTGCTGTAATGACAGACAGCACTGCTTATATACCGGAAAATATACGTGCCCACCACAATATTCATATGGTGCCGCTAAGCGTGATATTCGATGATCAAACCTACGAAGAGGAAGTGGATATTTCCACGGGGGAATTCTATGAAAAAATGAAACAAACGAATGCGCTTCCCAAGACATCGCAGCCATCCATTGGCCTGATTACAGCAAAACTGGAAGAGCTTGCTGAAGACTATGATGCCCTTATTTCTGTTCACCTTTCCAGTGGCATAAGTGGCACCTATCAGGCAGTTGCCAGTGCCGGGGAAATGGTGGAAGGCATTGATGTCTATCCCTATGATTCAGAAATCAGTTGCCTTCCCCAAGGGTTTTATGCCCTGGAGGCAGCAGAGCTTGCCAAAGAAGGGAGGGCACCTGAAGAGATCATCCAGCGCCTGGATGTGATGAAGCAGTCGATGCACGCCTACTTTATGGTTGATGATCTTACTAATCTCCAGCGCGGCGGCAGGCTGAATGGTGCGCAGGCTTTGGTTGGAAGCCTTCTTCAGGTCAAGCCTGTTCTGCATTTTGTTGATAAGCAAATTGTTCCTTATGAGAAAATTAGAACAAAGAAAAAGGCAATCAATCGTATAATGGGTATGCTGGAGGAGGAAGCGGAACAGGGAAAAGCCCTCCACGCAGTTTTCATCCATGCCAATGATGAACAGACAGCGATAGCTCTCCGGGAGCAGTTTCTGGAAAAATACCCTGCATGTGAAGCGAGTATCAGCTACTTTGGCCCAGTAATTGGGACCCATTTGGGGGAAGGGGCCATTGGTATTGGCTGGTATGTAAAATAAATAGTAAAAATTTGGACTGCACGGGAGAAACCGGCAGTCCTTCCCTTCATAATACCTCTAAGGAGATGAACTCATGCCAGATTCCCCGCTTATTGCAGATATCCCTCATTTATCCAGGCAGTATGGAGGAAAGCTGCTTCTTCGCAAAGAAATTCTTCTCGACAATACCAGTTTTCAATCGTGCCTTACAGCAGGCCTTTTTACTCCGCTTCCATCCATCACTCGAAATTTTTTCTCCTGCACTTGCAGGCGTTGCGGCAATAAGGATCCTTCTTTATTTGGAATGATCGATTGCTCTTCCTGCAATTCTGCTCACCCATACTGTCGTAAATGTATACAGATGGGCAGGGTTATGGAGTGTGAGCCCCTATATTATTGGTCAGGACCGCGATATGAATGGCCCTGCATCAATAACCCGTGTACATGGCAGGGAACTCTGACGCCGTATCAGCGCCATGCGGCGGAGCGGATAGCGGAGGCTGTCCGCTCCGAAGATAAGGAGCTCCTTATATGGGCAGTGTGTGGAGCGGGAAAAACAGAGATGCTGTTTCCAGGTATTGCTGAAGCCCTGACTCTAGGAAAGAGAGTATGTGTGGCGACACCTAGGGCAGACGTCGTCCGGGAACTTCTTCCCCGTTTCGAGGCATCCTTCAAACATACAAAAATACAAGGCTTGTATGGTGGAGCCGATAAAAAAGATGATGCTTCTCAGCTGACTATTTCCACTACCCACCAGCTGCTCCGCTACAGGGAGGCCTTTGATGTGATGGTCATTGATGAAGTTGATGCTTTCCCTTTTCATAAAGACCCCTCCCTTCCGTACGCGGCTGACAGGGCTAAAACCCTCCAAAGCACCACTGTTTATCTTACCGCAACTCCCAGAAAGACCCACCACAGGCGCATCCGTCAGAAAAAACTCCCCCATATTTTTGTTCCAGTCCGATTCCATGGTCATCCTCTTCCCGTTCCTTTGCTGAAAATGTGCTTTACCCTAAAAAAAGACTTCCAGAATAATCAATTCCCTCCCTCAATGATCCGTTGGCTCTCCGTTCGTAAAAATCCTGACCGGCAGCTTCTGATCTTTGTACCAACAATTGAATTGGCAGAAAAGCTGGTCGAGACTTGGAAGGTATCAAATCTGTCCACAGCAGGGTCGGCAGCACCTGTCCATGCATCTGACCCGAAGAGGGAACAGAAGGTGGACGCATTCCGCAAGCGGCAGTTGGATGTACTTGTTACCACTACCATTCTGGAGCGGGGGGTGACTTTCCCCTCTGTAGATGTAGCAGTACTACATGCAGGACATGAAGTTTTTGACGAAGCTGCCCTTATTCAGATATCCGGTAGAGCTGGGAGAAGTCCCGATGATCCTGAAGGTGAAGTGTTATTTTTCCATGATGGAAAAACGGAGTCGATGATGAAAGCTGTAAGAGAGATTAAAAATATGAATAGGAGAGGAGGCTTTAGCCGGCCATGAATTGTCTATGGTGCCACCAGCCTGTTAAAACTTCTCTCACCTGGTCCACTCTGTTAATGGCAGAAAAGCCGAGCCCCCTCTGTGATTCTTGCAATATGCTGTTAGAACCAATTAAGGGCAGCCGCTGCCGTAAATGCAGCAGACCGGTCAAGCAATCCATATGCTCTGACTGCATTACATGGGAAAAATCCAAGGGTGGCGACCCATTGGATTGGAACCACTCTCTGTTCACTTATAATTCGGCCATTAAGGAGATGGTTGCTGCTTGGAAATACCGAGGAGACTATCAAATTGGTTCCATATTCAAGGCTGCCATGACCACATCCTATCAGAGGAAATTTTCCACCATCCATAAGGACCATAAAGAGATGCTGGCTGTTCCGATTCCTTTAAGCCAGGAGCGAATGAATGAGCGGGGCTTCAACCAGGCCCAAATGCTTGCAGAGTATCTTCCTTTGAAAACAGCATCGGTTCTGACACGGCATCACGGGGAAAAACAGTCAAAAAAATCGCGCGCCGAACGGGTTGGGACAAAGAATCCATTTGAAGTGAAGCGGCAGCTAAACAAACCGGTTGTTCTTGTCGATGATATCTATACAACAGGCACTACACTTCGCCATGCCGCAGAGCTCCTGAAGCAGAATGACTGTCCTGCGGTATACAGCCTTACCCTGATTCGGAGTTAGAAGTGTTATGCTATAATTGGCGAAAAGAGGTAAACCATATGGCAGAATTGGCAAATTGCGAGCGGTGTGACAGCCTATTCGTAGGCGGCATAAGGAAGATATGTCCAACTTGCTTTGAAAAAGAAGAAAACGCTTTTCAAACCGTGTATCTGTTCCTGGGCCGGCAGGAGAACAGAGAGGCAACTATTAGTCAAATTGTGGAAGCCACCGGGGTTTCGGATACACTCATAATTAAATTCGTAAAGGAAAAAAGACTCCGCCCATCCAAGTTTCCCAAATTATCCTATCCCTGTGAGAGATGCGGGGAGGCAATTATCGGCGGTACTGTCTGCACCGGCTGTTCGGCAGAGTTAAGAAGAGAACTGGCATCTTATGAGGAGATGAAGGCAGGTTCCCATAAGCAGGATACCTTAAATGAAAAGAGCGCGACGTACTATGTATTAAGCAGGAAGAATAAAAAATAGTAAATTCGCTACAGATATCAGAGATTTTGACGATATAAGAAATAGATAGAGGGAGACGGCAGGAAATAAAATAAATAGATTTGGGGTGAGACGTATATGAAGATAAACGGAACGAACCAAGTAAATTTAAATCCCTATAAACAACAGCTGCAGAACCAAGCACAAGCAAAAAAGGCCGGTAACAAGCAGGATCAGGTGGAGATTTCGGAACAGGCCAAGCACATGCAGCAAACGGAAAAGCCGGATCCAGAGAGGGCGGCGCGTGTCCAAGAAATAAAGGATGCGGTGGACAAGGGGAATTATAAGGTGAACCCGGAGAAAACTGCTCAAAAAATGCTGGATTTCTGGTCGGGGCATTAAGATACAAAAGGAGGACACCAAGTTGTCCGCAAACATAATTATCCAATCAATATCCAAACTCACAGAGGTTCACAGGGAGCTTCTAAAAACAGCCAAGGAAAAGACTGAGGCAATCAAGTCAGGCATCCCGGATGAATTGCAGGCTGTCCTTTTGGCAGAACGAAAAATCATTAAAAAAGCGGAGCAGGCTGAAAGTGAGCGTCAGGAAGCCGCCGAGTCATGGTTCAAGCACAATAAACTGCCTGTTAACGACATGTCTGTTTCAAAGATGCTTGGTCTGCTGAGAGAGAAAGAAAAGCATGCACTTGCCGTAGGGACGGAGGAACTTACTGAAGTGATTGCTGAACTGAGGCAGCAGGAGCGGCTTAATCAGGATCTGATCAGGCAGTCAATGGAGTTCGTCCAGCTTTCCTTGGAGCTTGTAAATCCCTCCATGAAGAAAATGAATTACGGGAGTCAAAAACAACAACAGACAACTACCAACCACTCATTATTTGATTCACAAGCCTGAGTGATTAATTTGTAGAAGGAGTAAAGCTATGAGTACATTCCATGGTCTGGAGATGGCCAAAAAAGCACTATTCACCCAGCAGTCTGCTATCCACACAACAGGCCACAATATTTCCAACGCGAATACAGAGGGATATTCCAGGCAGCGAGTAAATTTTGAGGCTTCCTCTCCTTATCCGCCGGCTTCCCGTAATCGGCCGCAAATTCCTGGCCAGATAGGAACAGGTGTAGAAGCAGGATCTGTGGAGCGTATCCGCAACCAATATCTCGATGTGCAGTATAGAGGGGAAAACGGAAAAGCAGGATTCTGGGAGGCAAAGGCGGGAGCATTGAGCCGAATGGAAAATATCTTGAATGAGCCGTCAGAAACAGGCTTGGCCCACTCCATGGACCAGTTTTGGCAATCGCTTCAAGACCTTTCTGTGAATCCGGAGAATACCGGAGCAAGGAGGGTCGTGATGGAGCGGGGGGAAGCAGTGGCGGAAACATTCCGTTATTTGTCCGATTCTATAAGTGGTGTCCGTGATGACTTGCGGCATGAGATGGAAACAACCGTTGACCGTGTAAATTCTCTTGCTTCCCAGATCCATGAAATAAATCAACAGGTGAAACAGTCGGAGACACACGGATATACGGCAAATGACATGTATGACAGAAGAGATAAACTGATTGATGAACTTTCTGGAATCCTGGATATCAGTGTGTCCTATGATAACAGCCATGCTAGTTCCAAGATAGCGGATGGCATAGTCAGCATTGACATTAAAGGCAATAATGGTGCTTCTTTAAAACTCCTGGAGGACGGGAAGGATCCAGCCAACTTGTCCCTAAAAGAAACAGAGGGTGGATCGATGCAGGTGACAGTCGGAGGAGAGCCTCTTGGGATGAATGGATCCAGCGGCTCCCTTTCCGGGATGATCAAGGCCCATGACGAAGATGCGAGAAATCTGCTTGTTGCACTGGACAATATGGCTGCAGGGTTTGTAAGTGAATTTAACCAGGTCCACAAGGCCGGGACTGACCTAGAGGGAGAGCAAGGCGGCTCATTTTTTGAGATCTCGGACGGAACAGCTTCTTCCATAAAAGTGGCTCTCGGAGATCCAAACAAGATTGCGGCGGGGCTTAACGGTACAGCGGGTGATGGCGCCAATGCGCGGAACTTGGCGGACGTCTTTGACCGCAAGTTGGAAGGGTTGGATAACAAGTCTGTCAAAGGATTTTATGAAGCAGAAATCGGCAAGCTTGGCGTAGAAGCCCAGGAAGCCAACCGAATGGCTGAAAATACGGACGTACTCCGTTCCCAGGTAGAAAACCAGCGGATGTCTGTAAGTGGGGTATCACTCGATGAGGAAATGTCCAATATGATTAAATTCCAGCATGCATACAATGCAGCTGCCCGAAGCATGACGGTTACGGATGAGCTGCTTGACCGCATCATCAATAATATGGGACTGGCAGGGAGGTAATTGATATGCGAGTGACTCAGGGAATGCTCTCCAATAATATGCTCAGAAATCTCACCAATAGCAATAACCAATTAAATAAGTATATGGATCAGCTGGCGACCGGAAAGAAAATCAATAAACCCTCCGATGACCCAGTGATCACCCTGAAAGGGATGAATTACCGTTCACAGGTGAATCAGGTGGAACAGTACAAGCGGAACACTAATGAACTCCATAACTGGATGGATAATTCGGATGCGGCACTTGATAAAACCACCCAAGCTCTCCAGAGGATACGTGAACTAGCTGTCCAGGCGAGCAATGACACCTATAGTACAGATGAACGGAAAAATATTAAGGTGGAAGCAGAGCAGCTGAAAAATCATTTAGTGGAACTGGCCAATACCAAAGTAAATGAAAAATATATCTTCAATGGGACCGACACTCAAAACCGCCCTGTCGACGAGGATGGCTCACTCTTAAGGGAGGGAGAACCAGGGAAGGTGGAAATTGAGGTGTTTGCCGGAACACAGTTGGCGGCAAACGTGAACCCTGACAAGGTATTCAACGAGGAATTCTTTGGTAATATTGACCAGTTTATCGACAACTTGGAAAATAATCCGGATGGCATTCAAGACAGCATCAGTGATATGGACCGGAATATCGATCAAACGATCAATGCCCGGGCCGAACTAGGTGCGCGGATGAACCGGCTTGAGCTGGTGGAAAACCGCCTGAATGAACAGGAGGTTATTGCAGTCAGCACCATGTCCAAAAATGAAGATGTTGATTATGCAGAAACGATTACCAAGCTGATTACCCAAGAAAGCCTGCATCGTGCTGCATTATCAGCAGGTTCAAGGATCATCCAGCCAAGTCTGCTGGACTTTCTGAGATAATGACCCCTGCCCCGATTGGGCGGGGGTTTTATATAGCGAAACTTTTTTCCTCGTCCATGGAAAGGGGGTTTTGCCATATTTTTGTCTGGAATCCTTATAAAACTACAGAGTTCAGCCGATATAAAAATAAAGATGAAAACAAGCATTAATAATGGGGGAGACGGGATATGCGAATCGGAGGATTGGCAACAGGTATGGATATTGATCAGCTTGTCGAAAAGCTGATGACGACTGAAAAAATGCCGCTAGATAAATTGAATCAAGATAAAACAAAGCTGGAGTGGCAGCGGGACGGCTTTCGGGATATTAACCGGAAACTCTCTGAATTGGACGGCATGATGCTTGATATGAAAATGAGCCGCACTTATAACTCGAAAACGGTTACCTCTTCACAACCCTCGGCAGTGACAGCGACAGCTACCACTAGTGCAATGGAGGGTTCCTACAACATCAAGGTTACACAATTGGCAACAAACGCCATTAATGTAGGTGGGAAAATCGATTTAACTGCGGATGAGCCGCTTGTCAACCATACGAATTTGCAGGAAGGAGACAGTGTTTCTTTCCAGACATATGATGAAGAGACAAAAGCAATGAAGACACATACCTATGAAATAGGAGCCACGGATACGCTAAAAGACGTGTTGAAGCGGATTAGTGATGATGATAACCATGTCCGAGCCTTTTACGATGCGGGTACCAATCAGGTGGTAATGGAAACAACGCGGACAGGCGTTTATAATCCGAACGGGGGGAATGAAATCGTCTTTGGAGACGAAAGTGGTTTCGATTCGTTCTTTGGGCCCATTCTTGCTATGGGTACAGAGCGAGAGGCTAAGGATGCAATGTTCACCTATAACGAGGCTTATACGGTGGAGTCAAAAGAAAACAGTTATAACCTGAATGGAATCACGTTCAATTTCAACTCTCCCACTGTAGGAGACGGTGCAACATTGAATGTCGCCAGTGACACCGATTCAGCATTTGATAACATCATGAAGTTTGTGGACAAGTACAATGAAGTGATTGAAGCCCTGGGTGACACCCAGAAGGAAGAGAGGTACCGCGACTACTCCCCATTGACTGATGAACAAAAGGAAGAAATGTCCGAAAAGGAGATTGAACTGTGGGAAGAAAAGGCCAAAAGCGGCATCCTGAGAGGGGAGTCGGCGATCTCCAATGGATTGTTCGATATGCGAAAAGGATGGTATGCAGCCGTTGAGACCGGCGGGGCATATACCTCGCTGACACAAATTGGAATAACTACAAGCAATAACTACATGGACGGCGGGAAGTTGATTGTTAATGAAGAAGAATTGAAAGCCGCCCTTTCCAAGGATCCGGGAAGTGTGCAAAAGCTTTTTTCCAATAGCAGTGAAGGCAACAGCCGGGGTCTGGTCAACCGTCTGGAGGATGCGGTTGAACGGACAATGGGCAAAATAGAGGATCGGGCAGGTAAGGGGTCAGATACACTGGAAGGCTACACACTGGGCCGGAGAATGAAGGATTTAAACCAGCGGATCGCTTCATTTGAGAAACGGCTGGTACAGATAGAGGACCGGTATTGGCGGCAGTTCACCGCCATGGAGAAGGCAATTTCCCAAATGAATAACCAATCGGCCATGCTGATGAGCAACTTCGGCGGCGGTCAAATGTAATGAAAAAAGGAGCTGCACAATTATGGCGATAAATAAATACCAGGCATATCAAAACAATTCAGTCAATACTGCTTCCGATGGAGAATTGACACTTATGCTCTATAATGGATGCATTAAGTTCATTAAGCAGGCCATGAAAGATATGGAGAACAAAAATTATGAAGCCAAGAATACACATATTCAAAAAGCACAGAACATTATTCAGGAGCTGATGCTTACGCTTAATTTGGAAATGGAAATATCTAATCAGCTGCTGCCGTTATATGAATACATGCAATTCCAGCTGAAGGAAGCGAATATAAAGAATGAACCGGCATACTTAGAAGAAGTCCTCGGGTATACGGTGGAATTCCGTGACACATGGAAGCAGGTTATCCTCAAAACAAGGCAGCAGCTTGCAAAGGGCGCACATATCTAATGAACCGCCTGCAGCCGATTCTTGATGCTACTATAGAATTAAAGGAGTTGTTACAGCAGGAAATAACTCCCCAAAACCGAGAAGAAGTTGTCCAGCAGGTGAACCAGCTGCTGGACGCCCGCGAGGAACTGATGGAAGTATTACTTCCCCCTTTTACAGAAGAGGAACAGAAGCTTGGACGCATGTTGACAGATCTAAATGCATCAATAAGCACTTCCCTGCATAAGCTGTTTGCAGAATTAAAAGAAGAAATGAAGCAAGTGAAGAAGCAGAAACAATCCAATCGGAAATATACAAATCCTTACCAAAATGTGAGGACAATGGACGGGATGTATCTGGACAGTAAAAAGTAGTTCTGTTCAGGTGCTGATTAGATAGACTAAGGACCGCAGCGAAAGTGTGAGATTGCCAGACAGAAATCCCTTTATTTCCCCTCATCCCCAGAAATCGGACAAGAATCAGACAAATTGTTTTCAATTCTTTGTATTTTCTGCAGGGTTTAGGCAGGAAATCACTACGGGAAAGTAGTATAATATAGTTAAAGGATAAAGGAGGGCACTTTCATGAAATTTAACATTCGAGGCGAAAATCTTGAGGTCACAGCACCGATCAAGGACTATGTAGAGAAAAAAATCAGTAAGCTGGAGAGATATTTTGAGTCTCCGCCTAAATCTGATGTCCATGTGAATTTAAGTGTCTATAATGATGAACAGCGAATTGAAGTGACCATTCCAATGACAAATCTATTATTACGTGCAGAAGAACAGCATCTTGACCTCTATGCAGCGATTGACTTGGTAGTAGATAAGCTGGAGAGGCAGATCCGCAAATATAAAACAAAAGTCAATCGTAAATCCAGACAGGAAGGCGCTGCAAAGCACGTGTTTGCGGAAATGGAAAAAGAAGCAAGCAATGTTGCGGTCGAGGATGATACGGATGATATTGAAATTGTGCGTCAGAAAAAGTTCAATCTGAAACCGATGGATTCCGAGGAAGCAATACTTCAAATGAATATGCTGGGCCACTCCTTTTATGTTTTTACCAATGCGGAAACTGAAGATACAAATGTCGTTTATAAACGCCGGGATGGCAAGTACGGCTTAATTGAACCAAATGCTTAATGCTGAATGAAATAGACGTCGAGGCGGTTCCCTGAGGGGGACCGCCTTTTTTCGCCTTGCTGTCGAAATTTGACGTACGATTTGCAGAAATTGAAATTTAACAGGGAAAAAAATTGATAAAATGGAAAATATAGACAAAAAGAGGACAAAAAAGGCTGATTTCCGGAGAGAAAGGTGTCGAATGACTCAATAAAATCGGAAAATTGCAACTAGCGCATTTAATAGGCTATGTGGTATAACTGAGTCAATAGCACTAGGAGGTGATCAAGAAACTAAGCGCGAGGAGTAAAATGGACCATCCAGGCATGACAAGTCCACGACAAAAGGCCGTGTCGCATAATTGCCGGAGAACAAGCTAGACATTGCCTGATTGAACCGAGCCACAGGGACACCAGATGTTTTAAGCACCCCTTCATTGAATCTCCCCGCCGGCCGAAAATTACAATTAAGCTGCAAGAAGCCCCGCTACACCACTTTTCATATAAAGAGCAGTCCATCCCCTGGATTGCTCTTTTTGCCGTTCCCCGTAAGAACTCAACAAGTTGTCATCCCAAAAGATATAGTGTTATTATTGAATAGTATTTATAACTTGAACCGGAAATTCTGGATAATTTCGAAATAGTTGAGGAGCGTTTGCGATGGCTGGATTACTGACAAAGATATTTGGTGATGGAAACCAAAAACAGCTGAAACGAATACAAAAGACAGTAGATAAAATTGAAGCAATGGAACCGGAGATGGAAAAGCTTTCCGACCATGATCTCCAACAGAAAACGGAGGAATTCAAAGAAAGGCATGCTGGAGGAGAGAGCACGGATGACTTGATGGTGGAAGCCTTCGCAGTGGTCCGGGAAGCTGCTAAACGTGTATTGGGCATGCGGCCCTTCCCTGTCCAGCTGACCGGTGCAGTTGCTTTGCATGAAGGCAATATTGCGGAAATGAAAACAGGGGAAGGTAAAACACTTGCTTCCACGATGCCAGCTTACCTGAATGCTATCACGGGCAAGGGCGTCCATATTATCACGGTGAATGACTATTTGGCCGAACGGGATGCTGGGGAAATGGGCCAGCTCTATCAATTCCTCGGTTTGACTGTCGGCTTGAATGGCAACGGCTTGTCAAAGGAAGAGAAACGTGAAGCATATAAAGCAGATATTACCTATGGTACCAACAACGAGTTCGGCTTCGATTATCTGAGGGACAATATGGTGCAGTATAAAGAGCAGATGGTTCAGCGGCCGCTGAATTTTGCGATCATTGACGAGGTCGATTCCATATTGATTGATGAAGCAAGGACACCGCTAATCATCTCAGGGTCTGCTAAAAAATCAGCTTCCCTCTATCAGCAGGCGGATGGATTTGTACGGACCCTCCAGCGCGAAACAGACTATACCTTTGATGAAAAGACGAAAGGGGTACAGCTGACGGAAGAGGGAATTAATAAAGCGGAGCGGTATTTCTCCATTGAAAACTTGTTTGACTTGGATCATGTTTCGCTTACCCACCATATTAATCAAGCCCTTAAAGCACATGTCTCCATGCATAGAGATACAGATTATGTAGTGGAAGATGGCGAAGTTGTTATTGTCGATCAGTTCACTGGCCGTTTAATGAAAGGACGCCGGTACAGTGATGGGCTGCACCAGGCGATTGAGGCAAAAGAAGGTCTGCAGATCCAGAATGAAAGCATGACATTAGCCTCGATCACCTTCCAGAATTTCTTCCGTATGTATAATAAGCTGTCTGGGATGACCGGTACGGCTAAGACAGAAGAAGAGGAATTCAGGAACATCTATAATATGGATGTTATTGCGATCCCGACAAATAAACCTATTCAACGTGAAGATAAACCGGATATGATCTATAAATCAATGGAGGGGAAATTCCGGGCGGTTGTCGATTATATTAAAGAACGGCATGAAGCGGGACAGCCGGTATTGGTAGGCACCGTTGCGGTGGAAACCTCTGAATTGATCTCCAACCTGCTGAAGAAAGCAGGTGTCAAGCACAATGTGCTGAACGCGAAAAATCATTACCGTGAGGCGGAAATTATTGAAAATGCTGGCCAAAAAGGCGCCGTTACCATTGCAACTAACATGGCAGGGCGTGGAACGGACATTAAGCTCGGCGACGGGGTCAAAGAACTTGGCGGTCTGGCAGTTATCGGAACGGAACGCCATGAGTCCCGCAGGATAGATAATCAGCTCAGAGGGCGGGCCGGACGCCAGGGAGACCCTGGTATGTCGCAGTTCTTCCTGTCTATGGAAGATGAATTGATGCGCAGGTTCGGTTCAGATAACCTTCGTTCCATGATGGATAGGCTTGGTATGGATGACGATCAGCCAATTGAAAGTAAAATGGTTTCCCGTGCCGTCGAATCAGCACAGAGACGGGTGGAAGGAAATAACTTTGATGCCCGGAAACAGGTGCTTTCCTATGATGATGTCCTTCGGGAACAGCGGGAAATCATATATAAACAGCGTTTTGAGGTCATCGAAGGGAACGAAAATCTCCGCGAAATTGTAGAGAATATGATTGTTTCCACATTAGAGAGGGTAACAGCTACACATACCCAGGACGATGACGAAGATAAGTGGGATCTACAGGCGATCATCGACTATGTACATGGTAATCTTCTGGATGAAGAAGATCTCTCAATCGATGAAATAAAAGGCAAAGAGCCCGAAGAGATCAACGAACTGGTCATGGAAAAAGTCAGAGCACGGTATGATGAAAAAGAGGCAGAACTTTCCCCGGATCAAATGCGAGAATTTGAAAAGGTTATTTTACTGCGTACAGTTGATACGAAGTGGATGGATCATATTGATCAGATGGACCAGCTCCGGCAGGGAATCCATCTCCGGGCATACGGCCAGAATGACCCGCTGCGTGAATATCAGCTTGAAGGCTTTTCCATGTTTGAAGCAATGGTTGAGAACATTGAGGAAGAGGTTGCAAAATATGTAATGAAAGCACGCATCAGGGAAAACCTGCAAAGAGAAGCAGTAGTTAAGAATACGCAGGCAGTTTCCGGCGGACAGGAAGAAAAGAAGAAAAAACGCAAGCCCTTTGTGAAAAGGCAGGATGTCGGCCGAAATGATCCATGCCCTTGCGGCAGCGGCAAGAAATATAAGAACTGCCACGGTGCTTAAAGATATATGAACACTCCCATAATCTTTGGGAGTGTTTCCTTGAAATATTTATTATTCAATAAGAGGTGATCCAATAATGGAAATGGCAGAAATTAAAAATGAATTGGATAAAATGAGGGCAAGAATCGAAGACTTTAGGGGGTCTCTTTGACCTGGATAACAAAAAGGCGCGTATTAGAGAATTGGATCTGGAGATGTCGGAGCCAGAATTCTGGAATGATCAGGATGCAGCGCAGAAAATTATTAATGAGGCAAATGTACTGAAGGATTATGTAGGCACCTTTGAGGAATTGGATGAAAAATGGGGGAATCTTGAAGTTTCCTATGAACTAGTCAAGGAAGAGAATGACCAGGAACTCTATGAAGAATTGAATGAAGAAGTGAGTGCACTGCAACAGGAGATCAATGACTTTGAGCTTCAGTTGCTGCTCAGTGAACCATATGATCGGAATAATGCAATTCTTGAACTCCATCCAGGTGCAGGCGGGACGGAATCACAGGATTGGGCAAGTATGCTGCTGCGCATGTACCAGCGCTGGGCCGAGGAAAAAGATTTTAAAGTAGAAACACTTGATTACCTCCCAGGTGAAGAGGCAGGCCTTAAAAGCGTCACGCTTATGATTAAAGGCCATAATGCATACGGCTACTTGAAGGCGGAAAAAGGTGTCCACCGTCTGGTACGGATTTCCCCGTTCGACTCCTCTGGACGGCGCCACACATCCTTTGCTTCCTGTGAGGTCATGCCGGAAATGCCGGAGGACGTGGATATCGAAATAAAGACAGAAGATATTAAGGTGGACACTTACCGGGCGAGCGGAGCTGGCGGTCAGCATGTCAACACGACCGATTCAGCCGTGCGAATCACCCACCTCCCGACCAATACGATTGTCACATGCCAGAACGAGCGGTCGCAGATCAAGAATAGAGAAGCAGCTATGAAAATGCTCAAATCCAAGCTGTATCAGCAGGAAATTGAGCGGCAGCAGCGGGAACTAGACGAGATTCGCGGTGAACAAAAAGAAATAGGTTGGGGGAGCCAGATCCGTTCCTATGTATTCCATCCGTATTCTATGGTGAAGGATCACCGTACAAATATGGAAATCGGGAATACGCAAAGTGTTATGGATGGTAACCTTGATCCCTTTATTGATGCATACCTTCGTTCAAGGATGAATTAAACGATGGGGTGGAGTAGCCTTTAGTCCCACAGCCCTTTCCTATGATGTTTTTATGAATATTTTCTCCAAGATATGGGGAAAGTACTTGGAAACCTTGTGCTAAGTCCTGAAAAGCCCAGACAAGTAAAAAGCAAAAATTGTTTTATTTCCACTCCTAAAGGTTATAATAACATTGTAACTACCAACTCCAATATCCAGTTAGGGGGAAAGCTCAAATGAAGAAATGGTTAATGGCAGTAGTATTTGGTTCAGCACTCGTACTTACCGGATGCGGCGGAGGTGGCGATGAAGGCGGCACCGATGAGCCGGCAGACAATGGCAATGGTGACACAGGCACAGAGGAATCCGCTGATGGAGGCGGAACAGTGGATACTGCCTCAGCAGAAGAAATTTATCAAAACAATTGTGCGTCTTGCCATGGTGGTGACCTTTCAGGCGGAGCAGGCCCTGATTTGACTTCCGTAGGCGCTGAATATTCTGCAGAGGAGATTGCAGATATTATTCAAAATGGAAAAGGCAGCATGCCGGCACAGGATCAAGTTTCCGCAGAAGACCGTGAAACATTGGCCAATTGGCTGGCAGAAAAACAGTAAAATTTTTGTAGAAAGAAAGACGGATCATGGATATATTCCATGGTCCGTTTTTTTATTACAAAATTTCCTTTCATGAAATATAAATGTAATAATTTTTTAGCTAAAAATGCTGTCGATAAATGATATAATGTAGAAGTGATTTGGAGAGAGAGCAAATAATAAATACAGAATTAATTACAGCACAAGAGACTACAGCAAAAAGGTGAGCTAAATTTATGATTTTAATGAAGGATGTCTATAAGACGTATGCCAATGGAGTGACCGCTTTAAATGGCATCAGTATTGACATAAAACAAGGGGAATTCGTCTATGTTGTCGGCCCTAGTGGAGCCGGCAAATCCACTTTCATAAAACTTATATACAGGGAAGAAAAACCTACAGATGGAACAATTTTAATAAACAATAAAGACTTGGCTACATTAAAGGAAAAAAAGGTTCCCTATCTGCGCCGCGAAATTGGTGTCGTTTTTCAGGATTTCAAGCTGCTTCCGAAACTCTCAGTCTATGAAAATATTGCCTTTGCTTTAGAGGTGATAGGAGAGTCGCCACAGAAGATCCGTACAAGGGTCATGGACGTATTGGAACTTGTTGGCCTGAAGAATAAAGCAAGATTCATTCCAGATGAACTTTCGGGCGGGGAACAGCAGCGGGTGTCGATTGCCCGGGCCATCGTCAACCGTCCGAAGATTGTGATTGCCGATGAACCGACAGGCAACCTGGATCCGGAGACCTCATGGGAAATCATGAAAACATTCGAGCAAATCAATGCACAGGGAACAACCCTTATCATGGCTACACATAGCAGGGAAATTGTGAACTCTATGAAAAAGCGAGTGATCGCCATCGAAGACGGATTGGTGGTCAGGGATGAATACAGAGGTGAATACGGCTATGAAATTTAGTACTTTGACGCGGCATCTGCGGGAGGGTGCAAAAAATATCTTCCGTAACGGCTGGATGACGGTAGCCTCTGTAGGAGCAGTTACAACGACCCTCATTTTGGTCGGTGCATTTATAGCCCTGATGCTGAACATTAACCAGATGGCTACCAATATAGAAGACGATGTACAGGTGAATGTGCTTATTGACCCTACCTTGGATGAAGAAGAGATAACCGCCCTTGGTGACCAGATCGCTGAAATTGAAGGGGTTGAGTCGGTGGAATTTTCATCCAAAGATGAACAACTGGAAAGTCTCGTCGAAAGCATGGGGGAAGAAGGGCAGGCCTGGCAGCTGTTTGAACAGGAAAATCCGCTGAATCATGCCTATGAAGTCCATGCACAGAACCCGGAACAAACCGGCTCTGTAGCCGAGGCTATTCAAAAGCTTGAAGGGACCCAAGAGGTCAACTATGGCCAGGAAGTTGTCCAACAGTTATTTGAATTTAACCAATATGCCAGATATATCGGCTTGGCTTTGATTATTGGTTTGTTGTTCACAGCAATCTTTCTGATTTCCAATACTATCAAAATTACGATTATGGCACGAAGCAGGGAAATCGGGATTATGAAATTGGTTGGTGCAACCAATGGTTTTATCAGGTGGCCATTCTTTATTGAAGGCCTGCTTCTGGGCGTATTGGGATCGATCATACCTATTGCTGTCATCATGACAGGCTATTATTTCTTAGACAATAATTTGAGCGATAAAATAAGCTTCAGTTTTGTGGAGATTCTGCCATTCAATCCGTTTGCCTGGCAGCTGTCCTTGATCATCTTTGTCATCGGGGCAACTATCGGAGTATGGGGCAGTGTGATGAGTGTCCGGAAATTCCTCAAGGTTTAATTTAGAAGGAGAAGCAGGTTCCGCAATGCTAAGAAGAGCTGATGAACTAAATGCAGATTATCTATGCAGTTTAACTTTTAGGCAATGGAAGGGGAAGCAATACAATGAGGAAAGTCTTATCAGGATTACTAGCAGTCGCTTTAGCAACTGCCGGTGCCACCACAAATATGAGCGCTGTATCCGCTGGGTCGGTTGAACAAAAACAACAGGAAATCAATGAACTTGAAAAGAATAATAGTGAAATAGAGCAGGAGAGGGAGAGTCTTCTTGAAGAAAAAGAGAAGACGGAAAAAAAGCTGGAAGAAAACCAGAGTGAGCAGAAAAGTGTTTCAGAAAAGCTCGCATCTCTTGAAGAAGATCTCAACAAGACAAACACCAAAATTAGCGAAAAAGAGCAGGAAATTGACGATACAAATGAAGAGATTAAGGACCTCAATAACCGTATTGAAGAATTGAAAAAGGAGATCAAGGTTCTTGAAGAACGAATTGCTAAAAGAGAGGAACTGCTGAAAGAGCGTCTCCAGTCGATTCAGCAAAACGGCGGACCGATGAATTATATGGAAGTGATCTTTGGAGCTCAGAGTTTCAGTGACTTCATTAACAGGTCTACGGCCGTGAATACCATCATGGATTCCGATAAGCAAATCATGGAAGATCAGCAGGCAGACAAGCTTGCTTTAGAGGATAACAAGAAAGAAGTGCAAGACAGTAAAAAAGAAGTGGAAAATAAGAAGCTTGCCTTGGAAAAGCAGAAAGAAGAGCTTGAAACATTAAAAACACAGCTTAAAGAACAAAGCAAAGAGCATGAAGCATTGCTCGCTGAGCTGGAGGAAGAGCATGACCACTTAGAGGAAATTCATCTGAGTGCGGAGGAGAGACAAGAGATTCTTGCTGCAGAAAAAGAAGCCAATGAAAAGGCAATCGCTATGGCCCAGCAAGAGCAGCGGGAGCTTGAACAGCTTGCAAAAGAGGAAGAAGCGCGTAAAAAAGCTGCACAGGAAAAGGCGGATAGGGAGCGCGAACAGAAGGCACAGGCATCAACTGAAACAGCCAGTGCGGATTCCTCTGCTCCATCCACTTCAAACAGCAAGCCAAGCAGCAATTCTCGTTCAGCTGCTGCTTCAAGTTCTAAGACAAGTTCCAATAACGGCGGCATCTTTATGCATCCAGCACCAGGAGGAGTTACCTCTACATTCGGTCCGCGGAAATCCCCGGGAGGGATAGGTTCGACCAACCATAAAGGGGTGGATTTTGCAGTCAGTACTGGAACTCCACTTAAAGCTCCGGCAGATGGTGTTGTCAGCAGGGCCGGCAGATTGGGCGGGTTCGGAAATGTCATTATGATTTCCCACCATATTAACGGAAAGAGCTATACAACAGTCTCTGCTCACTTAAGCAGCATGTCCGTATCTAAAGGCGATACAGTCAGCAGGGGAGAAGTAATCGGCGCTACAGGGAACACGGGCAACTCAACGGGACCTCACTTACACTTTGAGGTGCATGTTGGAGGATATGGAAATCCGGTAGACCCTATGCCATATCTACAATAATTTTTAAATGAATGGATGAAGAAGGCATCTGCCATTATGGCATGATGCCTTCTTCTATAATAAAGTAAGAAAATGAAAGTCTTAGGCCCTTTTTCATTCAATCAGCTGGAATACTAACGAGCAGCTTCAATTAATGGCATGATCGTACCTAAGTGGACGCTCATGCCTTAATTTGGCAGGGAAAATGGATAAAACCATAGTCATTGTTAGAATATAGTGGTATGCTTTTTATACGAAAGATATAACAGAGGTGAAAAAATGAAACAAAGATTGCCGCAAATTTTATTAGCTGTTTTAGGTGCTGTAGTTCTCTTGGCAGGCGGCGTCTATGCGGGTATTCAAATTGCAGGGCCCGATAACAGTAATCCCAGCCAGGAAATCATTGAAGCCATTGAATCATCTGAAACGGGTGCTATCAAGGGTTCCAGTGGTGATGGTCAAATGCAGAAGATTAGCCAAGCATTCGGGATAATTCAGCAGAATTATCTGGAAGAAGTTGACGATAAGCAGTTGGTAGAAGGAGCGATTGAAGGGATGCTGTCCACGTTGGATGATCCGCATAGCTCCTATATGGATATAGAAATGATGGAACAATTCGATGAGCAGATTGAGTCCTCCTTTGAAGGTATCGGTGCCGAGGTAAGCATGGTGAATGACATTGTCACCATTATAGCCCCGATAAAAGACTCACCAGCCGAAAAGGCGGGAATCCGTCCGAATGATCAGGTGCTTTCTGTTGACGGAGAAGATTTGCAAGGATTGAATCTTAATGAGGCAGTAGCGAAAATCCGAGGGGAAAAAGGAACAGAAGTGGTGCTGGAAATAAAGCGGTCCGGTGTGGAAGATTCATTTGAAGTGACGATCACTAGAGATGAAATTCCGGTGGAGACAGTATACAGTAATATGGAAACAGTGGATGGAAAAAAGACGGGTATAATTGAAATAACGAATTTCAGTGAGAATACAGCCGATGAATTTACCGAACAGTTGGAGGCATTGGAAGCGGATGGGATGGAAGGTCTTGTCATAGATGTCCGGGCAAACCCAGGCGGGCTGTTGAACGTGGCTGAAGAAATACTATCCCTATTTGTTCCTTCTGATATCCCATATATTCAGATAGAAGATCAGAATGGCGAAAAACAGCCTTACTATTCTAATTTGGAGGAGAAAAAGGATTACCCAATTAGTGTAGTTATTGATGAAGGAAGTGCGTCTGCTTCGGAAATCCTTGCAGTGGCTATGAAAGAGCTTGGTTATGATGTTGTCGGCCGGACAAGCTATGGCAAGGGAACTGTTCAGCAGGCTGTACCATTAGGGGATGGCAGTTCCATCAAACTTACCACCTTCAAATGGTTGTCACCGAATGGGAACTGGATTAATGAGGAAGGTGTTGAACCTACCATTGAGGTATCACAGCCTGATTACTTCTACACCAGTCCTGTGCAAGTAGAGGAGCCGTTTACCTTGGATCAGACAGATACTGCTATTTCCAATGTACAGCAGATGCTCAAGGGTCTTGGCTATGAACCAGGCCGGACCGATGGCTATTTCAGCGTGGAGACGGAGGAGGCTGTCAGCCAGTTCCAGTCTGAACACGAGTTGGAGCCTACTGGGGAAGTCGACAAAGAAACTGCTGGAGTCTTGGAAGCGGCTATTGTGGAAAAGATTCGGGAAGGAAACGACGACAGACAGTTGGAAAAAGCGATGGAAGAGTTATATCAATAAAAGATCCGCGGGACTCCCGCGGATCTTTCCGTTTCATCTTCTTTACGTGAAAGCTGTTCTGCTTTATTCTACAGAGTGTAAATAATTTCTACAGATTTTGCAGGAGAAAAATCTTTAAGCAGCGAATAGTACATTTAGCAAAGATTCGCTTGATTATTTTGGAAGGTGAGATAAATGATACAGGACTGGCTCCATGAATTGCTATCAGCCGCAGGGAAGCTGTTTATTCATCCGCTGACCTATTGGGCGATATTATTAATACTGATATCGGGCTATGTAAGGATAAAAAGAGAAAGAAAAGATTTCGGTGTTAAAGTCTCTCCTCTGTTTACGGAATGGAGGCATACTTGGAAGATTTCTATCGGTGCGGGGTTCCTGCTTTCCATGATCAATTTAGGAGCAGGAATGGTTTTTCAGTTTGAAACCATACTGCTTCTAGGATGGATTACCCTTCTTTTGTCACTGCCATACCGATTTACCCTGCTATCACCGGCGTATACCCTGGGGATTACCTATTTGCTGCTTCTTCTGCTTCCCATCGGGGATCGCTTGTTCTTTGGTGGCACCATGATAGATGGACTGCAACAGGTCAACCTTTTGGGAATTGTCTTGTTGCTTGGAATTCTATTAATCATAGAGGCTTTGTTAGTTCGGAGGGCCGGACAGGAGGGCTTTCCAAGGTTGATTCCCGGCCGGCGCGGCGGGTGGATAGGACAACACCATCTAAAAAAGATGAGTATTATTCCCTTTTTCACTCTGGTACCGATGGGAGCGATTACGCCTTTTGCTGATTTTTGGCCTTATTTCTCTATCGGAGGGGAGTCCTATGGTCTGGTGCTTATTCCCTTTTTGCTAGGATTTGATTATGGGGTGAAAAGCAGGCTGCCCCAACAAGCAGCTGGTAGCCTGTTCAAGGCAACTCTTTTATTGTCTTTGCTGGTTTTGCTGCTTGCAGTTGGCGGTATCTATCAATCATTGCTTATTTTCGTTGCAGCAGCTGCAGCTATTATAGGTAGAGAATATATCAGTTACCGGCACCGCATAAGGGAAAGGAAAGGTCAGCCGTACTTCCGAAAGATGGGAAACGGGTTACGTGTTCTAGGAATTATTCAGGGAACACCGGCTGATCGCATGGACATTGGCGTAGGGGAAACGATCACCAAAGTAAATGGCCGAAAAGTAGATACAGAAGAGGGTTTTTATCAAGCTCTACAGGGCAGCGGAGCCTATTTTAAATTGGAAGTATTGAATGCGTTCGGTGAAATGAGGTTTGTCCAAGGTGCTTTTTATGAGGGAGACCACTATGAGCTTGGATTAGTCTTCGTGACCGGGCCGCACAGGGAAAGATAGCCATTGCTGTATGCCAGGATGGCTTTTAAATAGTTAAGAAAGTATGATCATTGGGGAGTACGCTTCCATTTTTAAAGAGGACTAGGCATTTCGACTCAGGGTGTGCGTTGGCATATTCTGCAGAAGGGTTATGTGGTCATTGCTCCGGTGAGCAACCCGCCATTGCTCTGGTAGAACCGCATCTTGCCGACTGGCCGCCCTGTTTGGTTGTTCGCATAAGCTGTCATACGTTGTTCACAAATGAGCATGAATAAGTGAGGCAAATCACACGTGGGAAAATATAGGCCATTTATACTATAGATGAAGATAAAAATCAACCATTCAATCCAGTGGATGGCAGGTTATAACAACGGTTGAGTGGTCGGAACTTTTATCTACCATATAACCATGGAGTGGTAAAAATGCTGAAAAAAATTGTTTTCGGTATCATAGTCGGTTTTGGAGCGCTCGCCGTTATGTTATCCGTATTCATGGAAATGGATCATCCGAATGAACAGAGAGATGAAGTAAAGGCAGAAGAAAAACAGGAAGTGGAGGAGGCAGCCCAAGTAATTGCACCCCATCAACATTTAAATCAAGAACCGGTTCCGGTGGAGTTGGAAAGAGATGGGTCAGATGTTTTTATCAAAATGACCTCTCAAATTACTGATATTGAAATAGAACCAGGCAACACGTATAAGGCTTGGACGTTCAATGGAGAAGCCCCAGGCCCATTAGTAGTAGTGAAAGAAGGAGATACCATCCATTTCACACTGGATAACCTGGACCCCGCTATTCCGCACAGTATGGATTTCCACGCCGTCCACACTGCTCCTGATAAAGGATTTGCGGATGTGGCACCGATCCAGTTTTGTCCCATATAGCCAATGGCATGCACGGGGTGATCATTGTCCAGCCTGATGAGGGTTACCCGACAGATGGGGAAGTGGACCAGGAATATGTGATCATCCAAAATGAATGGTATAAGTATAATGATTTGGAAGATATGATGAACAATGTACCTTCTCAGGTAGTATTCTCTACGAAAGCCCTGAATGATCATCAATTGAATACGAATGGAACCGTTGCTTCTATAGAAGAAGAGCCGCTCACAGCCAAAGTCGGGGATAAAGTCCGATTCTATATCAATAATGTAGGTCCAAATGAAGTCAGCTCTTTCCATATGATTGGAACTATATTTGATGACGTCTATATAGACGGAAATCCGGCGAACCATATGGAAGGATTACAAACATTAATGCTTCCGGCCAGCTGTGGAGCAGTGGCTGAATTTACGGTGAAAGAAGCAGGAGACTACCACTTCGTTACCCATCAATTCAACCATGTTGCGAAAGGAGCCAAGGGAAGACTCCTTGTAACGGAATAACTGCCTGATCTAAAAAGCCTTCAGTTTATTGCTGAAGGCTTTTTGCAATCAGAAAATGGGCTTTAACCAATTGATACATCAAGACAGGTTTTGAGCGTTTCTTTTGCAGGGAATGTAGAAGGCAACGGTTTTTTGCCTGGCAGGAAGGGTATTATGTTAGTAGCCAGTTAAAGCAGAACCATCGAATGTTCGTTCGCAAGTATGTTAAAATATATAATTATCTATGATAAACTAGGTGTAGGATAAGAACGGAGGCTTTACAAGTGAAAGAAAATAAGTTTGAGCTTGTTTCCAAATACGAACCGTCAGGGGATCAGCCCAATGCCATACGGGAAATCACCGAACGGGTATTGGCTGGCCAGCGCCATCAAACGCTACTTGGCGCGACCGGAACGGGAAAAACGTTTACAATGTCCAATGTAGTGAAAGAGATTAATCGTCCAACCTTGGTGATAGCTCATAATAAAACGCTGGCGGGACAATTGTACAGTGAGTTCAAAGAATTTTTTCCTAACAATGCAGTAGAGTATTTCGTCAGCTATTATGACTATTATCAGCCTGAAGCCTATGTGCCTTCCACCGACACATTCATCGAAAAGGATGCGAGCATCAATGATGAAATTGATAAACTGAGGCACTCTGCGACATCAGCCTTGTTCGAACGGAATGATGTACTCATTGTAGCCAGTGTCTCATGCATCTATGGCCTAGGTTCCCCGGAAGAATATGGAAGCCAGGTACTCTCCCTCCGAATGGGGATGGAGAAAGACAGGGATAAGCTGCTGAGGGATCTTGTTGATATACAATATGCACGAAATGATATTGATTTCAAGCGCGGTACCTTCCGTGTAAGAGGAGATTCGGTGGAGATCATACCAGCCTCGCGCGAGGAGCATTGTATCCGGATAGAGTTCTTCGGTGATGAAATTGACAGAATTCGAGAAGTGGACGCCCTGACAGGCGAGATTGTCGGAGACAGAGAACATATTGCCATCTTCCCGGCTTCCCACTTCGTTACCCGTGAAGAGAAAATGAAACTGGCTATTGCCAATATAGAAAAGGAATTGGAAGAAAGACTGGAAGAACTGCGGAGCGAGGATAAACTGCTGGAGGCACAGCGGCTGGAACAGCGCACCAACTATGATTTGGAAATGATGGAGGAGATGGGCTTTTGCTCTGGGATTGAAAATTACTCCCGCCATTTGACACTCAGGGAATCGGGTGCCACTCCCTATACGCTGCTGGATTATTTCCCGGAGGACTCTTTGACCATCATCGACGAGTCCCATGTCACCCTTCCACAGATCCGTGGTATGTATAATGGGGACCAGGCAAGAAAACAGGTGCTGGTGGATCATGGTTTCCGCCTGCCATCTGCGCTTGATAACCGTCCACTTAAATTCGAAGAGTTTGAGAAATCGACCAATCAGCTGGTGTATGTATCAGCCACACCAGGTCCATATGAAATGGAACACTCTCCTGATATGACGGAACAGATCATCCGGCCGACAGGTTTGTTGGATCCGGAGGTGGAAGTCCGGCCGATTGAAGGGCAAATAGATAATCTAATCGAAGAAATAAACAAACGCACAGAGCGGAACGAGCGTGTACTCGTGACTACTCTTACCAAGAAAATGTCTGAGGATCTGACCGATTACCTAAAAGAAGTCGGCATCAAGGTGGCCTACCTCCATTCCGAAGTAAAAACCCTCGAACGAATTGAACTGATACGCGATTTGAGGGTCGGCAAATATGATGTATTGATAGGAATCAACCTGCTGAGGGAGGGGCTGGACATTCCGGAAGTATCCCTGGTCACCATCCTGGATGCTGACAAAGAAGGTTTCCTTCGTTCGGAACGGTCGCTTATCCAAACGATGGGGCGTGCAGCCCGTAATGAAAACGGCCAGGTCATTATGTATGCGGATAAAATCACCCAGTCCATGCAGGCGGCAATCGATGAAACCAACAGGCGTAGGAAAATTCAAATGGAATATAATGAAAAACATAATATTACTCCTACTACCATCAAAAAAGATGTAAGAGATGTAATCCGCGCAACAGTAGCTGCAGAAGAGCAGGAAGAATATAAGGAAAAACCAAGCTTGACCAAGCTGTCAGCCAAAGAAAAAACGAAAGTGATAGAACAGATGGAAAAAGAAATGAAAGAGGCCGCCAAGTCTCTTGACTTTGAAAAAGCGGCTGAGCTGAGGGATGTTATTCTCGAGCTTAAATCAGGAGCCTAACTATAAAGCTAAGAAGGTGAACATATGCCTAGTAAATCTATTCAAATTCAAGGAGCCAGAGCTCATAACCTAAAAAATATCGATGTAACGATTCCTAAGAATAAATTAGTAGTTCTAACTGGGTTATCAGGCTCCGGCAAATCTTCCCTGGCCTTTGATACCATCTATGCAGAAGGCCAAAGGCGTTATGTAGAGTCTCTTTCCGCTTATGCACGCCAGTTCTTGGGACAGATGGATAAGCCGGATGTTGATTCGATCGAAGGTCTGTCTCCTTCCATTTCTATAGATCAGAAGACGACGAGCAATAACCCCCGATCAACAGTTGGAACAGTAACCGAGATCTATGATTATCTCCGGCTGCTGTATGCTAGAATCGGCCGTCCTACATGTCCGAAACACGGCATTGAAATTACTTCTCAGACCATCCAGCAGATGGTGGATCGCATTCTGGAATACCCGGAGAGGACCAAGATGCAGATCTTGGCTCCTGTAATATCAGGCCGCAAAGGAGAACATATCAAAGTACTGGAGAAATTGCGTCAAGAAGGATATGTGCGTGTTCGGGTGGATAATGAAATACGGGATGTGTCCGAAGATATACAATTGGAGAAGAATAAAAAGCATTCCATTGAAGCGGTAATCGACCGAATCGTCGTAAAAGAAGGAATTACAGGGCGTCTTACTGATTCGATAGAGACGGCCCTTGCACTGGGTGATGGGAAAATCATTGTCGACGTGATTGGGCAGGAGGAATTGCTGTTCAATGAAAATCATGCCTGTCCTATCTGCGGTTTTTCCATCGGTGCGTTGGAGCCGCGGCTGTTCTCCTTCAACAGCCCATTTGGCGCGTGTCCGACCTGTGATGGGCTCGGGACCAACCTTGAGGTGGATCCTGAGCTGGTGATCCCCGATTGGACTCGCACCTTAAGTGAACATGCCATTGCAGCTTGGGAACCAATAAGCTCCCAATATTACCCACAGTTACTGAAGGCTGTCTGTGAGCATTATAAGATTGATATGGATACCCCAGTTAAAGATCTGCCTAAAGATCAAATGGATATAATCCTGCATGGCAGCAGCAAGGAAAAAATTCATTTTCATTATGTGAATGATTTTGGAAATGTCCGCGATAATATGATCTATTTTGAAGGGGTACTGAACAATGTAGAGCGGCGCTATCGTGAAACTACTTCTGATTTCACCCGGGAAACGCTGGAAAAATACATGGCACAAAAGGATTGCCCCACTTGTAAAGGCCACCGCCTTAAGCAGGAAGCCCTGTCCGTACGGATCAATGGCATGCACATCAGTGAAGTGACCCGTTATTCCATTGCCGAAGCAATAGACGTTCTCTCCAACCTGGAATTAACGGAAAAAGAAGAACAGATTGCGAAACTAATATTGAAAGAGATCAATAATAGATTGGAGTTCTTGAATAATGTTGGTCTAGACTATCTGACGATGGCTAGGGCGGCGGGAACCCTTTCTGGAGGGGAAGCACAGCGGATCCGCCTGGCTACACAGATTGGCTCTGCACTGACAGGTGTGCTTTATGTCCTGGATGAACCGTCCATCGGCCTCCATCAGCGTGATAATGACCGGTTGATTGCCAGTCTAAAGAAGATGCGGGATCTGGATAATACGTTGATTGTAGTGGAGCATGACGAAGATACCATGGCAGCAGCAGATTGGCTGATTGATATCGGCCCTGGTGCGGGAGAACACGGAGGGCAGATTGTTGCCAGCGGGACACCGGAAGAGGTCATGAACAATAAACAATCCCTTACTGGGAATTACCTATCCGGTGAGAAGTTCATCCCATTGCCATCCAACAGGCGCAAACCGGATAAAAGAAAAATTGAAGTGACTGGAGCATCCGAGAATAACCTCAAAAATGTAACAGCCAAGTTCCCACTCGGACTTATGACAGTTGTTACAGGTGTTTCAGGTTCCGGTAAAAGCACGCTTGTCAATGAGATTCTTTATAAATCACTTGCGAAAGAACTTCATAGAAGCAAGCAGAAGCCCGGAAAACATAAAAAAGTAACAGGTACCGATCATATTGACAGAGTGATTGATATAGACCAATCCCCGATCGGGAGGACACCAAGGTCCAATCCGGCGACATATACCGGTGTTTTCGATAATGTACGGGAAGTATTCGCACAAACTAATGAGGCCAAAGTACGTGGTTATAAGAAAGGCCGGTTCAGCTTTAACGTCAAGGGCGGCCGGTGTGAGGCCTGCCGCGGCGATGGAATTATTAAAATCGAAATGCACTTCCTGCCGGATGTCTATGTACCATGTGAAGTATGCGACGGCAAACGATATAACAGGGAAACATTGGAAGTGAAATACAAAGGAAAAAGCATAGCGGATATACTGGATATGCGTGTGGAAGAAGCCTTGGACTTCTTTGCTGCCATCCCGAAAATTAAACGTAAGCTGCAGACCGTTTACGATGTGGGTCTCGGCTATGTCAAATTGGGACAGCCTGCAACGACATTGTCCGGGGGCGAGGCCCAGCGGGTGAAACTGGCCAGTGAGCTCCATAGGCGTTCGCACGGCAAGTCCTTCTATATTCTCGATGAACCTACGACCGGCCTGCATGCCGATGATATTAAGCGGCTCCTGTCCGTTCTTCAGAGGTTAGTGGAAAATGGAGACACCGTACTGATTATTGAGCATAATCTCGATGTGATTAAAACGGCAGACCATATCATTGACTTGGGGCCAGAAGGCGGAGACAGGGGAGGCCAGATTATTGCAGCAGGGACCCCAGAGCAAATTGGCGAAGAGGAAGAATCTTATACTGGCCGGTATCTTAAGCCGATACTGGAAAGGGATCGGAATCGGATGGCAGAAGTAGTTGCAAGGAAGGAAAAAGTCAGCACGGAGAAGTAATTAGGAGGCAGCAGGTCAGGGAGCTTGCTGTCCTCCCTATTTTATATGTGCTGAATTTTTGACGCTTTTAGCTCCTTCCGATAAGGTTATAAGAAGAAGTGTGCAGGGATGGAGGTAAAAGAATGAAGCCAATTGATATGGAAAAAGTGCAGGAAACCCTGAATCAGTTTATTGATAAACAGGTCTATGTACATCTGGAAACAACAAATGGCGCTTATGCGAGTCACTTCAATGATAAAGCATATAACGTAGGTGCTTATATACGAAATGCACAGGTATCCTTCAACCAGGCAAAGATTGTCGGTAACGGCAGTACATACCGTGTCGGGTTAAAGATGGAGATAGGGTGGATTTATGCGGAAGGACTTACCGATTGGGTAATGCAGACGGAGAACCAGCTGCTAATGGCCGGACATGACCGGGAAGGGCGGCTGATGGTAGCATTACAGATTAGCGAAACACCTTTTAAGTATTGATTACTTACAGAAAGCTGGGTGAGATAAATGGAAAAGCATGTGGTTGTCATCTATCCACATCCTGATGATGAATCGTTTGGTGCTGCTGGCACGATAACACAGTTTCGTGAACAGGGTGTACCGGTAACCTATCTATGTGGGACTCTAGGAGAAATGGGCAGAAATATGGGAAGCCCTACTTTTGCCAACAGGGAGACACTTCCAGAAATCCGCAAAAAAGAGTTGAAAAATGCGTGTGAAGTACTTGATATGGAGCTGAGGATGCTTGGATATAGGGATAAGACTCTGGAGTTCGAGAATCGTAGTGAAGTAGCAGAACATTTAAAGGGAATTTTGGAGGAAATTAACCCAAGTCTCGTTATTACCCATTATCCGGATCATGCTGTCCATCCGGATCATAATGCATTGGGAGCGGCCGCTGTCGAAGCCGTACGGCGGATGGACCCGGAGAAAAGGCCTGCTGTCTGGGCGCAGGCTATCACCAACAACTACTTGGAAGAGTTGGGGAGGCCGGACGTTATAAATGATGTTAGCAAGCAGTTTGAAAAGAAGATGGAGGCTGTGTTTGCGCATGACTCCCAGGCAGCACCCATGTTGGGCGGCGGAAAAGATGAGAAAGATGTCATGGAGTATGCCCGTCAAATGTTCAGCAAGGAAGCGTTTTTTATCTGGAAATATGAATAAACCGGAGCCCTTTTTGCGTAATTTTATGCGGAAGGGCTCTTTACAATGAGCAGGAAGAAATGTGTTAAATAATAAGATGAAACCTTTTGACAGAGTGATTCGTAGTCTAGGAAGGTGTTCACCAGGACAAAGCAAAACCAGATGGAAGGAGATAGATATATGAAAAAACTGTACCGTTCCGAAACAAACAGAATGCTTGCAGGGGTTATTGGCGGTCTTAGTGAGTATATCAATATGGATGCTACTATTCTCCGTCTCTTATTTGCAGTACTTCTAATCACCACTGGTTTCACTGTGGGGCTGATTTATGTGGTTGCTGCTTTTATTATACCGAATGAGAGGGACATATACTGATGTTGCTCGGATGGTTGGTTTCCCTGGTACTCAATGCTGTGGCTTTGATAGTGGTAGCACAGTTATTTGGCTCCTTCCATTTGGAAGGGTTCGGGGCAGCCCTGTTGGCGAGCTTCATCCTAGCGATTCTTAATCTGATTGTTAAACCTATCCTGATTGTCCTAACTTTACCGATCACGTTGATCACTTTTGGGCTGTTTTTGTTTGTTGTCAATGCGGTTACCCTGATGATTGCCCAAAGTTTGATGGGGCCGTCTTTCACAATAGATGGGTTCGGCATGGCAATTATCGCGTCCATCGTCATTTCCGTGCTGAACCTTCTGCTTAACAGCTTAATCAAAGACTCTATGAGATAATCGCAGGCTTGCCTGCGATTTTTTCTGCCTGGCAGCCTGGTTGAAAACTTTTTTGGAAGAGTACGCTGGATTTACAATAGTTTTTTTCTGAATTAAATATGCTACAATAAAAGACAGTCAGATGGCCTTTAAAGGAGGGGTTAGAATGTCGATAGTGAGGACAAAGGATTTATTGGCTAATTTTAATTTGAAATTAGTCGCCGGAGAAGATGGAATACATAGAGAAATCATTACAAGCGATCTGTCCCGGCCTGGGATAGAGATGACGGGCTATTTCCGCTTTTATCCCAAAGAGCGGCTGCAACTGATCGGAAAGACGGAAATGGCTTATTTCCTTGAATTGACGGAATCACAGCAACGAGATCGAATGGAACAGTTATGTACCGATATTACACCTGGAATCGTCATCTCCAGAGGGATGGAGATTCCTCAAACCATGATAGACGCTGCCAATAACGGCGGGGTGCCGATTCTCCATTCACCAAGAAAGACGACAAGAGTCATCAGCAGGCTTACCAATTATCTGGAATCCAAGTTTGCTCCTTTTACCGCTATTCACGGGGTATTGGTGGACATAAACGGTGTAGGTGTGCTGATCACCGGTCAGAGTGGTGTCGGTAAAAGTGAAACTGCACTGGAACTGGTCAAGCGTGGACATCGACTGGTTGCTGATGACAGTGTGGAAATCAGACAGGAGGACTATGATACACTTATCGGAAATTCTCCAGCTTTAATTGAACATCTGCTGGAAATACGCGGTTTGGGCATCATCAATGTCATGACGCTGTTTGGAGCGGGATCAATCAGGAATTACAAAAAGATTTCTTTGATTGTGAATTTGGAAAACTGGGATGAAAAGAAGCAGTATGATCGGCTGGGATTGGATGAAGATACCATGAAAATCATGGATGTCCATCTGCCAAAAGTAACCATCCCTGTCAGGCCAGGGAGGAACCTTGCCGTCATTATAGAAGTGGCTGCAATGAACTTTCGCCTTAAAAATATGGGTATCAACACGGCTCAAGAATTTTCGGAACGCTTAACTACCATGATAGACCATGAAAAAAATGAAGAAGAGTAGGAGTGAGTATATTTGTTGGCCAGTACACAACCTCTTGACCCGGTATTTCTGGAGCTTGGACCGCTAACTATCTATTGGTATGGCGTCATTATAGCTGCTGGAGCATTTCTGGGTATATATTTAGCCTCTAAAGAGGCAGATCGGTTGGGATTGGAAAAAGATATACTTATTGACTTTATCTTTTTTGCCATCCCCGTTGCCATCATCTCGGCTCGCATTTATTATGTGATATTTGAATGGGAAAACTATGTTGGAGGACCTTGGTGGGATATTTTTGCCATTTGGGAAGGCGGAATTGCTATCCATGGGGCCATCATTGGCGGAGTCCTGACGGCTGTCATCTATACACGGAAGCGAAACATCTCCTTCTGGCAGCTTGCAGATATAATTGCTCCCAGTCTCATCCTTGGCCAAGCAATCGGCCGGTGGGGAAATTTTATGAACCAGGAAGCTCATGGCGGTCCGGTTTCCGAGACTGTATTCAATAATTTCCTTCAGTACTTGCCGGATTTTATCCTCAATCAAATGACAATTGATGGGACACTGTATCATCCGACATTCTTGTATGAGTCTATGTGGAATGTCCTGGTATTCGTTCTGCTTATCCTGTTAAGAAAATTTAATCCTCTTCGTGGGGAAATATTCCTTACATATGCTATCAGTTATTCGATTGGCCGATTCTTTGTGGAGGGTCTGCGGACAGACAGTTTATACTTCGGAGATATCCGTCAGGCGCAGTTGATTTCCATCCTTATAATTGTCACGGCTATTGCGTTGATTATCTATCGGCGGTTTAAAGGAGGGATCCCGCGTTACAACGATGTCCCATCCAAAAAGAAATCAAAAACAAATAAAAAAGCTAAAAAACCGAAGAAGAAAAAGTAAGCTAGGAATGAGGGATATAGATGAGAGGAATAATGGGGAGGGGATTGCAGCAGGGATTGAGTACGACTTGGACACTGGGGAAAATTATCTTTCCCATTACTCTTATCGTCACCATCCTGCAATACACCCCCGTTCTCCCATGGTTAATTGAAAAACTATCACCGCTAATGGGACTGCTCGGGCTTTCGGGGGAAGCGGCAGTCCCATTGGTGCTTGGAAATGCATTAAACCTATATGCTGGCATTGCAGCAATCGTCTCCTTTGAATTTACTGTCAAGGAAGTATTTATCCTGGCAGTCATGCTGTCTTTTTCACATAACCTGTTTATCGAATCTGCAGTAGCTTCGAAGGTGGGGATTAATTTATGGGTCATTCTGCTTACCCGTATCACTCTTGCTCTTACATCTGCTATCGTTATTAATTTTGTGTGGAATGGGGGAGCAGAGCAAGCGCAATATGGGTTG
Source organism: Virgibacillus sediminis (assembly GCF_042643265.1). Classification (NCBI taxonomy): domain Bacteria; kingdom Bacillati; phylum Bacillota; class Bacilli; order Caryophanales; family Bacillaceae; genus Virgibacillus; species Virgibacillus sediminis. The sequence goes on along the minus strand of NZ_JBHRRZ010000003.1, from coordinate 121,949 downwards.
ATCAATGCATCAGAGGAAAGCCCAAGTGGGTGGGGGGAAATAGCCATACAGGGCTTGGAGACTGCGGGAATGGGAGTGTTCCAACTCGCTCTCATCGTCATTCCGCTAATGGTCATCATGCAGTACCTGCGGGAAAAGGGCTGGCTGGATGTGTTCTCCGACAAACTCGCGCCCTCTTTAAAAATACTTGGGATGGAAAGAAATACATCTATGACCATGGTGGCAGGCTTGACCATCGGACTTGCCTATGGGGCAGGATTAATGATTCAGGCAGTCAAAGAGGATGGAGTGTCCAAGAAAGATATGTATTTGGCCATGATCTTCCTCGTTTCATGCCATGCAGTAGTGGAGGACACACTTGTCTTTATTCCTCTCGGCATACCAGTATGGCCTTTGCTTATCATCCGTATTGTTACAGCTGTAGTGCTGACTATGGTTATCGGCCACATTTGGAAACGCATAGAAGTTCAAAAAAGAAGGGAAACAGGAAATGAGCATTCATACCATACTCTTTGATCTCGACGGCACGTTAATCGACACCAATGAACTAATTATGGCTTCTTTCAGCCATACACTTTCTGAATTCAATCACTCATTTACACGAGAACAGATTATGGAATTCAATGGGCCTCCGTTGATGGATACCTTCATTAATATAGATCCAACAAAGGCGGATCAGATGGTTGCGGCATATCGCGGGCATAACCATGCCAACCATGACAGTTATGTAACAGCCTTCCCACATGTAAAAGATACCATCCTCCAGCTGAAAGAAAAAAATTTCAAGCTTGGAATTGTATCGACTAAAATGAGGGCTGGGGTAGACATGGGGCTGACTGCAGTTGGACTTGACGGCTGTTTCGATGCCATTGTTACCTATGATGATGTCAACCATCCTAAGCCACATGCAGAACCGGTGCTTAGAGGCATGGAGCTGCTCGGTGGCGACCCGGCAACGACTCTTATGGTCGGGGACAATTATCACGATATTGAATCGGGGAAGAATGCAGGGGTAAAGACTGCAGGTGTAGCATGGGCCCATAAAGGAAAAGAGAGGCTTCTTTCCTACCATCCTACATACATGCTGGATGATATGCGGGACTTGCTGAAAATAACCGGGGTGAAGTAATATGCGACGGACAGATAGATACTATGTCAAAGGCAGCAATTCATTATGGCAGATTTATAATACTGTGTCTTTCTGGAAAATGGTTAAAAACTTCGTGGTCATCCAAACTGCTAGATATACGCCGTTCTTGGGAGTAAAGAACTGGCTGTACCGCAATCTTTTGAGAATGCATGTCGGAAAACAGACGGCATTTGCTCTAATGGTCATGCCGGATGTAATGTTCCCGGAAAAAATCCGTATTGGCGAAAACACAGTAATTGGATATAATACCACCATCCTAGCCCATGAATATTTAATAGAAGAATACCGGATTGGAGATGTCGTCGTCGGAAATAACGTGTTAATTGGTGCAAATACCACCATCCTCCCCGGTGTGGAAATTGGCGACAGGGCAATCATCTCTGCAGGCAGCCTGGTGCATAAGGACGTACCGGAAGGAGCTTTTGCAGGAGGGAATCCAATGAAAATCATCTATACAAAAGAGCAAATGGAAACTAGGAACAAGAATATACCATTAGACGAATAGTAATACCAGATAACCGTAAGGCGGATGGCTTCCTGTCCAATTCCCGCTTTATGGTTTTATTTTTTGCGGAAAGCCGAGAAGGTAATTAGTTTTAGGGGAATAGGGTAAATATATCTATAGGATTCCACCGATAAGGAGTGTCAGAAATGACGAATTTTTCAAGCTTCGAACGAAAATCCTCTTTCAAACGGCTAGAGGAGGATATGTTGGATGTATTGGTGATCGGAGGGGGCATTACTGGTGCTGGGATCTCCTTGGATGCTGCCACCAGGGGAATGCGGACAGCAGTACTGGAGATGCAGGATTTTGCTGCGGGCACATCCAGCCGCTCGACAAAGCTGGTGCATGGCGGATTGCGTTATTTAAAACAGTTTGAAGTCAAGGTGGTGTCGGAGACTGGCAGTGAAAGAGAGGTAGTCTATGAAAACGGGCCCCATGTGACAACGCCTGAATGGATGATGCTGCCTTTTTATAAAGGAGGCACCTTCGGCCCGCTGATGACCAATATCGGCCTGCGCATCTATGATTATCTTGCCGGGGTGAAAAAAAGTGAGAGGCGAACCATGTTCAAAGCAGGTGAAGCCCTGGAAAGAGAGCCATTGTTAAGAAGGGATGGACTAAGCGGGGCAGGCTACTATGTGGAGTATAAAACAGATGATGCCCGTTTAACAATAGAGGTTCTAAAGAAAGCCGTACAAAAAGGCGCTGTGGCATTGAATTATGCGAAAGTCACAGAATTTATATATGACGAATCCAATAAACTATGCGGGGTAAAAGTACAAGATGAAATATCAGGCAGGGTGCATAAGGTATATGCTAAGAAAATTGTTAATGCAGCTGGACCCTGGGTGGATGATCTCAGAGAGATGGATGGATCGACTAACGGCAAGCATCTACTTCTCTCCAAAGGGGTTCATCTTGTATTTCCTAAGGAAATATTTCCTCTACAACAAGCGGTTTACTTTAATGCTCCCGATGGCAGAATGATATTTGCTATTCCAAGGGAGAATAAGACATATGTGGGTACGACGGATACAGCTTACGACGGCAGCAAACAACACCCAGTTATGACGGAGAAGGATCGAGATTATTTACTCGATGCCATTCAATATATATTCCCATCCTTGGGTCTTCAAGCGGATCATGTGGAGTCAAGTTGGGCTGGTATTCGCCCCCTTATTGCTGAAGAGGGAAAAGACAGTCCCGGTGAAATTTCCAGAAAGGATGAAATCTTTGTCTCGGAATCCGGCCTTATATCCATCGCTGGTGGAAAGCTTACAGGCTATCGTAAAATGGCCGAAGAAGTGATAGATAATGTATCCGAGCATTTCAAGGAAGAAGGTATTCTCTACTCCGGGTCGGAGACAAAAAATTTGCCTATTGCAGGAGGAGAAGTAGGCGGGTCGAAGGGGTTCACTGATTTTAAAAGACGGAAGTTGGAACTAGGAAGAGCACTTGGTATGGAAGAAAGTAAGGTCATGAAGCTAGTGAAAAACTATGGTGCCAATGTCGATCTGATTTTTGATCTTTTTCTAGAGAGACAAGAGGAAGCAAAGAGGGCAGGGATAGATCCCCTAGTATTTGCAGAACTTCTCTATTGTATCGAACATGAAGCAGTGTATAAGCCTGCAGATTTCTTTGTAAGGAGGACAGGTGCCCTGTTTTTTGAAATCAACTGGGTAAAGGCCCATAAAGACGCTGTCATCCCGTATATGGCAAAAGTTCTTCATTGGAGTGAAATACAGCAAGAGGAATACAGCCGTGAGCTTGATCAACTTCTCCATGATGCTGTCAACCCGATAAAAGAGGATATATAATTCCCCCATTAAATATGGTATACTCTGTACGTATGTGTAATGAATACTAGGGGGACTCCACCTATGCAGCAAGTTGAAAAGAAACGTAAGAGTGAAAATAAAATTATTCCCTTCATTCCCGAAGGCGACTTTTATTTCACCAAAGGCGTTGAAGCATTTCAAAAAAGAAAATTTGATATAGCAGAGAAATGGCTGAAAAAAGCCATGGAAGCCAAGCCGTTCGAGCCATTATATGCATGCCAGTTATCCGTGGTCTATACGGAGACAGGCAGTTACCATAAGGCGAATCAATTATTGACCAACGTGCTACAGGCTAGCGAATATGCTGACTGTTATTATTTAATAGCCAATAACTATGCACATCTGGGTCTGCTGAATGACGCCAGAAAGCATGCCAATATCTATTTGGAAAAAGAACCGGATGGGGATTTTACCGAAGAGGCAAATACACTTCTTGAACTGATAGACATTGATGAAGATGACATGGATGAGGATAATTGGGACTTGGAAGAAGAAGATGACCTTCTTATTTATCAAGAGACCATCTTTTATCATATGGAAAACAAAGAATGGGAGCAGGCATTGCCTTTAATTGAGGATATGATGCTGATCTTTCCGGAACACAGAACAGCCGTACACGAACATGCGTATGCCCTTTTCTTTACCGGGGAGGAAGAGCGTGCCGTTGAAATTGAACAACAGGCAAATTCGGAGGATCCCGATAATTTATACAGCCATACGAACCTTGCTTTGTTTTATCACCAACTTGGAGAGGAAGAAAAAGCAAGGCATCATATTAATGTATTGCAGAATGTATATCCCATCCATGAACAGCAGAAGTTGCGGATTGCTGTTACTTTGGCCAAAACTGGACATTATATGGAAGCATATCAACGCTTCCGTCCGCTTATGAAAAATCAAATGAAAAGCCACTTGTCCTATTTCCAATGGTATAGTATTGCATCCTATAGGGTCGGCGAACCTTCGAAAGCCCTATCCCTGTGGGAGGAAGGCTGCAAGCGGCATCCGAAGCTTTCCAAAGAGGAAGGCCCTTGGAAAATGATATAAGCAGAATGATGGACGAAAACAGTTATTTTTATTAAGCTAAAGGTGCTTTGAATACTGAACAAGAAAGGGCGATTACTATGTCCGACGAACGTATATATGATGTAATAATTGCAGGTGCCGGGCCTGCCGGCATGACAGCAGCCGTTTATGCTTCACGCGCTAATTTGGATACCCTTATGATTGAGCGTGGAATACCGGGCGGCCAGATGGCAAATACCGAAGAGGTAGAAAACTATCCCGGCTTTGACCATATTCTGGGCCCTGACCTATCCAATAAAATGTTTGAACATGCAAAGAAATTCGGGGCAGAATATGCCTACGGCGATATCAAGGAAGTAACCGATCAAGGGGATTACAAAACAATAATCGCTGGTAATAAAGAATATAAAACCCGCTCCTTCATCATCACTACTGGAGCCCAGTATAAAAAACTCGGGATACCGGGTGAAGAGGAACTTGGCGGCCGCGGAGTCTCCTACTGTGCAGTTTGTGACGGGGCTTTCTTTAAAGGAAAAGATCTGGTAGTCATCGGAGGCGGAGACTCAGCTGTCGAGGAAGGCATCTATTTGACCCGCTTTGCAGAGAAGGTAACTGTCATCCACCGTCGAGATGAATTGCGAGCCCAAAAAATTCTGCAGAATCGGGCATTCGACAATGATAAAATAGAATTTATCTGGGATACGGTGGTCAATGAGATAAATGGACCAGAAGGAAAAGTGAGCAGTGTCACCCTTGAGAACGTAAAGACAGGTGAAATACGTGATTTTGATGCCGATGGCGTGTTTGTTTACATTGGCATGGTGCCATTAAGTGAACCATTCCAGTCACTTGGAATTACTAATGAGGATGGCTATATTCCTACAGATGAAAATATGGCTACAAACATTCCGGGCATTTTCGCTGCAGGCGATATTCGGGAGAAAGACCTTCGACAGATTGTGACAGCTACCGGGGATGGCAGTATTGCAGCCGAGGCAGCCATTAAGTATGTCGAAGATTTGCAAGAGGAAATTAAAGCAGGGAATTCCTAGAAATATGAAGTGGGATTTACAAGAAGTAACCGGTTTTTAATGTACCTGTAATACACTCGCAACAATAGTTGGTTACAATAGAAATAACTAATTGACCCCCTTTTAATAAATAAATTAGTTTTTTGGCACAGGTGCCCAGCGCCTGTGTATTTTTTTGGGTGTTTCGCAGAGGATTGTCCGGCTGTGTCGAAATAATGTCCAGCCATAAATATCCCCTGTTGATTTATTTTTTTTCATTGTATAATAGGGAGTAATGGATGCAAAGATCAAAAGAATAACTCAGCCAATATGCTGCATAAATATAAATAGGAAACAATCGGGTCGTGCCTTCAGGGTGTTACGGATCTACTAAAGGGGAGATAGAGATGAGAAACGGCGAAAAAGAAACCAAATTGGTGATCATCACTGGGATGTCCGGAGCGGGCAAGACAGTTGCCGTCCAAAGTTTTGAGGATTTGGGTTATTATTGTGTGGATAATCTTCCGCCGACATTACTGCCAAAATTCCTCGATCTGATGAGGGATTCCAATAATAACATCCGCAAAGTGGCAATTGTCATGGATTTGCGAGGAAGGGAGTTCTTCGATTCATTAGTGGAAGCTCTGGATACTCTGGGCAAGGAAGATTGGCTGGAAGAACATATTATCTTCTTTGATGCCAAAGACGAAAAGCTTGTCAGCAGATATAAAGAGACGAGGAGATCCCACCCCTTGGCCGTTGAAGGTTTGCCGCTTGATGGAATCAGGAAGGAAAGGGAGCTTCTCGATGAATTGAGAGGGCGTTCCCATCGAATCATCGATACGACTAGCCTGAAGCCTAAAGAACTAAGGGAAAAGATAGTAAAAGTGTATGCGGAAGAAAAGCAGGCTGTTTTTTCTGTTCAAATGGTGTCTTTCGGTTTCAAATACGGACTTCCAATTGATGCAGACCTTGTATTTGATGTAAGGTTTCTCCCGAATCCACATTATGTCTCCCATCTTCAGCCGATGACTGGATTGAACAAAGAAGTTTCGTCCTATGTGTTCAAATGGGGAGATACGAAGGAATTCACCTCAAAAGTCTTCGATCTCCTTCAATTTATGCTGCCGCAATATAAAAAAGAAGGAAAATCACAACTGGTGGTTGCAATCGGTTGTACAGGGGGTCAGCACCGTTCTGTAGCGCTTGCGGAGTATTTTGCCAAAGAGTTGTCGCCTGACTATATAGCACATGTGACACATAGGGATATTGATAAAAGAAAGGGACATTAATATGACGGAGGAGAACAAGCCCCAGGTGGTTGTCATCGGTGGTGGAACGGGTATGCCTGTTCTATTGCGAGGCCTAAAGGATTTGCCTGTTAATCTGACAGCGATTGTGACAGTTGCAGATGACGGAGGTAGTACCGGAAGGCTGAGAAGCGAGATGGATATTCCGGCTCCCGGGGATATACGTAATGTAATAGCTGCACTGTCCGATGCAGAACCGATGCTAGTCGACTTATTTCAGCATCGCTTTGCTGTCGGCAATGGCCTCTCCGGCCATTCAATGGGCAATCTTTTGCTTGCGGCGATGACTTCAATCACTGGGGATTTCAACAATGGAATCAAGGAAATTTCCCGTGTGTTGAACGTCAAGGGGAAAATTTACCCGATCTCCAATGACAATATGTCCCTCCATGCAGAAATGGAAGATGGAACCATTGTTTCTGGCGAATCGAATATCCCCCTTTCCAAAAAGCGGATTAAAAGGGTATTCCTCAGGCCGCAGCCGGTAAAGCCGCTGCCTAATGCTATTCGGGCTATAAAGGCAGCAGATTTGGTTGTAATAGCCCCGGGCAGTCTGTATACGAGCATCCTTCCTACATTGATCATGCCTGAAATTGATCAGGCCATCAGCAGCAGTAAAGGAAAGGTTGTATATGTTTGCAATGTGATGACACAGGAAGGTGAAACAACAGGTTATACGGCTTCAGAGCATGTAGAGGCTATAACCAGCCATATTGGACAGGGTACTGTAGATGCCATCGTCGTCCATAACGAACCGATCCGCAAGAAAGTCCGGGCGGTCTATGCCGAGGAGAATGCTGAACCTGTATTATATGATACTGATCGTCTTCGTCAGATCGGACTTCAGATTATTGAGGGAGATATCATTGACCACTCCAAATCAACTATTCGCCATCACACGGAAAAGGTATCTAAACTGTTGTATTCCATTATAAAGAAGAATAGTTAAATATTTAAGCCAACGGAGATATTTACAGTTAGTGGGAAGGAGGGGGACTATTTGTCTTTTGCCTCAGAAATCAAGAAAGAATTGACAGCGATGGAAGTGGAAGAATGCTGTATCCAGTCGGAACTTGCAGCCTTGATACGTATGAATGGAGCTTTATCCGTTTCCAGGCAGAATTTTGTTTTAGATGTACAGACCGAAAATGCGGCCATCGCAAGGAGAATATATACATTAATAAAATCGCTTTACTCTATTCCCGTGGAACTTTTGGTGCGGAAAAAGATGAAGTTGAAAAAGAATAACGTCTATATTGTGCGGATGAAGGAAGACGTTAAACATATGCTGACAGATCTGGGTATCTTTGAGGAGCCGTACAGGCTGGTACGAACGATATCCAATAAGTTCCTGGAAAAACCATGCTGCAGAAAGTCATACCTGCGGGGGGCCTTTTTGGCAGGCGGTTCCATCAATAACCCGGAAACTTCCTCTTATCATCTGGAAATTTTCAACTTCCACCAAGAACATAATGATGCTTTATGTGAACTGCTGAATGAATTTGGTCTGAATGGAAGAAAGCTGGAGCGCAAAAACGGCTATATCGTTTATTTGAAAGAAGCGGAAAAGATTACAGCATTCCTAAGTGTTATCGGGGCCCACAATGCGTTATTTAAATTTGAGGATGTCCGGATTGTGCGGGATATGAGAAACTCTGTCAACCGCCTAGTCAATTGCGAGACAGCCAACCTCAACAAAACTATAGGAGCAGCATTCCGCCAAATTGAAAATATCAAACTGATCGAACAAACAGTAGGCCTTGATCAACTGCCGGAGAAATTGCAGGAAATAGCCAAATTGAGGGTGGAACATGAGGATGTTACACTGAAAGAACTTGGTGAACTGGTATCGACTGGCAAAATTTCAAAATCCGGCGTCAATCACCGATTGAAGAAGATCGATGAGTTTGCAGAGAAAATCAGGCAGGGAAAAGCACCGGCAACGAAATGATTCATTTTGCAAGAGGTTCATGATATAATACAGGTAAATTAAAATATCATAATAATTTTACATGCCATAGAAATCGGCAGTTCCAGCTTTGGGCAGGAGCTGTCGATTAACTACAATATGGTCTGGCAGCGCTTACGAGTAGAGAGGATGAGGAATTTGGTTGAGAAATCCGTCAAAGTGGAATTGGATACAGGGCTCCAGGCACGGCCTGCAGCACAGTTTGTACAAGAAGCAAACCGGTATTCAGCAAATTTATTTCTGGAAAAAGGCGGAAAAAAAGTTAATGCCAAAAGTATTATGGGGTTAATGAGTCTGGCTGTAACAAGCGGAGAAGAGATTAAAATAATTGCAGAAGGTGCAGATGAAGCCGATGCACTTGAGCATTTAATCTCCTTTGTCTCAAATTGATCTGGTTCATTCGCTAAAGAACCGAACCATATACGACCACATATAAAAAAATATCCCTTTCACATTTGTGAAAGGGATATTTTACTACTTCTCATTGCGTTCCAGAATTTTATCTATCAAACCATACTCTACAGATTTTTGAGCACTCATGAAATTGTCACGCTCTGTATCACGTTCAATGACCTCAAGCGGCTGACCGGTACGCTCTGAAAGAATCTCGTTCATTTTACGTTTCATTTCGATGATGCGGCGGGCATGGATTTCTATGTCTGTAGCCTGTCCCTGAGTCCCACCTAAAGGCTGGTGAATCATCACTTCACTATTAGGCAGGGCATAGCGCTTGCCTTTTTCCCCTGCAGCGAGCAGAAAAGCACCCATGGATGCCGCCATGCCTGTACAAATGGTGGATACATCCGGCTTAATGAACTGCATCGTGTCGAAGATGGCCATGCCGGCAGTGATGGATCCGCCTGGTGAGTTGATGTACAGTGAGATGTCTTTCTCCGGATCTTCCGCTTCCAGGAATAGTAATTGGGCAACGATGGTATTGGCTACATTATCATCTATTCCGCTTCCAAGCATGACAATGCGGTCTTTCAGCAGGCGAGAGTAAATGTCATAGGCGCGTTCCCCACGGTTGGTCTGTTCAATTACTGTCGGTATTAAGTTCATAAGTAAAATCCTCCCTTATTCAATAACGTTCTGTCTTTATCATAACTAAATGGTCAATAAAGGTCAAACGATAACATTCATTGACAAAGATAAATCTTTTACCCATCATTCCCAATCCACAGGTAATTAAACCTGTATGATTTATAAAAAGGGGTTGTCAAATTCGTAGAAGGGGGTTATAATATTCTATGTGCCAAAAAGATTTACATTCCTATGCGCCCGTAGCTCAGTTGGATAGAGCGTTGGTTTCCGGTACCAAGTCAGTCGGGGGTTCGAATCCCTCCGGGCGCGTCATCAATAGATAAGGCAAGAAGTGCAGACAAGCTGTATTTCTTGTCTTTTTCTATATTTAAAGATATATGGTCAGGGAGGAAAGTGCCATGGCATTGGAGATCGAATTAAAGAATGTTTCCTGGATATGGCAGGGACAAACTATTTTGTCAGAAATAGATTGGAAGGTGCAAAAAGGAGAACATTGGGCTGTGATGGGTTTGAATGGTTCTGGAAAGACCACGCTGCTAAATATGATCAACGGTTACATATGGCCTAGCATCGGGACTGTCCAGGTGATGGGAAACCTATTTGGAAAGACGGATATAAGAGAAATGCGCAAGTCCATCGGCTGGGTCAGTTCCTCCCTGCAAGAGCGTATCAGAGGTGTGGAACAGGCAGTGGATATAGTAGTGAGTGGCAAGTTTGCATCTATCGGGCTGTATGAGCGGCCTAATGAGCATGATTATCAGAAGGCATATCAATTGATGGAGCAACTGGGTTGTTCAGGGGTGGCTGACAGTTCCTATCAGTCATGTTCCCAAGGGGAAAGGCAAAAAATTCTGATTGCGAGAGGCTTAATGGGGAATCCCCGTCTATTAATATTGGATGAGCCTACGAATGGACTTGATTTCCTGGCTAGAGAAGAATTGCTTGAGTCGGTGAGCCGGTTGGCAGAACAGGAGGCCTCTCCCACCATCATTTACGTCACCCACCACGCCGAGGAGATCCTTCCTATTTTCTCTCACACATTATTGCTGAAGGATGGAAAGGTGTTTGAGGAAGGACAGACAGAAAGTGTCTTGACCAGTCAAAATCTTTCCCGCTTCCTTAATAAGGATATTAAAGTGGAATGGTATCAGGGCAGGCCCTGGATGCTGTTAAAAGAAAAGCTTAAGAGGTCATAATTGCAGGGGGATGGGAAGAACGTTTGTTTTTCATATATCCCCCCACCTCCTGCCTCTATTTATCGGATTGTCTCTATTTGTAGCTGCTTGATGATATTCTCTGCTGTTTGTTCCGGGCTAAAATCATCCGTCTTCACTTCAATATGGTGAGAGGAGCGATATATTTTTTGGCGTTCCTCAAATAATTGCTGGATCTCATCCATTGTTTTCCCCTGCAGAACAGGGCGGGTATCAATCAGCAGACTTAACCTTTCTTTCCAGGAAGGCCATGATATATCTAAGAAAGCAACTACACTATTACTTAGGCAAGTTTCTTTAATTTCCTCCTGTAAAAACGCGCCACCCCCTACGGAAATGATATACCCCTGCTGTTCAGCATAATTTATGATGACTTCTTTTTCTTTTTGACGGAAAGCCTCTTCTCCTCGAGATTGGAAAATTTCTGTGGCCGGCATGCCAAAATATTTTTCAATTTCTTGATCCGTATCGATAAAAGATCTGCCGGTCTGATTTGCCAGTTCCTCTCCGATTGTCGTTTTTCCTGCTCCCATAAAACCAATAAGTACAACGCTTTTTTGTGTAATTTGGCCTTCTTTCATTCTAATCCCCCCGCAAATATGTAATTAGCATCAGTATAAGATAAATGGATGTGTTTGCCCAGAGGAAAAATGATAGAGTTGGAGTATAATGATAAATAATTTGAATTATAGTGGAGGTCATCATATGAAGGTCGTGAAAGTCAGGGATGTACTTATCGGGGAAGGAACACCTAAAGTCATTATTCCGCTGATGGGAAGGACAGATAAGCAGCTGGCTGAAGAAGTGGCTGTGGTTAAAGAATCGGAACCGGACATGGTAGAATGGCGGGCAGATGTTCATGAACGAGTAGATTGTCTGGATGAAATCAGCGGAACCGCTGCCCAGTTGCGTAAAGATTTAGGGGAAATCCCATTATTGTTCACCTTCCGTACGGATAAAGAAGGAGGAAATAGGGAGTTGTCGGAAGACACTTACTTCCGGCTGCTGTCTAAGATAATTGATACCGGCATGGTGGATGTGATTGATGTAGAATACTTTGCTGATAAGCTAAAGGTAGAAACGATCATCCAACAGGCAAGGGAGAATGACATCCGTGTCATCCTGTCCAATCATGATTTCGACAAAACGCCGGAAATGGGAGAAATCCTATCGCGGCTTCAAGGAATGCAGGAAATGGGAGCGGATATTCCTAAAATAGCTGTTATGCCCCGTGATATGGAAGATTTGTTTACGTTGTTGCAGGCAACAAGTAAAATGAGCAGAATATATGCAGACAGGCCAATCATCACCATGGCGATGGGCAAATTGGGATTAATCAGCAGGCTTGCAGGAGAAGTATTTGGTTCCGCTGCGACATTCGGCTCGGGAAAAGAGGCTTCAGCTCCTGGCCAAATAGCTGCGGAAGACTTGAAACTCGTATTATCGACTATACATAAATATCAGATTTAAAAGGCCAAGTAATATTAAAAAGTGAGGCTGGGACAAAATTGTTTACTCAAAAGAAAAAAGCCGAACTAGCTAGAAATCTTGTGAAATGGAATAGCCGCTGCGGAAATATACTTCGCTTTCCACGGGCAGCTGCTGAGCCTCCGAGTGCTATCGCACTTCGGGGTCTCAGCTAGGCCTTTCCTCCCGTAGGAGTCTGCGTATATTTCCTCCGCTAATTCAGTTCATTGTTCATCTTTTGAGTAAAGCAATTTAGTTTTGTCCCAACCTCATATTTTTTTGGGGCTATTATTCTATGGTTAACTCAAATTCTTGATGTTCATGCAGACTTTCCCCGTCTTCTATATGAATGTTGATCATGTACGTGCCTGCTTCGGGGAATGCATAGTGAGCCTCATATTCTCCGGCGGTTATCTCTTCTGCATCCAGCCATTCATGCGGGGAGTCCTTCTCTCCCTTTTTCCAGATCTCATATCGAACATCTGCCGCTTCTAAGGCCGTATCACCCATATTCAGCTGTGTTGTGAGTTTGACATCTTCTCCGGGAGCGGGCTGCTCAGGCTCCACGAAATGGATGGAGATACCATCCGGGCTTTCTGAATCATCTCCTGAGTCTTCGGTTTCTATCGGGGAACCTTCCCCAACTTGGATAGACTCGAGCGGCATAGTATGCAGGCCTTCAGCCGTCACATGGGAATATAAATTATAATTGGCATCCTCATTAAAAGTGACTTCTGCTTTGTATATCCCCTCACCTTGGTAGGTGGGTTCTACCTCTTTACTATTTTCCTCATTTTCCCCCTTCCAGTATTCAAAGATGACATCGGCGCCTTCTACGGCCTCTCCTCCGTATGTTACTTCGGCAGTGAGCACCACGCTTTCATCCACCTCAGCTTCTTCCGGCACGTTGAAATCTACTTTCAGTTCAGGAAGTTCATCTACCGCCTGTTCTGTATCTTCTTCACCTGTACTGCATCCTATTAGAGAAATAACAGAAATAATTATGATCATAGCCAGTGACATTCTATTTTTCATATTCGTCCTCCATTCAACTTCGTTCATACAAAACCAGTATAACATTATGGATTTTTGGGATGTTGAATGATTTTTGAATAAATAGCAACAGTTTTTGAGGGGGGATAGGCAGTTTTTTTTATTCCAAAACACCGCCTTGACAGGCCATGTAAAACAGATTGCTTCCATATTGGGTATTGGCAAGGTTTAGAGAAGTATTTGAGGGCTTCCATTTGTATTTTGTCCATATGTTTTGGGTACTGTCATATTATCTTTCGTTCTTCTGCATTTTCTTCTAGTCGGTTTCGGAATGTCGTGGATAATTATATGCAGGGCGGAGAAGGCTATGGTGTTTCGAGTGCCTGCTTGTGATGTGGAGGTTTTGCAAAACAGTTGGATGAAAAAGGCCCATTTCTATTCCTGCCTTTGTTATAAATGACGCAGGGGGACGGTTGCGGGAATAGCTGCCGTCCGCGAGGCAGCTATTCCGGCTGCTTCCTCTCTACGAGTACTAGATAATATCTTGATTTCATATCTCCCTGGTATAGCTTGGCTTCCTCTTCATCTACTCCCAAATCTCTAAGCTGGTTAAATGGATTGGTCGTTTCATCAGCAAATAGACGATCGACTTTGTCCATAAAGCTTTCATCTTTCTTCTTTTCCTTTTTGCCTTCTTCCACTTGAACGGAAGAATCATGCTTTAGTTCGTCCGTTTTTTTGTTGTTAGTGACAACGGTGATTTGACTGGGTTTGTATCCTTCCAGTTTCAGCTTGTTAACTGCTTCGACTGCTTCTTCTTGTTTCCGGTAGGAGCCCTCTACATGTCTGGCCATACTCATACCTCCTTGATTTGGCGTTATCACTATCTTTCTACCCTTTTAAAAATCAGTTCAAACAGTAGTGTCATAGGTCCGGCTGTCTTTTACTACGGCAATTTGATAGAATTTTCTTGTAAGATACATATGGGGGGATGAAAGTATGAGACTGATCAGTTATAGACCAAAGGAGATCCCGGGAAACTTTCGTATGGGGTTGATGATTGAAGAGAATGTATACGACCTGCAGGAGCACTATAGTTCCCTAGCAAAGACGAAGAAGACTGGTGAACATGCTGAATGGATAGACCGCATGGTTCCTTCCGACCCAGGCAGTTTCTACCGTTTGGGGGAGCAGACGTTGAAAGTGGCTAAGGAAACAGAACAATTTATTAAGCAGCAAGGTGGACAGGCTGTTTCCAAAGAAGTGGTCGAATTGGGTACACCGGTGCCGGAGCCTTCTAAGATTATTTGCATTGGCAAGAATTATGCTGCCCATGCTGCAGAAATGAAAGGGGAGGTATCTGATTTTCCTGTACTATTTGCAAAGTTTAGTAACGCCCTCATCGGGCCAAATGAAGATATAGAAAAACCCTCGGCGACAAAAAAACTGGACTATGAAGTGGAACTTGGGATAGTTATCGGAAGAGAAGCATCTAATGTCAAAAAAGAGGATGCCCTCGGCTACATTGCCGGGTATACTATCGGCAATGATATTTCTGCCAGGGATTTGCAGAAGCGTACCCCGCAATGGCTCCAGGGCAAAACATTAGATCGGAGCACCCCGGTCGGACCATGGGTGGTTTCTGCCGGTGAGATAGAAGACCCATCCAATCTGTCCATCCGTTCATATATAAACGGGGAACTAAGGCAAGAATCAAATACCAGCCATCTGATTTATGATGTTCCTTACCTGATTGAATTCATATCGGGTCTCATAACCTTGAAGCCGGGAGATATTATCCTGTCCGGAACACCGGATGGAGTAGGAGTTGCCATGGATCCTCCGCAGTTTCTCGAGGATGGAGATATAGTCCGATTGGAAATTGAGCGGATTGGAAGCATGGAAAATAAAGTGAGAAAAGTATAGTATTAATAGTGGCCGTTTCCATAGGGGAACGGTCTTTTTGTAGATAGGAATGGGAGAGTGTCTGGGTAATTTAACCTATTCTAATATACCTGGTATATATGTGGGAAGAGAGAAGTTCTATGACTTTTATATTATTTTAATATTTTAGAAAATTACCAATTGAAATTCATCCAGTTGTGAGCTACGATTAGGGCATCCTAATAGTTTTGCTTCTTTGCCGGCAGAAGTTTAAGAAGGAGGAATGGAAAAAAATGAGTATTGAAAACGATTACATTGCGTTGAAGAAAGGGGAAAAGCAAGATAAATTTGTTAGGGTTGCTAAGAGCAGGAAATTCAAAGAATTAACTCGCGACAGGAAGAAATTTATTGTACCACTCTCCACTTTCTTCCTGCTATTCTATTTCTCCCTGCCTATTTTGACTTCCTATACCAACGTTTTGAATCGCCCTGTGGTCGGGGATATAAGTCTGGCTTGGTTTTATGCCTTTTCTCAATTTATTATGACATGGGTGCTTTGTACCCTTTATGTAAGAAAATCTGCTTCCTTTGACCGACAGGCTGAAGAAATTATTGAGGAAGAATTGGACAAAGGGGGGAGAGAAAGATGAATGCAACTGTTATTACGCTGTTTCTGTTGATTGTGGGAGCGACACTGCTGATCACCTACTATGCGGCCAAGCGTACAAAAACTACAGGTGATTTCTATACTGCCGGGGGAGGGTTGACCGGCTGGCAGAATGGCCTGGCTATTGCAGGTGATTACTTATCGGCAGCATCATTTCTCGGAATCGCCGGGGCTATCGCCTTGTTTGGGTTCGATGGGTTTTTCTACAGTATTGGATACTTAGTGGCCTATTTAGTGGTTTTGTTCCTGGTGGCAGAGCCGCTTAGAAATCTAGGCAAGTACACACTTGCCGATATGATTAATGCTCGTTTTGATGCCCGGAAGGTAAGGGCAGTTGCTGCCCTAAGCACCATTACTATTGTTATTTTCTATATGATTGCACAGCTGGTGGGAGCTGGAGCGCTCATTCAATTGTTGTTCGGCATCGACTACTGGATGGCGGTTTTGCTGGTCGGAGTTATGATGACAATATATGTTTTATTCGGAGGAATGACGGCCACCAGCTGGGTACAGATTACTAAGGCAGTACTCCTTATGCTTGGTACCGTTGTCATTGCTTTTCTCGTTCTGCTGCAATTCAATTTTAATATCATGGAAATGTTCAGGGAAGCGAAAACGGCAACAAGTCATGGAGAGTCTTATTTGAATCCAGGATTGCAATACACTGTACCGCTCGATACGATTTCTTTGATGGTGGCACTGGTGCTGGGAACCGCCGGCCTTCCACATATTCTAATGCGCTTCTTTACGGTGAAAGATGCTAAAACAGCAAGAACTTCGGTCGTAACTGCGACCTGGGTAGTCGGCATCTTTTATATCCTCACCATATTTCTTGGGTTTGGAGCGGCGGCATTTGTTGGAGAGAGCCGGATACTACAGGCAAATCCAGCTGGCAATATGGCTGCTCCATTATTGGCAGAGGCGTTGGGTGGAGACTTGCTGATGTCATTTGTTGCAGCCGTCGCCTTCGCTACTATTCTCGCAGTTGTAGCAGGCCTTGTTTTATCGGGGGCATCGGCGTTTGCCCATGATATCTATGGACAAATCATCAAAAAAGGGAAAGCAACGGATCAACAGCAAATGGTGGCAGCACGTTATGCGTCACTTGCAGTTGCCGTATCATCCATTTTACTGGCGCTATTTGCCCAGAATCTCAATGTTGCCTTTCTTGTTTCTTTGGCATTTTGTGTGGCGGCTAGTGCGAACCTTCCTGTTATTTTGTATACGATCTACTGGAAGAGATTTAATACAAGCGGGGCAATAAGTGCCATGCTGTCCGGCCTTCTTACTGCTGTTATTCTTGTATCTATCAGTCCAAATGTAATATCTCCGGAAGCTGGTGCAGCTATCTTTCAGGGCGACCCAATCTTCCCGTTGACTAATCCAGCAATCATCTCCGTCCCGGTCGGATTTCTTGGGGGCCTTCTCGGCACCATCTTATCAAAGGAATATGATATGGAACGATATATGGAAGTAAAGGTAAGAGCCAATACCGGGTACCGGGGAAAGTAGATTTATATATGAAAAAAGGGAGCCCAAATAGTAAATGTGGGCTCCCTTTTGATTTTAGAAATCAATCATTCAGCTGGATTCCTTTTTTTGCAAGATAGTCTGCATGTTTATTCTGTTTCTCCGGAATCCACTTCATAAAGAAGTATGGAAAGGTATCGGATGCCTCATTGATCCTCTGAAGTAGAGGGGCGTATTTTTCATTTTTTATATAATTTCGTTCCACGGCGTCTACCACAAGCTTTGAGTCAGAACGGAAGGAAAGTATCTCACCAGGGAATTCCTTTTGACAGACCTCAAGTGCTTTTAGCACTGCCAAGAATTCTGCCTCATGGTTCGAAACAACTCCCAGTGGGAAAGCATATTCCAATTCGTTCCCATCCTTTTTAATATAGATGCCTGCACCGCTCTTGCCGGGATCTCCGCTGGATGCCCCGTCTGTATAAACTTCAATCATCACACTTGCCTCCATTAATCCGTTTCAGTTCTTTTCTTATTATAAAGGAAGATGATGGCATCCATCCACCTCTAAAAGCGTTGCTCTGGGCCTTCCTGGTGACAGCATAGGGTCTAATATGGCACTATGGAGAGAAGAAGGCGGGCGAGGAGGGAATAGCATGGAGCCAAGACTCATACAAGAGCAGCGGCTGGAATGGAAGATGAACCAGTCCCTGCTCCAATCATTACAGATACTTCAATTTTCCAGTGTAGAGCTTATTGATTACATTAAAGAGGTTTCAAAAGAAAATCCACTGATTGAAGAAGTTAACTTTGATTATGATATCTCCCGATATAAAGCAGGAAATACAGACGACTTTTCTATCGGAGAGATTAACCAGGCAGAAGAGACGATGTATGATCAATTAAGGAATCAGCTGTATACGTTGAATGTCAGGAAGGAATTAATCCCTGTCATTGAATTTGGAATTGACTCACTGAATGAAGACGGTTACCTGGATATAGATGTGGATATTTGGTCAGAGAAACTGGAGATCCCCCGGGAAACAGCTGAAGAGGCACTTGGAAAAATCCAACAGCTAGATCCACCTGGTATTGGCGCCAGAACATTGGGAGAATGTATTGTGCTGCAACTCAGGCAAAAGGAAAGTTACCAGCCATTCGTGGAGGAACTGTTGGCAGAACATCTAGTGTGGGTGGCTGAAGAGAACAGCAAGGATATCGCAGAACATTATTCGGTCTCTATAGAAGAGGCTGCAGGCATCATTGAACAGATAAAATCCTGCCACCCAAAGCCAGGCCATCTCCTTGAAACCAGACAGCCGGACTATATCATACCCGAAGCTTCTATATATAAAGAGGCAGGTACATGGAAAATTTCATTTTTTAAATGGAATTCACCTGATATAAAAGTAAATAATGGTTATATGGAAGGAGCAGAGCTTGATAAAGAGGCTGCTTCATACTTAAGAGAAAAATATAAACAGATTGATTGGCTGAAGCAGGCTATTTCCTATCGGACCAATACCCTGGAACAAATTATCCACGTCATCGTAGAGAAGCAGTACATGTATTTTGAACATGGGGCTTTCATGCTGAGACCGCTTACTCTCCGTGAGATAGCTGAAGAAGTTGGTGTTCATATTTCTACGGTAAGCCGGGCTATCAATAATAAATATGTGCAGACCAACCAAGGAGTTTTTCCTATAAAGTTTTTTCTCCAGTCTGGGATTAGGCAGTCCAACGGCAAGCAGACCTCCTCGTTTGCTGTGAAAAAGATGATACAGGAATTCGTACAGCACGAGGATAAAGCTAAGCCCCTGTCAGATGAGTCGATACGGAGGAAACTGGAGGATGAATTCAACATTTCAGTTGCCCGCCGGACGGTTATGAAATATAGAAAGCAGTTGAAGATTCCTTCTTCTGTAAAACGTAAAGAAAGGAAAGAGAACGGATGAAGGTAATTATATATACAAAAGAACATTGTCCATTATGCGAGGACGCAAAGGCATTGCTGTCATTATTCCACGGAGAACATCCATTGGAAATGGAGGAACGTGATATTTACAGTAATGATGAATGGCTGGAGAGGTATCAGCTCGAAATCCCTGTGATCGAGGTGGGAAGCAGAGAATTGAATGGTGAAGAGATCAGTTATGAAAGTCTGGAAAGATTACTAAAAGAGGAGAATGAAGCTGGGGAATAAGATTTCCTCGGCAAATTGATTGTATAATCTTAAATTTATGGTATCATGAAATTGCGGGTGGGACAGAATATGTTCATCCGGGTCATTTTTGCCCCGCTTAAAAAGGAGTTCTTTCATGAAAGCTTTAACAGATGCACAAAAAAAACTGGTCCCTGATCTGTTGAAAATAATGCAGCAAAGGTATGCTATTCTTCATATTGTTGAGCACTTTCAGCCTATCGGAAGAAGGGCTATTGTGGAGAATATAAACCTGACCGAGCGCTATGTCCGGAGTGAGGTGGACTTCCTGCACAAACAGGGGCTGTTGGAAGTAACTTCTAAAGGAATGTATATAACAGAAGAGGGAAAGTTAATTCTTGAACAGCTGGTTTCCTTCATGGGCGAAATCTCAGGCCTCGAAGTTTTAGAAAAACGAATAAAGGAAACCTTACAAGTAGAGAATGTTATTATTGTCCCAGGAAACAGTGATGAAGATCCATGGATTAAACAGGAAATGGGAAAAGCATGTGTGTCCTATTTGAAAGAGATAGTCAAATCGGGAGTTACCATTGCCGTAACCGGAGGATCCACGGTGGCAGCGGTAGCGGATGTCATGACTCCTCTTAACGAGCAGGATGATTTGCTGTTTGTACCTGCCAGGGGCGGTGTAGGTGAAAAGGTCGAAAATCAGGCAAGCAGAATTGCTGCCGAAATGGCCAAAAGAGCAATGGGTGATTACCGGATGCTTTACGTACCCGACCCGATTAGTGAGAGGACCTATCAGACGTTGATCAATGAACCATCCATCCATGAAATGGTGCAGATTATCAAAAATGCCGATATTGTGCTGCATGGAGTGGGTGATGCACTTTCCATGGCCCGGCGGAGGAAAACCGAGTTATCGATCCTGGATAAATTGAAGGAAGCGAACGCAGTAAGTGAAGCATTCGGATATTACTTTGATGAAAGAGGAGATATTGTCCATAAAGTAAGGACAGTCGGACTTCAGCTGGAAGATCTCCTGGGGATCAAGCAGGTCATCACGATAGCGGGTGGAAAATCCAAAGGGCAAGCGATAGCATCCTATTTTCAGCAGGGAAAAAGCGACCTGCTCATTACAGACCGGGCAGCGGCTGAACAGATATTAAAGGGTAACTATAGTTCCCTTTGATTATAAAATATAAAATTTAGAAACATCTAGGAGGAATAAACATGGCAGTAAAAATTGGTATTAATGGTTTTGGGAGAATTGGACGTAATGTATTCCGTCAAGCATTGAAGAATGATGAAGTAGAAGTAGTAGCAGTAAATGACCTAACAGATGCAAATATGCTTGCACATCTGCTGAAATATGATTCAGTTCATGGTAAATTGGAAGAGGAAGTAACTGTTAACGGCTCTAATATCGCTGTTGGCGGAAAAGAATTCCAGGTGCTTTCCGAGCGCGATCCAGCTAACCTGGGATGGGGAGACCTCGGAGTAGAGATCGTCATCGAGTCCACTGGACGCTTTACAAAAGGGGAAGATGCCAAGAAGCATATTGAAGCCGGTGCTAAGAAAGTAATCATCTCTGCACCTGCTCAGGATGAAGATTTGACCATGGTAATGGGTGTTAATGATGACCAGTATGACCCAGCTCAGCATGACATCATTTCAAATGCATCCTGCACTACCAACTGTCTTGCACCATTTGCAAAAGTTCTTCATGATACATTCGGCATCAAGCGCGGTCTGATGACAACGATCCATTCCTATACAAATGATCAGCAGATCCTCGACCTGCCACATAAGGACTATCGTCGTGCACGTGCAGCAGCGCAAAATATTATTCCGACTACCACTGGTGCAGCTAAAGCAGTAGGTAAAGTGCTTCCAGAATTGAATGGCAAGCTGAACGGTATGGCTGTCCGTGTTCCAACTCCAGATGGTTCCCTGACAGATCTGGTAGCAGAACTGGACAAGAATGTTACTGCTGAAGATGTAAACAATGCCATGAAAGAGGCTGCTGAAGGCCCTCTTAAAGGAATCATGCAGTACAGTGAGGATCCACTGGTATCCACTGACATTGTAGGAAACACTCATTCTTCTATCGTTGATGGCCTATCAACAATGATTCTGGAAGATAACATGGTCAAAGTTGTTTCTTGGTATGACAACGAAATGGGCTACTCATCCCGTTGTGTAGATCTCGCTGTCTTCATGAAAGAAAAAGGATTGTAAGAAAAAACGCGGAGGAGGGCAGTGTTCCTCCTCCGTTTTCTTTGAATGCACTAGTTATTTAGTTTCCATATCAGGGAACAGCTATTGTGTATCAAAGATAGTACATAGCCAACTATAGGAGGGTGTATCGATGAATAAAAAGACGCTTCATGATGTGGACGTAAAAGGAAAGAGAGTTTTTTGCCGTGTGGATTTCAATGTTCCTATGAAAGACGGGAAAGTAACCGATGACACACGTATTAAAGCTGCACTGCCAACAATTAAACATCTGGCCGACAACGGTGCCATTGTGATACTGGCAAGCCATCTTGGCCGCCCGAAAGGCCAGGCGGTGGATGAACTCCGGCTTGATCCTGTCGCCGAACGTTTAAGTGATTTGACAGGCAAGGAAGTAGTCAAAACAGATTCCGTATTTGGCAAAGAAGTAAATGAAGCACTCTCCAATCTAAATGAAGGGGAAATCCTGCTATTGGAGAATGTCCGCTTTGAAGCCGGGGAAGAGAACAATGATGAGGAACTGGCCCAGGCTTTTGCCGATATGGCCGACCTTTATGTGAATGATGCCTTTGGCGCAGCACATCGCGCCCATGCTTCTACTGCAGGGGTGGCAGAAAAACTTCCGGCAGCAGCAGGATTTCTGATGGAAAAAGAGATTGATGTATTGGGCAAAGCGCTGGAAAATCCTGAACGTCCTTTTACGGCCATTATTGGTGGTGCAAAAGTAAAAGATAAAATTAGTGTGATCGATAATCTTCTTGATAAGGTAGATAACTTGATCATCGGCGGAGGCTTGGGCTATACCTTCCTTAAAGCAAAAGGTTATGAAATAGGAAAGTCTCTTCTTGAAGAAGACAAAATTGACCTTGCGAATGAGTTTATGCAAAAAGCTGAAAAAAATGGGGTCAACTTCCTGCTGCCAGAGGATGTAGTAGTTGCCGATGATTTTTCAGACAGTGCAAATACTAAAGAAATAAGTATTGATTCCATTCCAAGTGATTGGGAAGCTTTGGATATTGGTCCAAAAACTAGGGAAAAGTATGCTCAGGTTGTAGCTGATTCAAAGCTGATTATTTGGAACGGACCTATGGGAGTATTCGAATTGGAGACATTTGCTGAAGGAACGAAATCCGTTGCAGAAGCCTTATCCCGTACAGAAGGTTATACTGTAATAGGCGGAGGGGATTCTGCTGCAGCTGTCGAGAAATTCGGATATGCTGAACAGATGGATCATGTATCCACCGGAGGCGGCGCTTCCTTAGAGTTCATGGAAGGGAAGACCTTGCCGGGTGTAGCCGCACTTAACGACAAGTAGAAGAAATCGAATATCCAGGAGAGGTGATCGTATGCGCAAACGTGTTATAGCAGGTAACTGGAAGATGAATAAAACTCTGTCAGAAGCTAATGATTTTATCGAACAGGCAGCAGAAAAGGCTCCTCAAAGTGATAAATCAGAAGCCGTTGTATGTGCGCCATTTCCATTTCTGCCATCTTTGGTGGAAAAAACAAAGGGAACAGAGATTAAAATTGGCGCACAAAATATGCATTTTGAAGATAAAGGAGCCTTTACTGGGGAAGTAAGCCCCGTAATGCTGAAAGATCTGGGTGTTTCTCATGTTGTACTTGGACATTCCGAGCGTAGGGAACACTTTGGTGAAACAGATGAGACAGTCAACAAAAAAGTTCATGCAGCATTCACGCACCAGCTCACGCCGATTGTATGTGTAGGAGAAACTTTAGAGCAGCGTGAGGCAGACGAAACCAAAAACCATGTGGAAAAACAAGTGAATAAAGCATTGGAGGGCCTCTCTGATCAACAAGTGGCCCAAACAATTATTGCTTATGAACCAATCTGGGCCATTGGAACTGGCAAGACGGCTTCCAGTGAAGATGCCAATGAAGTTTGTTCCCACATCCGTAATGTAGTGGGGAATATAACTTCACAGGAAGTTGCCGACCAAGTTGTTATTCAATACGGTGGAAGCGTGAAGCCTGGCAATATTGATGAATTGCTTTCCCAATCAGACATTGACGGTGCTCTAGTCGGGGGGGCCAGTGTGGAAGCAGAGTCCTATCTTCAGCTAGTGGAGGCAGGTACGAAATGAGTCAGAACAAACTAGGTGCATTAATCATTCTCGATGGCTATGCCATCAGGGACGAGGAAGAAGGGAATGCAGTAAAACAAGCGCACACTCCCAACTTCGACCGTTATTGGAATCAATTTGCCCATAACCAGCTGACTGCAAGTGGAGAAGCAGTCGGACTGCCTGACGGACAGATGGGTAATTCGGAAGTTGGCCACCTTAATATCGGGGCTGGCCGGATAGTCTATCAGAGTCTGTCCAGGGTGAACATCTCCATTGAGGATGGAGATTTCTTTGAAGTAAAAGCATTCTTGAAATCCATCCGCAAAGCCAAAGAAAAAGGAAAAGCGCTCCATATATTCGGCCTGCTGTCGGACGGTGGTGTCCACAGCCATATCAGGCATATGTTTGCCCTGTTGGACCTTGCCAAGCGGGAGAATATGCAGGAAGTGTACGTCCACGCATTTTTGGATGGCAGGGATGTTGGTCAAAAGTCAGCGAAAAAATACCTGGAACAAACGGAAGAAAAGATGAAAGAGCTGGGAATCGGTAAGATTGCTACAGTTTCAGGCCGTTATTATTCCATGGACAGGGATAAGCGCTGGGAGCGTGTGAAAAAAGCCTATGATGCCATGGTATATGGTATGGGGCCAACCTATTGGAATGCCTTTGAAGTAGTTGATGATTCTTATGCGAATGAAATCTATGACGAATTTGTCATTCCTTCCGTCATTGTAGATGAAGATGGAGAACCTGTCGGTAAAGTAGAAGATGAAGACTCTATCATCTTCTATAACTTCCGTCCGGACAGAGCCATCCAGATATCCAGGACATTTGCCAATAAAGATTTCCGCGACTTTGACCGAGGTGAGGGAGCGCCAAAAGGTCTGGATTTTGTTATGCTGACAAACTTCAGTGAATCGGTCGACGGCTATGTTGCCTATGAACCGGTGAACCTTGATAATACGGTTGGCGAAGTGCTTTCCCAGAACAACCTCAATCAGCTGCGGATTGCAGAGACGGAAAAATATCCGCATGTAACCTTCTTCATGAGTGGCGGCCGTGAAGCAGAATTCCCTGGAGAAAAAAGAATCCTCATTGATTCACCAAAGGTTGCTACCTATGATTTAAAGCCGGAAATGAGCGCATATGAAGTAACAGATGCTCTGCTTGAGGAACTTGAGACTGGGAATCAGAATGCAATCATCTTGAACTTTGCCAATCCGGATATGGTTGGACACTCAGGTATGCTGCAGCCAACCATCGATGCGATTGAGACGGTAGATGAATGCCTTGGAAAAGTAGTCGATAAAATTTTAGAGCTTGGCGGAAATGCAATTATTACAGCTGACCATGGGAACTCGGATGAGGTTCTGACTGAAGAAGGTAAGCCAATGACTGCCCATACCACAAATCCAGTTCCGATCATTGTAACCAAAGAAGATGCAGAACTGCGCGATGGTGGCATTTTGGCTGACATTGCTCCCACCCTGCTGGATCTGCTTAATGTAGACAAGCCGAAAGAAATGACCGGAGAATCATTGATTAAAAATACGAAAAACAATTAAAAGGAGAGATTTTCATGCCATATATTACAGATGTTTATGCTCGAGAGGTATTGGATTCACGCGGCAATCCTACCGTAGAAGTAGAAATTTTCACAGAGTCAGGCGCATTCGGTTCTGCATTGGTGCCAAGTGGTGCTTCAACCGGTGAATATGAAGCAGTAGAACTGCGTGATGGCGACGAGGATCGCTACCTCGGTAAAGGGGTAAGCAAAGCAGTGAACAATGTAAACGAAATTATTGCACCAGAACTGCTTGGGATGGATGTTACCCGCCAAAATATTATTGATGGCCTTATGATCGAACTCGATGGGACAGAAAATAAAGGGAAATTGGGAGCCAATGCCATTCTGGGTGTATCCATGGCAGCTGCACATGCTGCTGCAAGCTATTTGGAAGTACCGTTATACAACTACCTTGGCGGGTTTAATGCCAAGACACTCCCAACACCAATGATGAATATCCTAAATGGTGGAGAGCATGCGGATAACAACGTGGATATCCAAGAATTCATGATCATGCCTGTTGCTGCTCCGACTTTCAAGGAAGCTTTGCGTACGGGAGCAGAAATTTTCCATTCACTGAAGAAAGTACTGAAAAACAAAGGTTATAATACAGGCGTGGGTGATGAAGGCGGATTTGCTCCAAATCTCAGTTCCAACGAAGAGGCACTGCAAACAATCGTAGAAGCTATTGAAGCAGCCGGCTATAAGCCAGGCGAGGAAGTAAAACTTGCTATGGACGTGGCAGCATCTGAAATTTATGAGGATGGCAAGTATAACTTGAAAGGTGAAGGTGTTGTCCGCACTTCTGAGGAAATGGTTGATTGGTATGAAGATATGATCAACAAATACCCAATCATTTCTATCGAGGACGGCCTGGACGAGAACGACTGGGACGGTTTCAAAGTGCTTACAAAACGTCTTGGAGACCGTGTACAGCTTGTTGGCGATGATTTATTCGTTACCAATACAGTCAAGCTTTCTCAAGGAATTGAACAAGGCGTAGGCAATTCCATCCTTGTTAAAGTGAATCAGATCGGTACATTGACCGAAACGTTTGAAGCAATCGAAATGGCTAAACGGGCAGGATATACTGCCGTTATTTCCCACCGTTCTGGTGAGACAGAAGATGCGACTATCGCTGATATAGCTGTAGCTACCAATGCAGGTCAAATTAAGACTGGTGCACCATCCCGTACAGACCGTGTTGCGAAATACAACCAGCTGCTCCGTATTGAAGATGAATTAGCTGGCATGGGTGAATATGGTGGATTAGATTCATTCTATAACCTAAAAAAATAAAAATGAAATCCATACAAAGAGACAGGGCTCCTGTCTCTTTGTTTTTTTGGCAAGAAAATTATAGCGTGCTTCAAACCGATACACGGACACAGCCGGACTTGCTAAGCTGCCAGTCTACACCTTTGCCCTTTCCTCTTTTGGAAAATAAAGACAGTCCATCATGGCTCAGTTGGAATTAGAATAGACTGGGTAGAGGGGTATTAGGTAATGATTGATAACTGTTGGAGGTGAAGTGGTGGGAAAGAAAGTCTTGCTATTCTGCGATGTCGGGATTGATGACAGTATGGCGCTGATCTATGCGTATCTAAATGATGCGATAGATATAGTAGGAGTGGTAGCCGATTATGGGAACGTGCCAAGGGAGAACGCTCTTGCTACTGTCCATTACTTGCAGGAGTTGTTCGGGGAAGAAACAGCGCACGTCCCAATAGTGGCAGGAGCAGAAAAACCGATGACTGGGGATCCATTTGATTTTGTGCCGGAAATCCATGGGGAATACGGACTTGGCCCGATTATTCCTTCTCCTGATGGGGCAGATATCGAGGAGGAGAATTTTTTTGCTATTACTGATATCATCCGGGCATATCAACATGATTTGACCGTAGTCAGTATTGGAAGGCTGACCTCGCTTGCCGCTTTATTTATTACTTACCCGCAGCTGATGCAGACAGTGAAAAGCTATTATATTATGGGAGGGGCATTCTGGGTGCCGGGAAATGTCACAGCAGTTGCGGAGGCAAATTTCCATGGTGATCCAGTTGCTGCACAAATTGTATTATCATCGGCCGAGAATCTAAGCATCATCCCGCTCAATGTTACAGAAAGGGCCATAGCAACCCCCGGGATGATTAAAAATGTACATGAAATGGGGCCGATCCATATAGTAAAGCCGTTACTGGACTATTATTACAATTTCTATAAAGAGAGAAATCCCTTGATCCAGGGAGTCCCATTACATGATGTGCTTACCCTGATGGCAGTAATTCATACAAGCATGCTGTTTTTCCGGCGGTTGCCGGTCCATGTGGTGCAAGCAAGGGAAGGGACGGAAAGGGGCCATAGTATAGCAGATATCCGCCCATTTGGAAGCCTGGAGGAAGAAACAGATACAGAGGTGAAACAGCATCGGATAGCATTCGATCTAGATTATCACCGCTTCTACACCGATTTCATGTCTGTAATGGTCCGACAACAATTTGGTTGATTTGCTATGGCTGGGAACTGTGCTATGGTAATAGTATCATCATAGGAAGGGGTGGTTGTTGTCGAATTGCTGCAGGCAATTAAACAAAGAAGGTCAATACATAACTTTCAGGACAAAGAAATAGATCCTTCTATCTTGGAAGATATTTTTACTTATGGTTCGTATGCACCCTCTCATTATATGAAGGAACCGTGGAATGTTAGGATATATCAGCAAAACGGAAAAAAGAGACTTGTGGAGCGGATTATTGCAAGTTATCGGAGGCTTGCGATGATTCCAGATGACAACCATCCTAAGACAGCAAAACTGGAAGATTCCATGAAATCTTTCCTCCTGGATATACCGCATCATGCCGTCATCTACTATAAGAAGGAAGAAGACCCTATCAGGAATGAGGAGGAGTATTCGGCAGTCTGTGCATTTATACAGAATTCCCAACTTGCGGCATGGGAATATGGAATTGGCATGCTATGGACAATAACTCCTTTTATGCATGATCCGGCATTTCTTGAAAGTATAGGGCTGGATGCCGAAGAGGATAAAATAGCAGCAGTCATGCAGATCGGCTATCCTGCCAAAATTCCTCGTGATANAGGGTAGAACACCAATTCAGAAGAAGCTTCGATTTATCAGCTGCTGAAGCAGAGCAAAAAAGGCGGCCGGTGCTGATACACCGGCCGCCTCCATTATTAATTAGTCTTTTCTTTAACGAATTCAACGACTTCTTCTGCTGTTCCCATGGAAAGCAGTTTGTCTTTATAGGATGCCATTTTTTCCTTCGACAGGCCGCTTATTTGGCTTCGTGCCTGCAGTATAGAAGTGGCGCTCATGCTGAATTCATCCAAGCCGAGCCCTAAAAGAATTGGAATAGCTATGGAATCGCCGGCCATTTCTCCGCACATGCCAGCCCACTTTCCTTCACTGTGAGCAGCTTCAATTACATTGTTCACAAGATTCAGGATGGCAGGATGGTATGGCTGGTATAGATAGGAAACCTGCTCATTCATCCGGTCCGCAGCCATTGTATACTGGATAAGGTCATTGGTGCCGATGCTGAAGAAATCGACTTCTTTAGCAAACTGCTTGGCAATTACCGCAGTAGATGGAATCTCTACCATAATTCCTACCTCGATATTATCGGAAGTTTTAATTCCTTCGCTGGCCAGCTTTTCTTTTTCATCAAGCAAAATTGCTTTAGCCTGGCGGAACTCTTCCAATGTTGCAATCATAGGGAACATGATTTTCAGAGTGCCGTGTACACTTGCCCGCAGTAGCGCACGCAACTGCGGACGGAAAACATCTTCATTTTCCAAGCAGAAACGGATCGCTCGGAATCCAAGGAATGGGTTGAGCTCTTTAGGCAGGTCCATATAGTCCAGTTCCTTGTCTCCCCCTATGTCCAGCGTACGAACGACGACAGGCTTATCACCCATTTGTTCGAGGACGGACTTATAAGCTTCGAATTGCTCCTCTTCAGTAGGGAGCTCACTCTTGCCCATGTAAAGGAATTCCGTACGGTAGAGACCGATTCCTTCGCCGCCATTGTTCAGAACTCCTCCCACATCATCTGGAGTTCCGATGTTGGCAGCAAGTTCAACTTGCTCGCCATCTTGGGAGAAAGTGGGTTCATCCTTCAACTTTGCCCACTCTTCCTTCTGCTGTTCAAATTCTTCCTGTTTTCTGCGGTATTCAGCCAACTCACTTTCAGAAGGATTTACAAGCACCTTACCTTCATTTCCATCGATGATAATCATGTCATCTGAGTTGATGGTCTCGGTCGCTTCTTTCGTTCCAACTACTGCAGGAATTTCAAGAGATCTGGCCATAATTGCTGAATGGGAAGTTCTTCCGCCGATATCGGTTGCAAAACCTTTGACAAATTGGCGGTTGAGCTGAGCAGTATCTGAGGGAGTCAGGTCATTGGCAATAACCACCACCTCTTCATCGATCAGTGCAGGATCAGGGAAGCTTGCTCCCAGAAGATGGGACATCACGCGTTTGGTAACGTCCTGGATATCTGCCGCCCGTTCCCGCATATATTCGTTATCCATATTTTTAAACATATCGATAAACATGTTAGCTGTTTCTTCTAAAGCAGTTTCTGCAATCACCTTTTCAGAAGTTATTTTGTCCTTGATTGGATTGATCAGCTCTGGATCACTCAACACCAGGAGGTGTGCTGAGAAAATTTCAGCATGCTCTTCTCCAAGCTCTTTCAGTGTATGTGCTTTAATCTTTTCCAATTCCTGTTTGGATATGTTCAAAGCATTATCTAAACGTTCCGCCTCATGTTGAGGGTTATCCGTCTTTTTCTTTTCAAAGCTCAGATCAGGTGTAGTCAACTGATAGGCCTTAGCAATCGCAATTCCCTGTGATGCTGCTATTCCTTGTATGTTGGTCATTATAATTCTACCAGCCCTTCTTTAACATGTTTCCAACCAGTATTTTACCTTTTGGTCCCTATTAATTCAAGCATAGGCACCGCGGTCTGCTCACTTTATCCGATGGTGTATCCATGCATAGATTTGTTCGAATACTTCTTCTTTATTCACCTCATGCAGTATCTCATGTCTGCCCTCGGGGAAGAGCATGGCGGTTATGTCCTGGACACCTGCTTTGAGGTAGAGGCGGGCTGTTTTCCAGATACCCTTTTCATAGGCTCCGACCGGGTCCTGAGCACCACTGATGAACAACAGCGGAAGGTCGCTCCTAACGGCATTAAGTTTTTGGCGGTTGTGGATTTCGGAGATCCCTGTCATCAAATCATGAAAGAAACTTCCCGTGGGGATGAAGTCGGTATACGGATCGTCAAGAAATGCCTGCACTTCTTCCGGGTCGGAACTCAGCCAATCAAAGCTGGTAACCTTCTGCGCAATTCTGCGATTATTGAATCCGAAGACGAGTTCATGCATGAATGCTGACTCTTGGTCCCGCGGGAGGATGGAGGAGATGCCCCTGCCGAAACGGGAGAGGATGTTGGAATAGTAACCCGTCCCCATCATGATGGCCCCGCTCAATTCCTTGCTCTCGGACTGAATATATCTTCGTACCATAAAAGAGCCCATGCTGTGCCCCAGTAGAAATATTGGGACAGCAGGGTGATCTTGTCTGATTCTTTCTGTAATTTCTATAAGGTCCCTGGTAACTCTGGCAAAACCGTCCTTTTCTGCAAAATAGCCGAATTTCCCTTGTTTCACAGCTGTTTTGCCATGCCCGCGATGGTCGTTGCCATAAACGAAAATTCCTTGATCCAGGAGGTATTCTGCAAATTCATTGTATCGGTTGATATGTTCGACCATCCCGTGGGCCAGTTGGACAATTGCTTTAGGCTCAGTTCCCGGTTGGTGCCATTTTTTGGTGTACACTTCTGTTTTATCACTCATCAACTGCCAGTATTCTGTTTCCAAGATGATCACCTGTTTCTTCATTATCCTACTTTCTATCATAGATGGTATTTTGAAGGACGTCCATTTGTTTGAATAAATAAACCTTGCCTGTATCATGCTGGATATGCTAAAGTATGTAGTAAAGTATAGCCTGTCCGGCATAATTTGCGCCAGTCCCTTGAGTGGGGATGCAGATGTGCGCATATGCTTTTCTAGTTCAAGGGGGATTGTACGCAAAATGGCAGCTACTATAAACATATTATTGGTCGCAGATGCAATTATTATGGTTATCCTGATTCTCTTGCAGTCTGGTAAGAGTGCCGGTCTGTCCGGAGCAATTTCTGGGGGAGCCGAGCAGTTATTTGGAAAGCAGAAAGCACGCGGGATCGATTATGTCTTGCATCGGGGAACAATTGTAACGGGTGTCATATTCTTCCTGTTAGCTTTTCTGAGCGGATACGTTATATAATGGAAAACAGACCCTTATCACAGACGTGGTAAGGGTTTTTTGTTCTTTCAATGTGATACTGTATTCATTAAAGGGTAAAGTAGATAATAGGACAGTATAAGGAGATGTAGTAGAGATGAAAGTAGTTCAACCAAAACCTTTTACATTTGAAGCAGGATCGAGGGCTGTGCTGCTGCTTCACGGATTTACCGGGCATACAGCCGACGTCCGGATGCTTGGGCGCTTCCTTGAGAAGAAAGGATATACAAGCCATGCGCCAATTTACAGGGGGCATGGGGCGCCGCCGGAGGAACTGATAGAAACAAATGCAGACCAATGGTGGGAGGATGTGAAAAACGCTTATTATCATCTCAGGGAACTCGGTTATGATGAGATAGCGGTCGCAGGGCTTTCGCTTGGCGGAGTACTTGGCCTGAAGCTTGCTTATTCCGAAAAGGTAAAAGCGGTCATCCCGATGTGTTCGCCGATGTTTTTCGATAATGAAACACAGTTGACTAAGGGCTTTAAATTATTCTCAAAAGAATACAAACAGTTGGAAGGCAAGGACCAGGCAACCATCCAACAAGAAGTAGAATCCTTGATGGAACGTTCTGGTGAGGTGTTCGACCAAGTGGAGAACTTTATTAATGGGGTACGTGGAGAAATAGATACCATATATGCTCCAGCACTAGTCGTTCAGGCACGAAAGGATGAAATGATTAATACGGAGAGTGCAGACTACATCTATGAAAATGTGGAATCAGATAAAAAGGAAATCAAATGGTATGAAGAATCCGGCCATGTAATTACGATGGGGAAAGAAAAAGAGAAACTGTATGAAGATATCTATGAATTTCTGGAATCCCTAGATTGGAAAAATGATTAAATTACACAGAATAAGGAAAAGATGAGAAGGAAGAGGGTGATTTATATGAAAGAGAAAATACTAAATTATTTTAAAGAATCAGGGACAAAGCCATTAGCGGTGGATGAAATCGAGAAATCCCTCCAGTTGGAGGATGCTGTAGAGTTTAAGGAACTCGTCAAGGCTTTGAATGAGCTGGAAGAAGAAGGAGAACTGGTCCGGACTAGAAAAAATCGTTTCGGCCTTCCTGAAAAGATGAACCTTATCCGAGGAAGAATCCAAATGCATGCGAAGGGATTCGCATTTTTGATTCCGGATGATGAAGATCAAAGAGATGTATATATTCATAGTTCTGATCTTGCATCAGCTATGAATAATGATCGTGTGCTTGTACGTCTCGAAAAAACAGAGGAAGATGGGAACCGTCCAGAAGGTGTTGTGATCCGTATCCTTGAGCGTGCTGTTCTCCAAGTTGTCGGGACTTATGAGGATAACCGCTCTTTCGGTTTTGTAATTGCTGATGACAAGCGGATCCCCAATGATATTTTCATTCCGAAGAACAGTACGAATGGCGCAGTGAGCGGCCATAAGGTTATTGCACACATTACCAAATATCCGGAAGGGCGCAAAAGTGCAGAAGGGGAAATCATTCATATACTCGGTCATAAAAACGACCCGGGAATTGATATCATTTCCATCATCCATAAGCATGGAATTACGGTGGATTTTCCGGACGAAGTACTCGAACAGGCAGCGAATACACCGGAGACCATATCAGAGGACGAAATCAAAAATAGAAAAGATCTCCGCGATGAAACCATTGTCACTATAGATGGAGCAGACGCTAAAGATCTTGATGACGCAGTAACCGTTAAGAAGCTCGATAATGGCAACTATAAACTTGGTGTGTATATTGCGGATGTCAGCTACTATGTTGAACAGGATTCACCAATAGATAAAGAAGCATTTGAACGGGGAACCAGTGTTTACTTGGTTGACCGTGTGATCCCAATGATACCGCATCGATTGTCTAACGGAATTTGTTCATTGAATCCACAGGTGGATCGATTGACACTGGGGTGTGAAATGGAAATCACTACTTCAGGAGAAGTGGTCAACCACGAAATATTCCAAAGTGTCATTAAAACGACTGAACGCATGACCTATTCTGATGTAAATAAGATTCTGGTGGATAAGGATGAGGAAGTACGTAAGAAGTATGAGTCACTGGTACCAATGTTTGAGCAAATGGAGAAACTGGCCAAGATCCTGAACAGTAAGCGGATGGGCCGAGGAGCTATAGATTTCGATTTCAAAGAAGCCCAAGTGCTGGTTGATGAAAAAGGGAAGGCGGAAGATGTAGTTCTGCGTGAAAGATCAGTAGGTGAGCGGCTGATTGAAGAATTTATGCTGGCAGCGAACGAAACAATTGCGGAGCATTTTCATTGGATGGACGTTCCTTTTATACATCGAATCCACGAAGACCCTGATCAGGGAAAGTTGGAGAGGTTTTTTGAATTCCTAGCCGGACTGGGAATCACCGTAAAAGGCACGGCAAACGAGGTTCATCCTCAGGCGCTCCAAAAAGTCATTGATGAAGTTCAGGGCAGGCCGGAAGAAATGATTGTAAATAAATTGATGCTCCGATCCATGCAGCAAGCTAAATATGATCCAAGGAGTGTCGGCCACTTTGGATTGGCAACAGAGTTCTATACCCATTTCACGTCACCTATCCGCAGATATCCGGACCTGGTTGTACATCGATTAATACGGACCTATCTGATTGAGAAAAACTTGCAGAAGAAAACCATCCAGGCATGGAAGGAAAAGATGCCTGATATCGCCCGCCATACGTCCGAACGGGAACGTGCCGCTGTCGATGCGGAAAGAGAGACAGATGATTTGAAGAAAGCAGAATATATGCAGGACAAAATTGGAGAGGAATTTATGGGCATCATCAGTTCTGTCACCAGTTTTGGGCTTTTCGTCGAGCTTGAAAATACAGTGGAAGGGCTGATCCATGTCAGCTATCTAACAGATGATTATTACCATTTTGATGAAAAAAGCCATGCACTAATCGGTGAGAGGACTGCCAACATGTACCGTGTGGGTGATGAGGTGGAAATCAAGGTAGTCAATGTCAACCTGGATGAGCGTGCTGTCGATTTCGAATTAGTCAATGTACCTGAACCGAAAAAGAAGAAAAAGAAGATAAAAGCGACTCCTTCCAAAAGTCGTAAGCAGAAACAGCGGAGAAGAAAGTAGAAACAAGCTGGGGATGGACCTTTTAATGGTTCATCCTTTTCTTTCACTTTTTATGGGCTGTTGAATATATATATATTGGGAATCTCCACTAAAAAGTTGCACGAAGGAAATATTCTTGTTGACAGGGAATAAAAGGGAGAGTAAACTACATGTTGGATAAGTCGAAACATTTACTCTTCCTCCCGCAGTGGGGAAATGTTAGAGGGAAAAGAGGGAAACATCATTGGATAACGTATTACTGGCATTCTTGTTCACGCTCTTTGCCGGGCTTGCGACTGGAATCGGAAGCATTTTGGCATTCTTTACCAAGACGACCAACACGAAATTCTTATCTTTTGCCCTGGGTCTTTCTGCGGGGGTCATGATTTATGTTTCCATGGTCGATATCTTTTTTAAAGCCCAGGAGTCGCTTATTGCAGATTTAGGTGAGCAGATGGGGAGTTGGCTGACCGTAGGATCATTTTTCGCGGGTATGATTTTGATTGCTTTAATTGACAGATTCATTCCCATGTACTCCAACCCCCATGAAGTAAAGAAAATTGAAGATATGAAGCAGCCGGGAGCTGCTATCAAGGATCCCGAGCTCATGAAGATGGGCACATTCACCGCATTGGCAATCGGGATTCATAATTTCCCTGAAGGGATAGCTACATTTGTTTCTACACTGCAGGATCCATCGATCGGTCTGGCCATTGCGATTGCGGTAGCTATACACAATATTCCTGAGGGTATTGCTGTGTCTGTTCCGGTTTATTATGCAACCCACGATAAGAAAAAAGCGTTTAAATTATCATTCTTATCTGGTATTGCCGAACCGGCTGGAGCGCTGGTAGCCTTTTTCCTCCTTATGCCCTTCCTTACAGAGTTGATGTTCGGTATCATCTTCGCTATGGTAGCCGGCATTATGATATTCATTTCTCTGGATGAACTGCTGCCGGCGGCGAAAAGATATGATGAAACACATGTATCTATTTATGGAGTGATCATTGGAATGGCTATTATGGCGGTAAGTCTGCTTCTTTTATGAAGAGTGGCCCGATTTGATTGGCTAAAACAGCAATGTCTGATAAAATGGAGTCCCAGGTAAGTAGTAGGAGGAACCAGTATGCCAAAGGGTCAAGGAAAAACAATTGCACAAAACAAAAAAGCAAACCATGATTATTTTATAGAAGACACCTATGAAGCAGGGATCGTTCTTCAAGGAACAGAAATCAAGTCCATCCGGGCTGGAAGAGTCAATATTAAGGATTCCCACGCTCGTATAGTCAAGGGGGAAGTACAGCTGATCAACCTCCATATCGCTGAATATGAGCAGGGAAACAGATTTAATCATGACCCGACACGGACCAGGAAACTGCTTCTGCACCGCAAACAAATCGATAAGTTGGTAGGGCTGATCCAACAGCAGGGATATGCGCTTGTTCCCTTAAAAATCTACATCAAGAACGGGTATGCAAAAGTATTGCTCGGTCTTGGAAAAGGGAAGAAAAAATATGATAAGCGTGAAGACCTCAAACGGAAGCAAATGAAGCGGGATGCCGACCGGGCTATAAAAGAGCAAGTACGCTGATGTCCGGGGCGGGGTCCCCCTTGATTTTGTTCCAATATATGATATAATTACTAATGTAATTGAAGGAAATACAAGAATGCTCGATATATTGCCCGAGCGCTTCTCATTTTTTACATGGGGACGTTACGGATTCGACAGGGGTAGATCGAGCCCAGGTTGCACGTCGAGGTTACGGCTCGTAAAACGTTATCGCCTAAATATAACTGGCAAAGAAAACAACACACCTGCTTTAGCAGCTGCCTAAGCACTGACTAAAGCGATCCTTCCTGCCATCGCCCGTGTGGCAGATTGAAGGGTCTTATATGAAGCGGGCTATACCATCATCCGCCGTCTGAGGATGACGGTTGAAATCAATCAGACTAGCTTCCCCGAAAGCCTGTTGGTAGGCTGAGGGGATAGTGAATGACAATATACCAACTATGCGTGTAGAGGCCTGGGTGCCGATACCTCTGGACGTGGGTTCGATTCCCACCGTCTCCACCAATACATAAATTGGTGGTTTTTTTATGTTATAGGCATCATCAATCATATATCTTTGATTATGGCTGACTTATAGACAGGAATAAACACATCTACAATAAGACCGTCTCAGAGTCCTTCATCAGGCCGACTAATAAGCTCTTTTTTCTTCACTAACAACAGGATGACCTTCTACTTTCTCTTTCCATACCAATACCGATCCCCCCTTGATACGCTTGAGCAGAGTCCTGAGCCGGCGAACCGAGCTTATCCCTTATACGAGCCTTTTCTCCTTTTTGCTCACCTTCAGAACCTTCCTTGAATTTCAACGGCACCACCCATCATTTAATCTATCAGAGGGAAGACAGCAGGTAATATTTTTAGAATTTTATGTTAAAATGGTCATGAGAAATTTTATGGGAAGTGAGGCAGTTCTTATGAAAAGAATCGAAAGAGTTTCATTGGTGGGATTGGGGGCAGTTGGGGCGGCTTATGGCAGCAAGCTCCATCAATTGCTCGGGAATTCCTTCAAGGTGGTTGCAAATGAGGAAAGGGTCAAGAGGTATTCTGAACAGGGGATTAGGGTGAATGATGAGGAATTGAACTTCCGCTATATGCTTCCCGAAGAAACATGCCAGCCGGCCGATTTGGTTATATTCGCAGTGAAAAACGCAGAACTTCATCAGGCGTTGGAGGATGTAAAGAACCATATAGGCAAGGATACTATCATATTATCATTGCTGAATGGTGTATCAAGTGAAGATGAGATTTTCAAAATTACTGAAAATGAACATATCCTTCATAGTATGTGTGTGGAGATAGCAGCAGTACGTCAAGGGAATGAGGTACGTTACCAAAATATCGGAAGAATTTGTTTTGGCGATAAAGATCGGATCGGTTCGGAGGATGAAGAGGCGGTCAGAGATTTATTCGACCGGGCTGGAATCCCCTATGAAATCCCTAAGGACATCCTACACACAGTTTGGGCCAAATTTATGTTCAACGTCGGCATCAATCAGACATCAGCTGTGTTGAAGGCACGCTACCATGTATTTCAGCAGATTGCTGAAGCGCATGACTGGGTGGAGGAAGCGATGTATGAAGTGGTCCGTGTTGCTGAAAAGGAAGGAATTTTTTTAACGGAAAAAGATGTACATTCCTATCGGCCGATACTACATAACCTTTCTCCTGGCGGGCAGACATCCATGCTGCAGGATATTGCTGACGATAGAAAGACAGAGGTAGAATATTTCGCCGGCAAAGTATGTGAGCTGGGGAAAAAGCACCAAATTTCTACCCCTGTGAATGACCAGCTCTATAAAATCATTCGAATTATGGAGCAAATCCCCGAAGTTAGCGGGGAACAAAAGGTTTAATTAAGAACAAAAAAGCGTACGGCCTCAGGCCGCACGCTTTTATAATACAAACCAATAGATGCAGATAAAGTGAAACAGACTGCCAAATAAGATGAATATATGGAAAATCTCGTGGAACCCCATATGCTTGAATGAAAGGAAGTTCGGTTTCAGCCAATATATCAAGGCGCCGATGGTGTAGAAAATTCCTCCCAGGAACAAGTTCAGCATACCAGCGGTCCCTAATACAGGAGCCAATGAGGAACTGAAGAAGACTACAATCCATCCCAAGGCTACATAAAGGGAAGTAGACAGCCATCTAGGTGAATGAAACCAGGTAAGTTTGAAAATAACACCAAGCAATGCTAGGCTGCTTACGATGGAAAATAATATCCACCCGCCGGGGCCTTCCATGACAATTAAACAGAATGGTGTATAGGTTCCGGCTATCAATACATAGATCATCGAATGATCCACTTTGCGCAGGAATTGAATAACCTGATCGTTTGCTACCACGGTATGATAGGTTGCCGAGGCCGAGTAAAGAAGAATCATGCTAATGCCGAAAATGACCACAGAAGTAACTGCAATGGCTGAGTCAGAGTTTCCGGAGGCTTTAATGATCAGAAACACTAGTCCAACAGCAGCCAGAATTGCACCAAATAGATGGGTTAGAGCATTGACTGGTTCACGTATATGCAATTTCAAATAATCAACACCTTGCTACGTAGTTTTTAATACTATATAAAAGTATATATGTGTGCCCTCATCTAGTCAAACTTTTACTAATGATACTATATCCCTTATAATAGACTTAAAAACATAAAAGAGGTATAGATATGGATGATCATGAGGAGTTAATCAACAGCCTCCACAAGGAAGGCAGGCTTACATTAGAAGATATTCCTGAATTGGATCTGTATATGGATCAAGTCATTCAATTGTTTGAGAACAATTTTGCAGCTTCCAAACGGAGGAAAGATGAAAAGGTATTGACGAAAACAATGATTAACAATTATGCCAAAGGAAAACTTTTTTTCCCGGTGCAGAACAAGAAATACTCAAAAGAGCATTTAATCCTGATCAGTATGATTTACCAAATGAAGGGCGCACTTAGCATCCGTGATGTAAAGAATACACTGGACCGGATTAACGAAAAGATTACCGAGGAGAGTTTCGATATTAAACCACTTTATGCAAGTGTATTAAAGCTTTCCCGTTATAATAAAAGCAGAATGAACGAGTTGATTGCAGACCATATTACTGAAGTAGAAGCTGAGATCAACCAAATGGAAGATTCGGATGAAGAATATCTGGAGAAAGTACTGCTTATTGAGACCTTTACCGAGATGAGCAATTTGTATCGTAAAGCTGCTGAAACGCTGGTTGATCACCTTTATGAGCAGAAGGAAGAGTGAGAATGAATTTTTAAGACTTGAAAGGTGGCTTACAGAATGAATACATATCCGAATATGAAAGAGACAAAAGCATTGATAAAAGAGCTTGTTTCTATTCCAAGCCCGACAGGGAACACGCAGAAAGCGGTCAAATTTGTAGAAGATTATCTGAATGATTTGGGTGTAGAAACAAAGCGCAATAGAAAGGGCGGCCTGCTGGCAACGCTTCCTGGCAGGAACAACACAGAGCATAGAATGTTAACAGCCCATGTAGACACACTTGGTGCCATGGTAAAAGAAGTAAAGAATAATGGAAGACTGCGTTTGGATCTAATCGGCGGCTTCCGCTTCAACTCGATTGAAGGAGAGTATTGTGAGATTCAAACAACAAAAGGAGATATATTTTCTGGTACCATTTTGATGCACCAAACTTCTGTACATGTTTATAAGGATGCAGGAGAGGCGAAAAGAAACCAGGAGAATATGGAAGTGAGAATCGATGCGAACGTAGACAGCGCAGAAGACGTACGTGAACTTGGAATAGAGGTCGGTGATTTTGTTTCTTTTGATCCTCGTGTCCAGCTGACAGAAAATGGATTCATTAAATCCCGTCATTTGGATGATAAGGCAAGTGTAGCTGTTTTGCTGAAGCTGATTAAAAGACTGAAGGAAGAAAATATCCAACTCCCATATACGACACATTTCCTCATTTCAAATAACGAAGAAATTGGTTATGGGGGAAATTCGAACATTCCATCGGAAACAGTAGAATATCTGGCAGTGGATATGGGGGCTATGGGGGATGGACAGTCAACAGATGAATATACTGTGTCCATTTGTGTGAAAGATGCCAGCGGTCCATACCACTATGAGCTGCGGAAACATCTAACGGAAATAGCAGAGAATCATCAGATTGGCTATAAGTTAGACATTTATCCTTATTATGGATCAGATGCTTCTGCCGCAATAGGTTCTGGACATGATATCATCCACGGCTTGATCGGCCCTGGAATCGATGCATCTCATGCCTTTGAGCGAACCCATGAATCCTCCCTTGCCAATACTGAAGAACTGCTGTACCACTACATCCAGTCAACGCTGGTCTCATATTAAATGGCTGGCCTAAAATCTCAGGGGATGTAGACATTTAAATGTAAAAGGAAATACAGAATAGACGGTTTTTTAACCAGAAAGTAGGAAATCGCATGAAGTTAAGCATACTGGACCAAAGCCCCATTTCTTCGGGAAGCAGTGCCGAGGAAGCATTGAACGAGTCGATACGATTAGCGGAAAGGGCAGATATCCTTGGCTATACACGCTATTGGATTGCTGAGCATCATGACTTGCCAGGACTTGCATGCCCTGCCCCTGACCTTATGCTAAGCACTATCGGCCGGATTACTAATTCCATTCGGCTGGGCGCTGGGGCTGTTCTTCTTCCTCACTATAAGCCTTATAATATTGCGGAACGGTATAATATGCTTGCTGTTTTATTTCCTGGAAGGATAGACCTGGGAATAGGGAGGGCCCCGGGAGGTTCAGCTGAAGTTACCATGGCACTGTCTGATAACTTTCTTGAAGAA
This sequence comes from Virgibacillus sediminis, assembly GCF_042643265.1. Classification (NCBI taxonomy): domain Bacteria; kingdom Bacillati; phylum Bacillota; class Bacilli; order Caryophanales; family Bacillaceae; genus Virgibacillus; species Virgibacillus sediminis. The sequence goes on along the minus strand of NZ_JBHRRZ010000003.1, from coordinate 80,518 downwards.
GTACGAAAGATGCCGGATAAGCTGGATGAACTGTTGTCTTTCTTTGCGGGTGATTTTCCTGATGACCATATGTATTCCAAGGTCACCCCTCGTCCTGTTCCAGAACATCCCCCAGTACCTTGGCTGCTTGGAACAAGTGAGAAAAGCGCAGTTCTTGCTGCAGAAAAAGGTATGCCCTATGCCTTTGGTCATTTTATGACAGATAAGGACGGTCCCGAAATTTTGCGAGGGTATAGAGAAACTTCATCAGGGAATAAGGGGGCATTGATCGCTGTCCCGGTCATCTGTGCAGAAACGGCAACGGATGCAAAAGAATTGGCTTGGAGTAACATAGTCTGGAAGCTGAAGCAGGACAAGGGTGAAGCAGGAAATGGTGTTCCTTCCCTGCAAGAAGCTAAGAATTATCATTTTACTGATGATGAAAAGAAGAAAGCACAAGAGATGATGAACAACACTATTATCGGGGATTCTAGCTTTGTTAAGGATCAGCTTAAGGATTTAGGGGAACAATATGGGGTAGAAGAATGTATGATTATTACTATCACCCATAGCTATGAGGCCAGGCTGCGGTCATATGAACTGCTGGCCAAAGAATTCGGTTTAACCCAATAATGGATGGACAAAAGAAGCCATGAGAGGACTATCTCGTGGCTTCTTTTGTTTAATCGGTGCTGCTTTTATTCCCGGTTCGGCCGTTATCCTCCCCAGAAGCTTTATAGAACTCAGCAACAAGATCGTAAATGGTTAAAAGTTCATATAAGATAATCAATTCGGGTGGAAACTTTGTCGGGTGCAGCTTGTTGTTTTTGGTGAGGTCTTCGTTATCTTCCCAAAAGAGTTCTGTAAGTATATTCATTTCTTTTACATGCTTGCTTTTGTCGAACTGCGTCTCGCTTTTTAGCACTTTTGCCAATTCATAGACTGCATGAAGTATAATCTTCTTTTCCTCATGCGACCATTTATGGATAAGCAATGGAGTGTTGATAATATTATTCATATGGTAATGGATCATCCGCAACTTAAGCAGCTGAGTCTGTGCCTGATTAAATTCGGATTTCTCACTTCCCGCAAGCGGGTGGAATTTTGTTTCATCCTTCTGAAAACGAACCAATGTCTCCGTCTGTTGTATTTCATTTGTAACTTGTTCCGCCAGATTCCTTTCTGCGTTAATTTGATCCATTCTGCCTTCAAGAATATCACCGAATACTTTTTCTACAACTCTTCCAGTACGCCTGCTCATGCTTTGAATATGTATAGCTATATCTTCCCTGTAATCGGGAGGAAGAACAAAGAAGTTGACCATGGTGGAGACCAATAAGCCGATGGTTGTTGTCCCCAGTCGGATGAAAAAGGAAATAAGGTAATTGCTGTGTATCACTTCAACCATGGCTACTGCCGTCAAGGTTGCAACGAGCAGTCCGGCATGCAAGTTCAACCGTACACATGTGGCGATGGTCAGAACAGCTGCCAATGTATAGGTTAAAGGGGAGTTGCCGAGTAAAGAAATGAATAATACTGCATACGCCGAACCGATGGCAGAAGCAGGAAACCGGACAATTCCTTTTTTGATGGAATCCGACACGGTTGGTTCAATGGTAACGATAGCTGTAATCACTGCAAAGACGGGAGGCCAGCCTAATTGATCACAAATCAGTGCGGTAAGGAAAATAGCTACTCCTGTCTTTACAATCCTAGTCCCTATAAAAGGGAATTTCTTCATGTTGGTCACCCTCTTTACAACAGTTCATCTATTCTATCATATCACTTTAAAAAAATTTTAAAAAAAGGGTTGTAATTTTCGGATGAGTTAGATAAACTGTATTATAACAAAAGGATAAATACAAAACTGTTATACAATAAAGGAGGGAAAGAAATGGATTCTACAAAAGAAGCGGTCCAATGTCCAGAATGCGGCACAGGCATCCAACCGGAAAGCTATACACTTGTCTGTGATTACTGCCTGTCCAAAAAGGAAGATTAATTTTTTTATAGATATTGTTATATAACAATATTATTTTATTTAATATGTACTACAACAATAGGGGGGCTATGCCATGTTGGTAAAAGCAACAGAAACAATAGGTGAGAATAAACAATTCGAAGGGATTCTGACACCGGGAGCCATGAATTTCTTACAGAAACTGCATCAACATTTCAATCAGCGCCGCAAAGAGCTACTACAACAGAGAAAGGAGATTCAAAGCAAGTTTGATGCAGGAGAAAAACCCGATTTTCAAAAGGCGACCAAATGGATTCGTGAAGGGGAGTGGAAAATTGAACAGCTCCCCAAGGACTTGCAAGATAGAAGGGTGGAAATTACCGGCCCTGTTGATCGAAAGATGGTTATAAATGCATTGAATTCAGGCGCCAAGTGTTTTATGGCCGACTTTGAGGATGCCACCTCGCCAACCTGGGAGAATGTGATGAACGGTCAAATTAACCTGAGGGATGCTATACGCAGAAGTATTGATTTCCAATCGCCCAATGGAAAGCAATACCATTTGAACGAGAGGACAGCAGTGCTGATTGTCAGGCCTAGAGGGTGGCATTTGGACGAACAACATCTTCAGTTTGATGGAGAACCTGCCTCTGGAAGCCTGATAGATTTCGGCCTTTACTTTTATCATAACGCAAAAGAACTGATAAGCAGGGGATCAGGGCCATATTTCTATCTTCCCAAGCTGGAAAATCATTTGGAAGCTAGGCTATGGAATGAAGTGTTCGTCTTCGCTCAGAACGAATTGGGAATACCTCAAGGAACCATTAAGGCAACTGTATTAATTGAGACAATAACAGCCGTGTTTGAAATGGATGAAATACTTTATGAATTGAGGGAGCATTCCGCAGGGCTGAACTGTGGAAGATGGGATTATATTTTCAGTTACCTTAAAAAATTCCATAAAGACCCTGCCATTCTTCTTCCGGATCGATCCGAACTAACGATGGAGGTCCCATTTATGAGAGCTTATTCCCTTTTGGCGATAAAGACCTGCCATCAGAGGAATGCACCAGCTATTGGAGGAATGGCTGCACAAATTCCAGTAAAAAATGACGAGCAGAAGAACAGAAAAGCCTTCAATAAAGTACAGGCTGATAAAGAAAGAGAAGTGAGAGATGGCCATGATGGAACATGGGTAGCTCATCCGGGAATGGTCGGTTTTGTTAAGGGCATTTTTGATGCTGGCATGACAGGGGCCAACCAAATTCATAGGAAGCGTGAGGATGTCCTAGTTAATAGAGAGGACTTGCTGGAGGTCCCAGCAGGCAGCATTACAGAGAATGGACTGCGGACTAATATCAATGTAGGAATCCAATACATTGCTGCATGGCTCTCTGGAAGAGGTGCAGCACCTATCAACCATCTAATGGAAGATGCTGCCACTGCTGAAATTTCTCGGGCACAGGTTTGGCAATGGATCCGTCATCCAAAGGCGATGATGGAGGATGGAAGAAAAGTCACATACGAAATGGTTGAACAAATACAATCAGAAGAAATGGAAAGTCTTAGATACCAGCTGGGAGATGATGCTTTCAATGAAGGGAACTTTGAACTAGCGGCGGAGCTGTTCAGCCAATTGATACAGCGGGATGAGTTTGAAGAATTTCTTACACTGCCGGCATATGGCAGATTAATAGAAGGGGGAAATCAATAATGACAACAAAACGGGCGGAAAATCTGAACAGAGAATGGGAAAGCAATAGCCGCTGGATGGGCATCGAACGGCCATATACAGCAGAGGAAGTCATTAGGCTTAGAGGTTCCATGGATATCGAGTATACATTGGCTTCCAAAGGAGCCGACAAACTTTGGAATCTTATCCACAAAAATGATTATGTTCATGCGTTGGGAGCCTTGACAGGCAACCAAGCGGTGCAACAAGTAAAAGCAGGGTTGAAGGCTATTTATTTGAGCGGCTGGCAAGTCGCGGCGGATGCCAATCTGTCAGGGCATATGTATCCGGACCAGAGCCTGTACCCTGCGAATAGTGTTCCAAGTGTGGTAAAACGTATCAATCAGGCATTACAACGGGCTGACCAGATACATTATTCAGAGGGAGATGAGGAAATTGACTGGTATGCACCGATTGTGGCGGACGCCGAAGCAGGATTCGGTGGGCAGCTTAATGTATTTGAACTGATGAAAGGGATGATAGAAGCCGGCGCAGCAGCAGTACATTTTGAAGATCAATTGTCATCAGAGAAAAAGTGTGGCCATTTGGGAGGAAAGGTATTGCTCCCGACTCAAACTGCAGTAAGAAACCTAATTGCTGCACGGTTTGCTGCTGATGTGATGGGAACGCCTACCATCATTATAGCCAGGACCGATGCCAATGCAGCAGACATGATTACAAGTGATGTAGATCCGTATGACGAAGCCTTCATTACAGGAGAACGAACAGCTGAAGGATTCTTTAAAACTGAGGCGGGGATTGACCAGGCAATTTCCCGTGGGCTGGCGTATGCTCCATATGCCGATCTTATTTGGTGCGAAACATCCGAGCCAAACCTGGAAGAAGCACAAAAATTTGCGGAGGCCATTAGAGAAAAGTATCCAAACAAGCTTTTGGCCTATAATTGTTCTCCATCATTTAATTGGAAAAAGAAATTGTCTGATGAAGAAATAGCTGGTTTTCAGAAAGAACTGGGGAGAATGGGCTATAAATTCCAATTTGTCACACTAGCTGGTTTCCATGCACTGAATCACAGCATGTTCGAACTCGCACGGAAATATAAGGAGGAAGGAATGGCTGCATATTCGGAATTGCAGCAAGGGGAATTCTCCAGTGAAAAGTATGGGTATACAGCAACACGTCACCAAAGAGAAGTTGGGACCGGCTATTTTGATGAAGTGGCTCAAGTTATTTCCGGAGGAACATCTTCCACCGGTGCTTTGAGAGGATCCACAGAGGAAGCACAATTCATTAAATAATACAGCTTAGCAAACAGTCCACCGCATTACAATGGATACGCCGCCCATGACTAGCCGTAAATAGGCCCTGCACTTTGCAAGGCCTATTTTTTAGTGGTAAAATATGTTACGGATTCAAAATTCACTTAATTTGAAAACGATTCTCTTTAGAAAATATTCGAATACAGAGTGAAAGTTTTATCAATATGGTTTAGTTAATGGCCAAACGGGTATAGTATGGAGTGCAGTTTACCCGCTGGCCCTTTCTCAGCATAAAAAAATACATATATAGAAAGGAAGCATTATGAATAAGAACGCATACAAGAACCCGGTATTTTATGTATCTTCTATAATTGTACTGTTACTTGTTCTAATTGGCACTTTTATGCCGGAACAATTTGGAGCAGTCGCCAGCCAGTTATTTGATTTCACCACCGTAAATTTTGGCTGGTTCTATTTACTAGCGGTATTTGCTATCATTATTTTTCTCTTTGGCATCTCTATTACCAAGTATGGGAAAATGAAACTTGGTCCACATGATTCCCATCCAGAATTTCCGTTTTTTACATGGATAGGAATGCTTTTCTCAGCCGGCTTCGGGATTTCCCTCGTCTTCTGGGGGGTTGCTGAACCGATGAGTCATTATTTCACCCCTCCTTTTCCTTTTTTGGAAGGGCAGACAGAAGAGGCGGCAAGAGAAGCCATGGCATATTCCTTTTTCCACTGGGGAATCAGCCAATGGTCCGTATTTGCAATAGTCGGATTGGTGATTGCCTATCTGCAGTTCAGGAAAGATGAAAAAGGACTGGTATCTGTAGCCATTCAGCCAATTGTCGGCAAGAACAAAGGAGTAGCCAATACGATCGACTCGTTGGCAGTAATTGCTACTGTCATGGGGGTTGCAACATCGCTTGGCTTAGGATTTATTCAAATGAATGGTGGATTGACCTCTGTTTTTGAAGGTATTCCTAATAACATTTGGGTTCAATTAGTGATTGCAGCTATTATGCTGGTAGCCTATATGCTGTCATCCAGTACAGGCCTGAATAAAGGAATCAAATGGTTGAGCAATATCAATCTGGGTGTTGCTTTACTGTTGATGCTCTTTGTTTTCATCGCCGGTCCGACTGTATTTATATTAAATACCTTCGTACTCGGTTTAGGTGACTACATGACTGGGTTTATTGAATATAGCCTGAGGCTGACACCGTACAGTGGAGGGGAATGGGTGTACGACTGGACCATTTTCTATTGGGCCTGGGCCATTGCCTGGTCGCCATTTGTAGGCGCCTTTGTTGCGCGAGTGTCGCGGGGGAGAACCATTCGTGAGTTCGTTTTCGGGGTTCTTATCGTTCCTCCGGCTATTGCCTGCCTATGGATTGCGGTGTTCGGCGGAACGGCGCTATACAGTGATCTCAACAACGGGACGCAAATTGCTGAAGCAGTTAACGTGGATGTGACTGTTGCTCTGTTCGAAACCTTTGCAACCTTGCCGCTGACCAATGTAATGTCCATACTATCTATTATGCTGATCTTTACATTTTTGGTGACATCTGCTGATTCAGCAACCTATATATTGGGAAGTATGACCTCGAAGGGAAGCTTGAATCCATCATTGTTTACAAAGATGGTATGGGGTACGCTGATAGCCGCTATTGCCATCGTCCTGCTGTTTGCTGGAGGGTTGGAAGCATTGCAGACCGCATCATTGACCTCTGCACTTCCGTTCACAGTCATCTTGCTGTTGATGGTCGTATCCATTATAAAGGTAATAAAAAGGGATTATAAAGTGAAGAAATAGTTGACAGATGGCAGTTAGTTCTGCCGTCTGTTTTTATATCTTGATAAATATCTATGCATTCCTCCATCATGTTTATTCAAAGAAATTAGAGGATAAACATTACTAAGCAATAGTAATTATTTACTGTGAGAGGAGTGCATTCGAGTATGGATTTAAATAAAGAACTGGAGAAATTGCGCAAAATAAGAAAAGAAGGAGCAAACAAGGTATTTTCCATGTACTTGAATACCGATCCTTCCGACCCTGACCAGCAGGGTGGAGAATGGAAAATCCACCTTAAAAACGGACTGAAAAATTTTGAACAATATATGGAAGAAGATGGGGACAAGGAAGAACTGAAAAATTACCAGCAGGTGAAACAGAAGGTGGAAAAATTCGTTAGAGGAAATGAACAAAACTTCAAAAAGGGCATTGTACTTTTTGCTACTGCCGATGAGGAGGTCTGGTTCGCCGACCGTGTTCAAATGCCTTTAGAGACAGAATTTTACTGGGAGGAAACCCCAGTACTAGACCAGTTGAGCAAATTGTCGGAACGCTATCCAAAAGCCGGAATCATCCTGGTGCAGCAGAATGAAATAAAAGTAATCGACGCCTATTTGAATGAGATAGAAGGAACCATCTCCTATGAGCTCGATCTGGATACAGAGGACTGGCGCGAGAAGCTGGGTCCTCGTGATGGCTTGGGCACCACTGGTAAAGGGTCTACCAACCTGCAGGTAGATAACTTCCGTGACAGGTTCGAGGAAAACAAGCATCGCTGGTATAAAAAAATCGCTCCTAAATTGGATAAGCGGGCGAAAGAGAATGAATGGGAAAAAATATATGTAGTCGGTGAAGCAGATCAAGCCAAGGAGCTGAAGAATCTCCTGAACAAACCAGTGGACGAAGTAATCCAGAAAAACATGTTGGATCACGAAGAATCCAAAATAATTAAGGAGATTTTCGGATAACGAAAGATTAGATATTGCCTAGTGGAGATGGTATGCCCATCCAGCGGAGGTTTAAACCATTTTGCTCAATAAAAAGGGAAGTGCCGAAACATACCGGCATTTCCCTTTTTTCAAGATTAAGCTGTTGTTTTACAGACAGGACAAAGACCATATATTTCAAATTTATGATCCTCTATGGCGTAATCGGCCAATGCATTTCTTAATTCATCCATGGGACAAAGATCAATCTCCTTTGTCTTTCCACAAACATTACAAATAAAATGATGGTGGTGGCGGTGAGTGCAGTTCATCCGGAAATGCTTCTCTCCATTTAACTCAGTTGTCTCCAAAATACCCACTTCGTTATATAAATGCAGATTGCGGTAGACTGTATCGAAGCTGATCGCTTCATGAACTGCCTCTAAATGCTGAATCAAGTCTTTGGCAGTCCTGTAGCCGTCTGCTTCCTCGAAGTAGATGAGGATATCTTTACGCTTGCCAGTGGCCTTATATCCTTTCGTCTTTAAAACTTCCATTGCTTCGTTTATATTCATTTCTTATCCCTCACTTTAATTTCATGATAGAAAATGGAAGGAATTATTCTGAGTCAGATCAGTTGTTTCCTTTATATATATGCGTTATATTAGTTTTTCTTTGGTTTAAATGAAGTACGCTTGATTCCAATAGACAGTAGCAATATGGCAATTGCTGCCATTACAATGGTTCCGCCCGGCGGAATATCCAGATAATATCCGCTTACTAGGCCTATAATAACAGATATTTCACCGAATAGGACAGACAGCAGAATCATTTGTTTGAACCCTGTTGCCAGCCGCATACTTGCCGCAACCGGCAATGTCATTAAGGCTGATACCAGCAGTACTCCCACAATTCGGATGGATGCGGCAATCACCAGTGCTGTCAGCACCATGAACAGCAAATGGATGCTTTTAGCATGAAGCCCGGAAATCGTAGCATGCTCTTCATCAAAAGAAAGTGTGAAAAGCTCTTTATAAAATAGAGCTACCACCAGCAGGATGAACCCAGAGATAGCAAGGATGGTCATAAAATCATTTCGGCTGACGGCCGACACAGAACCGAATAAGTAGTTGAACAGTTCGGTATTAAAGCCATCGGCAACGGAAATGAAAATAACACTCAGACCAACACCGGCAGACATTATAATCGGTATGGCGATCTCCTGATAAGCCTTGTAGACGCTGCGCAGCTTTTCAATCAATACAGAACCGATGACAGAGAAAATCATTCCACTATACAAAGGTGTTATCGTAGTGATGGCGAATTTTTTTTCAAGCATCAGGCCAAATGCAATACCTGCTAAAGTAACATGTGATAAGGCGTCAGCAATCAGTGAGAGCCGCCGTACTACAATAAACGTTCCCAGCAGGGGGGCGATTATACCGATCAGCAACCCGGTCAGGAAGGTATTTCGTAAAAAGTCATAGTTTAAAAAATCTGTAAGCATTGTTTATTCCTCCACATTAGTGCTCATGTGTAACTAGATGGACCGGGTGTCCATAGAATTTTGACAGATCCCTCTCCGTAAGTGATGAATACTCTTCTGGTTTACCATGGAAGTGCAAGGTCCGGTTAAGGCAGACAATGTCTGTAGCGTGCTCGGTCATGGTGCCCGTATCATGGGTTACTAAGAGTAGAGTGATACCTTGTTCTTCATTTAGCTGGTGTAGAAGGTCGTAAAAACGTCTGACATTTTCCACATCAACACCGACAGTAGGTTCATCGAGGATGAGCAGCTCAGGATCATTCACCAGAGACCGGGCAATAAACACACGTTGCTGCTGTCCGCCGGAAAGATTTCCTATATTGGTATGTGCATAGTCAAGCATTCCTACTTGATTAATGGCTCGAAGAATTTTTTCTTTATGCTTCTTCTTGAAAAACTTTAGGTAACCTACTTTGGCGGTAAGTCCCATGGATACTACCTCGTATACCGTAGCAGGAAACCCTCTGTTAAAAGAGTTGGCCTTTTGGGATACGAAGCCGATTTTATCCCATTCCTTAAATTTGCCGAGAGGCTTACCAAGCAGTTCAACTTCTCCCCGATCCGGCTCAATTAGGCCGAGGATCAGTTTAATCAGGGTGGTCTTCCCTCCTCCATTAGGTCCAACTAAGCCCATGAAGGCGCCCTTAGGCAATTCAAAATCTATATGTTCCAACACATTTTTTCGTTCATACGCATACGTAACATTCTGCATAGAAACTACTGGTTCTGCCATTGTTTTCCCTCCGATCGTCGATTGCTTTCAATTTGCTCAGCTAGTCCTGAGCCTTTCTTTCGGGTTCACTTACATGTTCAACAATTCTGTTATTATGTTATTTCGAAGCTATATCATCCTGGAAGCAAGTATTTAAATGACGCCAATTTTGCGGGAAACTCTCGTTGACCGCAATCCGGCGGTTCATACGTCGAGAATCCAGAGAACGTGTATTCCATAGCTTTTAGGTTCAAATTGATTCACTCTAAATATAATATCGTAATCATTACGGTTTGTAAATAGGAACAATTACGGTTGCACCTCAACCGAAGAATAGAAAAGTTTTACGATGCCAAAAAGGGGAAAGAGATGAGTAAGAAGCCTTATGAAAGGAGTGTCCTGCTATGGAAACAACTTTAGATGTAAGGGGAATGACATGCAGCCATTGTGAACGAGCGGTTGAAGGTGCCCTTCAGGAACTGGAAGGTGTAATAGGAGTAGAAGTAAATCTGGGCACAAATCGGGTGGATGTAACATATGATGAAGCCCAAGTGACGGTAAAAGATATGCAGAAAGCAGTAGAAGATCAAGGATATGAGATAGTCATGTAATAAACAGAAAACCGACTCCCGGTTTTCTGTTTTCTTATAAGAAGAAGGGAAAATTTTGATTGCGAAATGTCAGAATATAATTTATAGTAGTAATAGATGGATAGGGAACTATCATTTATTTTTTGGCAAATAATGAATGAGTATTCATTCAAAAATGATTGGGGGAAGAAAGATGAAGCGATCAATCAACCGAGCTGCAGTGATCGGCTCTGGTGTAATGGGATCTGGTATAGCTGCTCATTTAGCGAACGTAGGTATACCGGTGGTTATGCTTGACATTGTACCAAAAGAGCTTAATGGAGAAGAAAAGAGGAAAGGGCTGAGCCTGGAAGACATAGAGGTGAGGAACCGCCTGGCGTTACAAAGCAAGCAAGCCCTCCTTAAACAAAAACCTTCACCAATCACCAGTAAAAACACCCTGAAATTAATTGAAACCGGTAACATGGAGGATGATCTGGATAGGATCCATGAAGCTGACTGGATTATAGAAGTAGTGACAGAAAATCTCGAGATAAAGAAAAAAGTAATGGCGGCAGTGGAAGACAATCGGAAGGAAGGAGCAATTGTCAGTTCCAATACTTCAGGTATTTCCGTGGAAGCGATGGCGGAAGGAAGGACAGCAGAATTTCAACGTCATTTCATGGGAACCCATTTCTTCAACCCACCGCGCTATCTAAAGTTGCTGGAGGTAATCCCCACCACGAAGACCGATCCGGAAGTCCTCCAGTTCATGAAGGTCTTCGGCGAGAATGTACTGGGTAAAGGTGTAGTAGAGGCAAAGGACACCCCCAATTTTATTGCTAACAGGATTGGAACTTATGGGCTGCTTGTCACCGTCAAGGAGATGCTGGAATCGGGATATAGTGTAGGTGAGATAGATTCAGTTACGGGTCCGATGATCGGCCGGCCCAAAAGCGCTACATTCCGTACGTTGGATGTCGTGGGATTGGATACTTTCATCCATGTAGCAGCAAATGTTTACGATCAGGTAGAAGGGAAGGAAAAGGAAGTTTTCGATGTGCCTGATTTCATGAGGGAAATGCTGGAGAATGGATGGCTTGGGTCCAAAAGCGGCCAGGGTTTCTATCAAAAAAGAAGAGAAAACGGCGGCAGCGCTATTTACGAGCTCAACCCGCAGACGTTGCAGTATGAGGAAAGAAGAAAGTTGAAGACAGCAGCAACAGAAACAGCAAAGCAGCAAAAAGGCTCCCGAAAGAAATTGAAGGCGCTTGTAGAAGCAAAGGGGGATAAGGCTGGTGACTTGGTATGGTCCATATTGAAACCAGTACTTATTTATGCAGCCGATCTAGTTGGAGAAATTGCTGACGATATCGTTTCGATTGATCGGGCAATGAAATGGGGGTTCGGATGGGAAATGGGCCCGTTTGAAACCTGGGATGCCATTGGGGTGCAAGAAGCAGCGGCCCGGATGGAAAAGGAAGGAGATCGGGTGCCTGATCAAGTTCGGGATATGCTTGCAAGGAATGATGGTTCCTTCTATAAAACAGAAGGTGGAGGACTGTATTACTATCATAGAGGAAACTATCGGCAACAGGAAGAAAACCCAAGAGAGGTTGACTTGAAGGCTTTCAAAACTTCTCAGGGAGTAATACAGAAAAACACCGGTGCGAGTCTTATAGATATCGGGGATGGTATTGCCTGTCTAGAATTTCATTCTCAGAATAATGCAATCGGACTTGATATCATCCAAATGGTCAATACAGCATTGGAAGAAGTTGACAAGAACTATGACGGCCTAGTCATCGGCAATCAGGGGAAGAATTTCTGTGTCGGTGCAAACCTGGCTATGATGCTGATGGAAGCACAGGATGATAATTTCTTTGAATTGGAATTGGTAATACGGAAATTTCAGGAAATGACAATGAATATCAAATATTCAAATAAACCAGTAGTAGTTGCGCCATTTAATATGGCTTTGGGCGGCGGCGCGGAAGTGGCTCTGCCGGCAGCGGCAATTCAGGCTTCCATGGAAACTTATATGGGGCTTGTGGAAGTTGGTGTTGGCCTGATCCCAGGTGGCGGGGGTACAAAAGAGCTATATTTGAAAGAATTGCGTAATCTGCCGGCCGGAGTGGATTTCGACTTAGCGAAAGCAGCGAATGATGTATTCGAGAAAGTGGCAACTGCGAAGGTCTCTGAATCAGCAGCTCAAGCACGGGAAAATGGTTTCCTCGACAATAATGACAGAATCAGCACAAATCCGGATCATCTGTTGTTTGATGCTAAGAGAAGAGCTATATCATTAGCAGAAGCTGGCTACAGGGCTCCTGCGCCGGAAAAAGTGCCGGTAGTCGGGGACGCGGGTTATGCTGCGATGCTGCTTGGTGCCAAATCACTGGAATACAGCGGTTATGCCTCCTCGCATGATGTTAAAATTGCAGAAAAATTGGCGTACGTCCTTTCTGGAGGCAGAATCAGGGAGGGGTCGCTAGTCGATGAACAGCTGATCCTTGATCTGGAAAGGGAAGCATTTCTCAGCCTGATAGGAGAACCACTGACCCAGGCCCGTATGCAGCACATGCTGGTGAAAGGGAAGCCATTACGGAATTAAATCAAAGGGGGTAGGGAATGTGAAGGAAGCAGTAATCGTAGCGGGGGCGAGGACTCCTATAGGTAAAGCTAACAAGGGGTCATTGGCCGGAAGCCGGCCTGACGACCTGGCGGCATTGACGATAAAAGAAACATTAAGGCGGGCAGGGGGCTATGACGGAAATATTGATGATGTCATCATTGGCACCGCTATGCCGGAAGCGGAACAAGGTATGAATATGGCTCGTAATATTGCAGGTTTGGCCGGGCTGAAAAACGAGGTGCCGGGGATTACCATCAACCGCTATTGTTCTTCAGGCCTCCAGTCCATTGCATATGGAGCGGAGCGGATTATGGTTGGAGCAAGCGATACCATTATTGCAGGCGGAGCTGAATCGATGAGTTTGATTCCGATGGGAGGGCATGTCATTAAGCCGAATCCGACTTTGGTAGAGAAGGCTCCAGGTTATTATATGGGCATGGGTCATACGGCTGAAGAAGTGGCCAGCCGCTTTGATATATCCCGGGAAGAACAAGATGCTTTTGCTGTGCGAAGTCATGAACTAGCAGCCAAAGCTATCAGTGAAGGAAAACTTGATGAGGAAATTGTATCTGTTGAAGTAAAAGAAAATGTGGTGGGAAACAACAACAAAATTGAAGAGAGAACCAGATTGTTTGAGATGGATGAAGGGGTACGTCCGGGCACGACAAAAGAAGTTCTGGCAAACCTTCGGCCGGCATTCCATATAAATGGTACTGTAACTGCCGGGAACTCCTCGCAGATGAGTGACGGAGCTGGTACAGTCTTGCTGATGGAAAGGGAGAAAGCAAAATCGGAAGGGTTATCCCCATTAGTCAAGTTCCGCTCCTTCGCGGTAGCTGGTGTGGAACCAGAGATTATGGGGGTTGGTCCTATAGAAGCTATTCCAAAGGCTCTAAAAATTGCTGGGCTGACCGTAGCGGATGTGGGGCTGTTTGAGTTGAATGAGGCGTTTGCTTCCCAGTCCATTCGGGTCATACAGGCTTTGGATTTAGACATAGACAAGGTTAATGTAAATGGCGGGGCGATCGCTCTTGGCCATCCTCTTGGAATGACCGGCACCAAATTGACGCTTAGCCTGATCCAGGAGATGAGACGGCGGAACGAGCAGTTCGGAGTGGTTACTATGTGTATTGGCGGCGGTATGGGAGCTGCCGGTGTCTTTGAACTCATTTAATTAACACCGACTAATAGGAGAGGAAGATTTAAATGGGAGAAACGAAAGAAAGGCTTTTTAAGGGCGGGTCCTTCCTAGTGGATGACTTTAAAGGAGAAGACATCATCACACCGGAAGATTTTACGGAAGAGCATAAAATGATTGCCAAAACGACGGAGGATTTTGTAGAAGGAGAAGTAGTCCCCAAGATTGATAAGTTGGAAAACCACGAATTTGAGCATTCGGTCGAACTATTAAAAAAGGCAGGGGACCTTGGTCTTCTTGGTGCAGACGTTCCGGTGGAATACGGTGGGCTGGGACTTGATAAAATCAGTTCTTCATTGATTACAGAGAAATTCTCTAAAGCCGGGGGATTCTCCATAACACACGGTGGCCATGTCGGGATCGGTTCTCTGCCCATTGTATTTTTCGGAAATGAAGACCAGAAACACAAATATCTTCCCAAATTGGCTTCAGGTGAATTAATCGCTGCCTATGCTTTAACAGAGCCTAGTTCCGGATCGGATGCCTTGGGAGCTAAAACGACTGCCAAGCTTAATGAGCAGGGAACTCACTATATCCTGAATGGGGAGAAACAATGGATAACCAATTCTGCGTTTGCTGATGTCTTTATCGTTTACGCAAAGATAGATGGAGAGCACTTTTCAGCATTCATCGTAGAGAGAGGGTATCCAGGAGTATCCACCGGGGCGGAAGAAAAGAAAATGGGCATAAAAAGTTCCTCCACTCGGACCTTGATCCTTGAAGATGCGGAAGTGCCGGCGGAGAATCTGCTTGGAGAAAAGGGACGCGGACATGTGATTGCATTCAATATATTGAATGTAGGCCGGTATAAGCTTGCAATCGGCGGTGTGGGCGGAGCTAAACAAGCATTGGAAGTTGCCGTTAAATATGTCAACCAGCGTAAGCAATTCAACACTCCAATATCCAGCTTTTCATTGACACAGGAGAAGTTGGCTACGATTGCATCCGAAATATACGCCAATGAAAGTGCGGTGTACCGTACAGTAGGACTGTTCGAGCAGCGGATGGGATCGTTGTCTGATGAACAATTGAAAGATGGCCGGGAAATTGCCCGGGCAATTGCTGAATATCAGATTGAATGCTCGATGGGGAAATACATGGCTACAGAACTGCTCGATTCCGCAGTTGATGAAGCTGTTCAGATGCATGGCGGTTATGGATTTATGCAGGAGTACGAAGTAGAACGGATGTACCGTGATTCTCGAATCAATCGTATTTTTGAAGGAACGAATGAAATCAACCGTTTGTTAGTCCCTGGCACATTACTAAAGAAGGCAATGAAAGGGGAGCTGCCGCTGCTCCAAAAAGCACAAGAACTACAGGAAGAGTTGGTAATGATGATGCCGGAAGAAGCAGGGGAAGGGGCTCTGGAACAAGAAAAATATCTGCTTAAGAACGCTAAGAAGATGATACTTCTTGCCGCAGGAACAGCTGCTCAGAAGTATATGCAAAAGATTGAAGGCGAGCAGGAGCTGTTAGTGAATATAGCGGATATGACAGCAGAGGTATATAATATGGAATCGGCTATTCTGCGTACTGAAAAGGCAATGAATAAGACTGGTGAAGAGAAAAATAAACAAAAGCTGCTATATACTCAAGTATATGTCCAGGAAGCTTTCAATCGAATAGAAGCGGATGCCAAAGAAACATTGATTGCAGTCGAACAGGGGGATGCGCTCAGAATAATGCTTTCTTCCCTTAGGAAGCTTACTAGGCATACACCTGTCAATGTCATTGCCAAAAAACGGGAGATAGCTGCTGAGATAATAAATGGGGAAAAATATAGCGTGTAGCGTATAAGTGGAACCTCTCTGGCATACAGGGAGGTTCTTTCATGCAGGTGGAATGATCGGCCAAAAACATGATAATATATCAGTGAAAGAAAGGGGAGGGAAAATAATGACGTTGACTTTTTACTGGTACCCGAAATGCGGTACATGCCAAAAAGCGAAAAAGTGGATGGAAGAAAATGAGGTTGCCTATGAACCAGTACATATCGTCGAAGAGCCGCCTTCCAAACAGATGATTCTTGAACTGATTGATAAGAGCGGTCTTCCTGCGAAAAAATTTTTTAATACAAGCGGAAAGAAGTATCGAGAGCTCAACATAAAGGACAAAATAAAGGATGCCGGAACGGAGGAGATGGCTGAAATTCTAGCTTCCGACGGCATGCTGATCAAACGCCCGATCGTAACCGATGGCGAGCAGGTTACAGTGGGCTTTAAAGAAGATACATTTAGGGATGTCTGGCTGGAGCGGTAAACAATGGTAGCGAAAAAAAGAGTTAACTAGTATAGTGGTATTGGAATGAAAATTTGGAGGGATGAGAATGAGCTTACCACAGGACTTGCTGTATTCTAAAGAACATGAATGGGTAAAAAAAGAAGGAGATAATGTCCGGGTTGGTATCACCGACTTCGCTCAGGACGAGTTGGGGGATATTGTATTTGTCGAGTTGCCGGCACCGGGAGATGTGCTGAAAGTGGATGAACCATTTGGCAGTGTCGAGTCCGTCAAAACGGTATCCGAGCTATATGCTCCTATAAGCGGCAAAGTCGTTGAAGTCAATGAGGAACTTGAGGACAGTCCCGAATTTGTAAATGAATCTCCTTATGAAAAAGCATGGATGGTTGTGATTGAACCTTCCAGTACTACAGAACTTGATGATTTGTTATCGCCAGAACAGTACGCAGAAATTACCGAAGAGGACTGAATATCTGAAATTTGGGCTGACTAACACGCTGAACAGTGTATAGTCAGCCATGTTTTTATCATATATTAAAGTAAATAAGCTTCTTGCTTGATTTCATAAGGAGTGCTATGGGATGATTACGCATGAGACCGACAAGGTGATTATTGTTGAGGGTTTAACCGATAAACGGCAGATCCAAAAATTGATTACGGATGACGTGACCATTGTTTGTACGCATGGGACATTAGGTGTGGAGCGCTTTGATGAATTATTGGAAACATATGATTTGGACCACAAGGAGGTCATCATTTTAGTGGATGAAGATCCTTCCGGCGTGAAGCTGAGAAAGCAGTTGTCCAGGGAACTGCCACATGCAGAGCACATCTTTGTAAGCAGTGAGTACCGGGAAGTGGCCACCACACCAGAAAATATCCTTGCCTCTGCATTAGTAAGTAAACATATAGCGGTTAACCCGATTTTTTTAGTATAGGGTGAGGAGTTTGAAGCAATTTACCAAAGAAATATCAGAACAGGAAAATTTCCTTGTGTATATCTATACCCCTTTTTGTGGGACATGCCAGCTTGCACGTAGTATGCTGGAAAAGATTGAACAGGTGCATAAACAAGATATATTTTTCGAAATGAATGCTTCCCTGCATCCCGAATTCATGCAGGAAAAACAGATTGAAAGTGTGCCATGCCTGCTGGTCAAAGAAAAAGGTGAATATGTGGAAAAGGTATATACATTCCATTCCATTCCCAATATATACAGTTATTTAATGAAATATAAACCGCAACTCTTTCAAGAGCAATAAAGCGGTTGACACGGCATTGCATGCATGGTACTATTTTGGGTATTGGATTGCAATCAAATAAAATTTCAACTCTTATCTTGAGCGGTGGAGGGACTGGCCCAGTGAACCCGCGGCAACCTTCAAATATATTGATATTTGAAAGGTGCCAACTCCTGCAAAGTAAAACTTTGACAGATAAGAGAACTAGAAGGCATAAACTGGCGTCTTTCTGTTCTCTTACAGAAAGGCTTTTTTATGTTTTTTTATAAAAGTATGGATTGTACATACTACCAATAGTTCCAGAATGAAAGGGGGATTACCATGATTTCCATTGAGAATCTAAGTAAATATTTCAAAACGGATAAACAGGATATCACCGCAGTTGATGATTTGTCACTAACTATAAATGAAGGTGATATATTTGGTGTGATAGGCTACAGTGGTGCCGGTAAAAGCACCTTTGTCAGACTCTTGAACCGGCTGGAGGAACCTTCGGAGGGGAAGATCGTTATTGACGACAGAGAAATTACAACATTAAACAGTAAACAGTTGCGAGTTGCACGGCAAGATATCGGGATGATCTTCCAGCATTTCAACTTGCTTTGGTCACGGACGGTCAAAGACAATATCGCTTTTCCGCTGGAGATTGCGGGAGTTCCTAAAAAGGATCGTGAGACACGGGTAGAAGAGCTTATCGGTCTGGTCGGCCTGACGGGGAGAGAGAACGCATATCCTTCTCAATTAAGCGGTGGACAGAAACAACGGGTAGGAATCGCACGTGCGCTGGCCAACCAGCCGAAAGTTCTGCTTTGTGACGAAGCTACATCTGCTCTTGATCCAGAAACGACGAATGCTATCCTTGATCTACTGGTGGATATCAATAAGAAATTCGGGTTAACTATCATTCTTATTACCCATGAAATGCATGTAATCCGTAAAATTTGCAAACAGGTGGCTGTCATGGAAAAAGGGAAGGTTGTAGAACAAGGAGATGTACTCGAACTGTTTTCCAGGCCCGAAAAGCCAGTGACCAAAAAGTTTGTAGAGCAAGTAATGGGAAATCAACAGGAGGAAGACAGTATGGCACAGCTTCTGCAGAGATCTGAAGAAGGAAATATCATCCGCCTCCATTTTGTCGGAGAGACAACCAATCAGGCATTGATCAGCCAACTCGCAAAAAGGTTTGACGTCGACATTAATATTCTGCAAGGGAAAATTACCCAGACCCAGGGTGGGGCATACGGTACACTTTATGTACAAATCAACGGGGAAGAAGAGGAAATTCAAAAAGCTGTTTCCTTTGTTCTAGAGCAGACCTCGGTGGAAGTGGAGGTTATACGTGATGATGGCTGAACTTTTTCCTAATATCCAAATGGAGGATTTCTGGGTTGCCACCTATGAAACATTTTATATGACCATACTTGCACTTGCAGGGACTTGTATATTCGGCATCCTTCTCGGACTTATGTTGTATCTGACAATGAAGGACGGCATATGGCAGAATAAATATGCCAACTTTGCCGTTGCCTCCTTTGTCAATATTTTCCGTGCTATTCCCTTTATCATTCTTATTTTGCTGTTGTTCCCTTTTACCGATTTTCTGGTCGGCACCATACGGGGGCCGAATGCAGCACTGCCGGCATTGATCCTTGGATCTGCTCCATTTTATGGCCGGTTGGTAGAGATAGCCTTAAGGGAAGTGGATAAAGGGGTTGTGGAAGCGGCGAAATCCATGGGGGCAAAAACCAGTACCATCATTTTCAAGGTGTTGCTTCCTGAATCAATGCCTGCTCTTGTTTCCGGACTCACAGTGACTGCCATTGCCTTAATTGGCTATACAGCAATGGCAGGAGTTATAGGAGCTGGTGGTCTCGGTAACTATGCCTATTATTTTGGTTTCCAACGTAGGGATTTCGATGTCGTATTCCTTTGTACGGTAGTCATTGTATTGATTGTGTTCTTATTCCAATTCATCGGCGACTTCATTACCAGAAAACTGGATAAGCGGTAACCCTTGGTGTAAACTGAATATATGCAATTTAAATTTTCAAACTTAAAGGAGAGACAAAAATGAAGAAGTCTTTATTGTTCATATCAATTCTATCCATCCTGTTCTTAGCTGCCTGTGGCGGAGGAGAAACAGATGAGAACAATACATCTGACGGAGGAGAAGGTCAAACAGTTGAAATTACTGTAGGTGCCTCAAGCACCCCGCACGCTGAGATTTTAGAGCAGGCAAAGCCTTTGCTTGAAGAAGAAGGAATCATTCTTAACGTGGATGAATACCAGGACTATGTACTCCCGAATGATGATTTGGCGAGTGGAGAGCTGGATGCAAACTATTTTCAGCATATTCCTTTCTTGCAGCAAACTATTTCAGATACTGGATATGAATTAGAATCCATCGGAGGTATCCATATCGAGCCTATGGGTGTATATTCCAAAGGGATTGAAAGTATTGAAGATATCGAAGACGGAACAGAAGTTATTATGAGCAACTCCGTACCAGATCATGGACGTATTCTATCCCTGTTTGAGTCAGCAGGACTTATAACACTGAAGGAAGGGGTAGAGAAATCCGAGGCTACAATGGAAGATATTGAGGAGAACCCTATGAATCTCGAGTTTTCCCCGGACTATGCTGCCGAGTTTCTTCCCGAGCTGTATCATAACGAGGAGAATGCGTTGGTAGTCATTAATACTAACTATGCAATTGGCGCGGATTTGAATCCATTGGAAGATGCCCTGTTCATTGAAGGGAAAGATTCCGAATATGTGAATGTGGTGGCAGTTCGTTCGGAAGATGCGGATAATGAATCGTTGAATAAGCTAGTTGAGGTTTTGCGCTCGGAAGAGATTCAGAATTTCATCCTGGAAGAGTATGAAGGTGCCGTTGTTCCAGTGGATGGAGAATAGTAATTTTTCTGCAAGTTCCAAGGATTTGCTAGCATTCAATAGCTATTTCTAAAATGTGGCTGTCTGTTTCATCTGAACCGGTACTATGGAATGTATTTAAAACTCCAGCGGGCTATAGGGGTTTAAAGCGGCTTTGTAGGGGGAATTGTCCTTGTGTTAACATAATAATTGTTAAATAAACCGAAAGGATGATTCCCTATTAACAGCGGAATAAGTTTGAACTACACCTCGGAAATGGAAAAAGGCATGGAACAGTCCAATCGCATTTGCTTTGCAGAGTACGAGAGGAAGTTGGACAAACGGCTGGAAGTGGAAAGAAGAAGAGAAAAAGAATATCAAAAATCCAAGCAAATAACTGCTGAGTTTGCTCATAACCTATAAAATTGCCATGGAAATGAAAAGCCGGTATCCCATAAAGGGAGCCGGCTTTTAGAATGGCCTCGAGAACCGGCACAGCATGAAACAGAGCGTGGAACAATCTTATCCTAAAAAGTTGATAATACATTCGAAATGCTTTAAGATTGGAATGAGAATAGATTGAGAATGGATGCTACATTCATTTGAAATAATATTAGTTTTTGGAGGTATCAATATGGCTGGATCAGTTTTGGAAATCAAGAATCTTCATGTTTCTATTGAGGATAAAGAAATATTAAAAGGTGTAGACCTTACGATAAAAGGCGGGGAGTTCCATGCAGTAATGGGGCCGAACGGAACGGGGAAATCCACTTTGGCTTCAGCGATCATGGGGCATCCGAAGTATGAAATTACCGAAGGGTCCGTTACACTGGACGGTGAAGATGTGCTGGAAATGGAAGTAGATGAGCGTGCACGTGCAGGGCTTTTCCTCGGTATGCAGTACCCAAGTGAAATCAGCGGGGTAACCACCTCTGACTTCCTGCGCTCTTCTATTAATGCGCGCCGTGAAGAGGGCGATGAAATCCCATTGATGAAATTCATCAAGGAAATGGACGCAACATTGGACTACCTGGAAATAGATAAGAATATGGCACAGCGCTATCTCAATGAAGGGTTCTCCGGCGGGGAGAAAAAGCGTAACGAGATTCTTCAGCTGATGCTGTTGAAACCAGAAATTGCGATCCTTGATGAAATTGATTCAGGTCTAGATATCGATGCCCTGAAAGTAGTCTCCAAAGGAATCAACAAAATGCGCAATGAAAACTTCGGTACGCTGATTATTACCCACTATCAGCGCTTGTTAAACTATATTACTCCAGATTATGTCCATATCATGATGCAGGGACGTGTTGTTAAATCAGGCGGACCAGAACTTGCAAAACGCCTAGAAGAAGAAGGATATGACTGGGTTAAAGAAGAACTGGGCATTGAAGACGAAACAGTTGAGCAGAACGCGTAATTGTTAGGAGGGTTAATATGACTGTAGAAACAAAGCTGCCATTTGATAAAGATTATATAAACCAGTTTTCACAGGAAAGAAATGAGCCGGAATGGATGAAGGAATTGCGCTTTGAAGCTCTTGACCAGGCTGATTCATTGGAAATGCCCAAACCTGATAAGACGAATATCAGCAAATGGAATTTCTCCAATTTTAATCATGGATATCTAGAAGGGGAGGCCGTCACATCCCTCAATGAACTTCCGGAAGAGCTGCAGGTATACTTTGATGAGGATCAGGTGCCTGAGAATCTCCTAGTACAGCGTAACCATTCTATAGCCTATGCCTCCCTCAGTGAAGAGTTGAAGGAAAAAGGCGTAATTTTCACAGATATATTCACTGCTATGAAAGAACACAGCGACCTGGTGGAGAAATATTATATGAAAGATGCCGTAGCTGTCGACCAACATAAACTGACAGCTTTGCATACAGCCTTAATGAACGGGGGCATTTTCCTCTATGTACCTAAAAATGTTCAGATAGAGGAACCGATCCAGGCTGTATTCTGGCAGGAAGACCCGCAAACTTCCCTGTTTAACCATGTACTGGTTGTTGCGGAAGAGAGCAGTTCCGTAACGTATGTGGAAAATTATTTATCCCAGAATTCCGAACAGGAAACGGTTGCTAACATCGTGACCGAAGTGATTGCAAACGATAATGCCCGTGTGGCTTTTGGGGCAGTTGACAATTTAGCAGCCGGAACTACCACCTATGTGAACCGCAGGGGAGTTGCATACCGCGATGCCGTTATCGACTGGGCTTTAGGACAGATGAATGATGGAAACACGGTCTCTGAGAACATCACATATCTAGTTGGTGACAATTCCTCTTCTGAAGCTAAAGCAGTATCTGTCGGCCGCGGAAAACAGACCCAGAATTTCACATCCAGCATCGTGCAGCAAGGCAAGGATACCAATGGTTATATTTTACAACGCGGAGTCATGAGGGATAGAGCTTCTACTATTTTCAATGCTATCGGTAAAATTGAACATGGCGGTACAAGAGGTAATTCTGAACAGGAATCCCGGGTACTGATGTTAAGTGAAAGGGCGCGTGGAGATGCCAATCCTATTCTCCTCATTGATGAGGACGATGTTACTGCGGGGCATGCCGCATCCGTCGGCCGTGTGGATCCAATCCAGATGTATTACTTGATGAGCCGCGGAATCACCAAAGAGGAAGCAGAGCGCTTGGTTATCCACGGTTTCTTGGCTCCGGTAGTTACACAGCTTCCAGTTGAATCTGTAAAAAATCAGCTGACACAGGTTATTGAAAGGAAAGTTTACTGATGGATATTAAGGCGATCCGTGAACAGTTCCCGATTCTTGACCAGGAAGTGAATGGAAACCCGCTAGTATATCTTGATTCTTCTGCAACTTCTCAAAAACCGAGGTCTGTAATCGAAGCTGTCAATGAGTATTATAGGCAGGATAATTCGAATGTGCACCGCGGCGTTCATACACTGGGTACTAGAGCAACAGAGAAATATGAGGGTGCACGGGAGAAAGTGCGGAAATTTATCAATGCGGAAAGTACCGCGGAAGTGATATTTACCCGTGGAACAACGACAGCAATCAATACGGTAGCTTACAGTTATGCAAGGGCCAATTTAACAGCTGGTGATGAGATTGTCATCACCCCGATGGAGCATCACAGCAATATCATACCTTGGCAGCAGGCGGCTAAAGCTACTGGGGCTGCATTAAAATATATTCCCTTACAAGATGATGGGACGATTGCATTGGAAGATGTACGAGACACAATTACAAGCAAGACGAAGGTAGTGGCGATCACGCATGTCTCCAATGTACTTGGTACAGTCAATCCGATTAATGAGATAGCTTCCATTGCACATGATAATGGAGCGGTTCTGCTTGTTGACGGAGCACAGGGGGCACCTCATATAGAAGTGGATGTCCAAGATATTGACTGTGATTTCTATTGTTTCTCCGGCCACAAAATGTGCGGGCCAACCGGTATTGGCGTGCTTTATGGAAAACGCCGGCTGCTTGAAGATATGGAGCCTGTTGAATTCGGCGGGGAAATGATCGACTTTGTAAACCTCTATGATTCCACTTGGAAGGAGCTTCCTTGGAAATTTGAAGGAGGTACTCCGATTATAGCCGGTGCTGTAGGCTTGGCAGCTGCAATTGATTTTCTAAATGACGTCGGTATGGACGCCATTACAGACCATGAACAGAAACTTGCCGATTATGCTATGGAGCAAATGCGCACCATTGACGGCATGGAGGTATACGGGCCAGAAAGGCGTGCAGCGCTTGTTACCTTTAATTTGGATGATGTCCACCCACATGATGCAGCAACTGCCCTTGATGCAGAAGGCATCGCTGTACGGGCAGGTCATCACTGTGCACAACCATTGATGAGGTGGTTGGACGTTTCCGCAACTGCACGAGCCAGCTTTTATTTGTATAATACGAATGAAGATGTTGACCGTTTGGTTGATGGACTTTTAAAAACAAAGGAGTATTTTGGTAATGTCTTTAAATAACCTTGATACACTATACAGACAGGTCATCATGGATCATTATAAGAATCCGCGCAACCGCGGTTCCATTGAAGGCGATGTACTGACAGTGGATATGAATAACCCGACTTGCGGGGACCGTATCCAACTTCAGCTTCAGCTGGAAGATGGATTGGTAAAGGATGCTAAATTCGAAGGGGAAGGCTGTTCTATCAGTATGTCTTCCGCCTCAATGATGACCCAGGCAGTCAAAGGGAAATCCGCCGAGGAAGCATTGAAGATGTCCGAAGACTTCTCGAAGATGATGCTCGGCGAAGATATAGAGATTGAAGATGATGATTTTGGTGAGGTCGCTGCACTTCAGGGGGTATCCCAATTCCCAGCACGGATTAAATGTGCTACCTTGGCGTGGAAAGCGATGGAAAAAGGTGTTAAGGAAGACTAGAGGCAAAAGAGGTTAAGCTTTTAGACACCTAAAGGAGGTTTTTTGAATGGCAAAAGAAATGCCTGAAATTGAAGAATATAAATATGGGTTTTCTGATAAAGACGTTTCTGTTTTCCGTACAGAGCGCGGTTTAACCAAAACAGTAGTCGAAGAAATATCCAGATTGAAAGAGGAACCTGAGTGGATGCTGGAATATCGTCTGAAGTCACTGGAACATTTTTATGAGCGTCCAATGCCTCAATGGGGCGGCGACTTGTCTGGCCTTGATTTTGATGAAATCGTCTATTATGTAAAACCATCCGAAAGACAGGGAAAGTCTTGGGATGAAGTGCCTGACGAAATCAAACAGACATTTGATAAGCTGGGTATTCCGGAGGCAGAACAGAAGTATCTGGCTGGTGTATCCGCACAATATGAATCAGAAGTTGTCTATCACAGCTTGAAAGAAGATTTGGAAGAATTGGGTATTGTATTTAAAGATACAGACACAGCCCTCAAAGAAAATGAGGATCTTTTCAGGGAACATTTCGGAAAAGTAATTCCTTATTCCGATAATAAGTTCGCAGCACTCAACTCAGCTGTATGGTCAGGCGGATCCTTCATCTACGTTCCAAAGGGAGTAGAAACGACTACCCCGCTGCAGGCATATTTCCGGATAAACTCCGAAAATATGGGGCAATTTGAACGGACATTGATCATTGTTGATGAAGGAGCTTCTGTACATTATGTAGAAGGATGTACAGCACCAGTCTATACAACCAACTCTCTTCACAGTGCTGTAGTGGAGATTATTGTAAAGAAAGATGCGTACTGCCGTTATACGACCATCCAGAACTGGGCGAACAATGTCTATAACCTTGTAACGAAAAGGGCAGTCTGTGATGCGAATGCAACCATGGAATGGATTGATGGAAATATTGGTTCTAAGTTGACCATGAAATATCCTGCTGTACTGCTTAGAGGGGAAGGTGCACGTGGGAATACTCTTTCCATTGCAATAGCCGGAAAAGGGCAATTGCAGGATGCAGGGGCGAAAATGCATCACCTTGCGCCAAATACGCATTCATCCATCGTATCCAAATCTATTTCCAAACAAGGCGGAAAGGTTTCCTATCGTGGCCTCGTCCATTTCGGTCGTAAAGCCTCAGGTTCCCGTTCTAATATTGAATGTGATACCCTGATTATGGATAACGAATCCACCTCGGATACTATTCCATATAATGAAATTTATAATGACAATATTTCTCTTGAACACGAAGCAAAGGTTTCCAAGGTTTCGGAAGAACAATTATTCTATCTGATGAGCAGAGGGTTGAGTGAAGAAGAAGCAACCGAAATGATCGTCATGGGATTCATTGAGCCGTTTACTAAGGAACTGCCTATGGAATATGCCGTAGAAATGAATCGCCTGATCAAATTTGAGATGGAAGGTTCTATCGGTTAAGTGATTTATAAAAGTCCGCATATGCGGGCTTTTTCTTTTTCATCCATGTGTATGGGAAAAAGGAGGAATTAATGCTAAGATAAATAAAGAATACATAAGAATTGAAGTGGTAGAGTTTGGTATATGTAATTTGCTTGCTTATTGGATTATTGACTTCCTTCGTAGGAAGTTTGGCAGGGTTGGGCGGGGGAATAATATTAGTACCCAGCCTATTGATTTTGAATACGTATATGGATGCTTTCAACTGGGCAACACCTCAGGCAATTGTTGGGATATCTTTAGTGACCATGGTATTTACAGCTTTGTCATCCACTCTTGCCTATTATAAAAAAGGAAGGATCGACTTCAGAACAGGTTGGCTTCTTCTGTCCGGCAGCATCCCAGGTGGAATAGCCGGGTCCTGGATGAACCAGTTTGTCGAAACAGAGCAGTTCCTATTGTTCTTCGGTTTATTGATGATCTGTATTTCTCTGCTTTTTTTTATTAGACGGCAGACATTCGGAAGCAAAGCAACCAAAAGAAGGCGGGGAGTCCGGACATTCTGGATAGATGGCAAAACATATGAATATACAGTAACCATCGGACCTGCCTTTCTGCTCTCCTTATTTGTAGGAGTAATGTCCGGATTATTCGGTATCGGAGGCGGATCGGTGATGGTTCCAGCCATGATTCTCCTTTTTGGACTGCCAGCACACCTCGCTACCGCGACATCGATGTTTATGATTCTGTTTGTAAGTCTCATAGGCGCCGGCACTCACCTGGCACTCGGACATATTATGTGGCAATATGCTGTCTTTTTCATACCAGGAGCTTGGTTTGGCGGGAAAATTGGTGCATTTGTTAATCAGAGACTACATGGAAGAGCACTGGAGTGGATACTACGTCTGTTGCTGATTATGATAGGTATCCGTATGATATTCCAGGGTATTTCGTAAGGAGTATGCCATATGCAGGAAAAATTATATTTTTACTATACTAACGATTTACATAGCAACTTTGAACAATGGGCCAAAGCCGCAGGATATCTGAAGAACGCAAAAGATAGCCGGCTAGACGCGGGAGAGTCATGCTGGCTAGTAGATATCGGTGACCATGTAGACAGAGTCCACCCCATCGCCGAAGCATTTATGGGAAAGGCCAATGTGGGTCTCTTGAATGATGCGGGATATGACTTGGCGACTATTGGAAATAATGAGGGGATTACGTTAGCACATCAGGATTTATTCCATTTATACGATGAGGCTGAATTCGAGGTGGTATGTGCAAATCTCCATAGTCTGGATCAGCAATCCCCAGACTGGTTGAAGTCAGTCTCCACTCTCACCTCCTATAATGGTGTGAAAGTTGGTGTAATTGGATTGACGGCTCCATTCAATGCTTTCTATGAACTGTTGGGTTGGCACATTTCCTCCCCGTATGCCACATTGGAAGCACATATAAGAAAGATGAAAGAGTCCGCTGACGTAATTATTCTTCTATCTCATCTTGGTTTAAACGAGGACCAGGAGATAGCGAGACGCCATCCTGAGATTGATGTAATCATTGGAGGGCATACACATCATCTTCTCCATAGTGGTGAGAATGTGAATAATACACTTATCACGGCGGCTGGCAAACATTGTACTTACGCGGGAGAGGTCATTCTGACATGGGACCACCATCAGAAAAAGCTGGTAAATAAAGAAGCCTATACAAGGGATATAACAAAGCTGGCTAAGGATCTTCCAACAGAGCAAAAGTTGCTTGAAC
Organism: Virgibacillus sediminis; assembly: GCF_042643265.1. Classification (NCBI taxonomy): domain Bacteria; kingdom Bacillati; phylum Bacillota; class Bacilli; order Caryophanales; family Bacillaceae; genus Virgibacillus; species Virgibacillus sediminis. Next base: position 52,295 of record NZ_JBHRRZ010000003.1, on the reverse strand, counting down.
TCTACGAGAAAGCCGAGGAAATTATGGGCGAAAACGTTGTGACTATCCAGGAGCCGATAGAGGTACAATGGTTTTCACCGACTCCTTTGATGGAGCGGCTGACCGAAAGGGTGCAGGATTGGACAAAGGCGGATTGTGCCATGCTAAATGCCGGCTTGCTCCTTGATCATTTTCCGGCGGGAGAAGTTACTTATCATGATATTCATCGGATATGCCCTCATCCAATTAATCCGGTTGTCGTGGAACTCAAAGGAGATGAACTAGTAGAGGTTATCCGTGCTTCCCTCACGAAAGACTTCATGGAATTGAAATTGAAGGGGTTCGGGTTTCGAGGAGAAGTGCTCGGCAGAATGGTATTTACAGGAGTGGACGTAGAAACCGGGTGTAGGCCGGATGGAGAGGAATATGTGAGGAAAGTCACCATGAACGGCCAGCCGTTAGATATGGAGAGGAACTATACAGTGGCAACGGCAGATACCTTTACATTTGGCCGGCTGCTTCCAGAGGTTGCTAAGTCGGAAAGAAAAGAATATTTTCTGCCGGAATTCTTGAGGAACCTGCTGGCAGATACGCTGCGAAAGAATTACGGGATCCATTCGTGACACTTTAATGCCCCCTTGCATACAAATATAGTGTTAGTTACGAAGGGGGCATTTTAAAGATGATCACAGTGAATCCATTAGAGGTTGACGGCATGATTTTCACAGCCATTCGAGTTGAATTGCCAAAAACCAATTTGCTGATGATTTCCAATGACATCGGTTATATTATGTGTGCAGCACTGGATGTGGATATTTTTAATGAAAATGAGAAATTAAGGAAGAGAAATGTAATCGCCGGCAGGGCGGTTGGAGTCAGAACCATTGAAGAATTGCTTCATGCACCTTTGGAAAAAGTTACGGATGCTTCCAAGGAATATGGCTGGGAGCCGGGAATGACTGGAAAAGAGGCTCTTCTTAACATCTCTTAAAACACCTTCCTCACTGGAAGGTGTTTTCTATTCTAATATGGTTTAAGAGTAGCGTTAGTATCATTGTCCCTAAGTTAATATTTGGACGTCTACCCTCCTTAATACAAGCATAAGGTGTAATAAGGGGGGTTGACGTTGAGAAAGAAAATGGGTTTCAAAAAGAGTTTTTCGCCACCTCCAAGAAAAAATCTATTTCTGATCACTACAGTATTCTTCACATTATTTGTAATGTTGAGCATCTGGCTGATCGATGAAGGAATTGAACCTACCTTGATGGAAATAGCAGAAGTCAAAACAGATGAGTTTGCTACCCGTGCCATTAATTCTGCTGTTCGATTTGCTGAAAGCTATAATTATGATGAAGTATTGCGGATCACATATGATGACGAGGGAAACGTGGCTACTTATACATGGAATCCGGCAGTTGTCAGTGAAATAAATCGAGTGGCCACCGACAGGGTAGAAGAATTTTTCATGCATGTGAACAGGGGAGACCCTATTACATATGATTATTCATTGCATGATCCCTATGATTACAATGAAGGTGCTGAGGACAGAGCCGAACATGATCCGACACTGGTAGAGATCCCTCTCGGCCAGGTAACGGGAAATACGGTACTTGCAAATCTCGGTCCAACCATACCAGTCAACTTGGAACTGGTAGGAAGTGTGCGTACCAATATTGTCCGGGAAGAGGAAGAGTTTGGCATAAACGGAGCATGGGTTTCTCTTTACGTAAACGTCGAAGCAGATGTACAAATTGTTATCCCATTTACCACGGAAGTTAAGACGGTACAGACAGAAATATATATTGACAGCGGCGCTATAATGGGGGACGTTCCCGATTTCTATGGTGGTAGCAGTTCAGGTCCTTCTATAGCAGTTCCAAAAGATGACTTGCAGAATGAATGAAAATCTAGTATAGTATTATCGTTAATTGAATAATATAACCTTATCAGATCGGTGAGGTAGAGGTGCAGATAATATAAGTAGTCAGCAGGAGAATGACAACGATGATGGCTGTCGAAAGGATTGTCTGCCGAAGGATAATAAGGGGTCATACTTATTATTGCTGGTATATCCTTGAATAAGGGGTGTACTGTCATGCTGCAGTGTGCATGGAGAACTACTGATCGAAATGGAGGATAACGTATATTGTGATGCAATGATAGGTTATTTTCTATCATTGTGTTTTTTTGTGCTTTTTTCGGAAAAGCCAGAGAAGTCACAGGCTTTGATTCAATCTGCCCCATTTCCTATTAGTTATCTTTCAGGCACCAGCAAATATTTTTTGGAGGTAACAGAATGGAAGGTACAATTTTTTCAATTATACCGGCAATACTAATGCTGGTTTTAGTTTTACTTACAAGGAAGGTGCTCATTTCTCTGGGAGCGGGGATTATTGTAGGCGCTCTGCTTATTCACAATTTCTCCGTATGGGACGCAATAAAAGAAGTATGGAATGTGTTCTATACTATTTTCATCACTGAGGGGGCCTTGAATACAGGCAATATCCTGCTCATTTCCTTCCTTCTTCTTCTTGGAATTATGACGGCATTTCTGCAAGCTTCGGGTGGAAGCCGCGCCTTCGGAGACTGGATGATGAAACGTATCCGGACGAGAAGAGGTGCCCAGCTGATGACACCAGTATTGGGTATTATTATTTTTATTGATGATTATTTCAACGCATTAGCAGTTGGACAGATTGCTCGCCCGATTACAGACAGACACCGCGTATCCCGGGCTAAGCTTGCATATTTTATCGATTCCACCTCGGCCCCGATCACGGTGGTTTCGCCGATATCCAGCTGGGGGGCGTATATTATTGGCATATTAGGCGGTTTATTTGCTGCAAATGAGGTGACGGATTATCAGCCTCTATCTGCTTTCCTGCAAATGGTCCCCCTCAATTTATATGCATTGGCAGCCTTGCTCCTCGTCTTTATAACGGCTTATTTCAATCTCGACATTGGTGCTATGCGCCGTCATGAGCAAAGAGCCGTAGAGAAAGGTCACCTGTTGAACCCGGAGCAGGATAATGTTCCTGGAGATTTGGGAGATACCTTTGCACCACACAACGATGGAAGGGTCCATCATTTGCTGACTCCGATCGCTGTGCTGGTTGGTGTAACGGTAGCTTCTATGATTATTACCGGTGCCCAGGCATCTGAAGGTGAAGTTGATATCCTGTCTATATTTGCAAATACGGACGTTAACCTCTCACTCTTCCTTGGAGGGGCAGCAGCTGTATTAGCTGGCCTTGTTCTCCACTTCCTGCAGAAGGCTCCGCGTGCCAACACGTGGAAAGTGCTGCTAGAAGGAATAAAAACCATGCTTCCTGCAATTTATATTTTGATACTTGCGTGGATGATCGGTGATATAATAGGTACCTTGGAAACAGGTGAGTACCTTGCTCAAATAGTAAGTGACGCAAATATCGGCGGATCGATGCTCCCATTCATCTTTTTCTTGATTGCCGGACTAATGGCATTGGGAACTGGAACTTCTTGGGGAACATTCGGGATTATGCTTCCAATTGCGGCGGAAGTGGCTGTATTGACCGATGTAAATATGCTGCTGCCTTCATTAGCAGCCGTCTTGGCAGGTGCCGTTTTCGGTGATCACTGTACACCAATTTCGGATACCACCATTCTTTCTTCGACAGGAGCAGGCTCCAATCATATAGACCATGTCATCACGCAGCTGCCATATGCCAGCATTTCAGCTGGAGCTGCCGGAGCAGGGTATTTACTATTGGGATTAACAAGTCAGGTATGGCTAGCCCTATTACTGACACTGGGAATAATTATTCTTACCTCGTTGATTCTTCATACAGCCAAAAAACAATAGAAGATTGGCAGTTAACGCATTTCTCCTTTAATAAAAAGGGGGAATGCGTTTTTATTTATAAGTGGAAAAGATCTAGTTATCTGGTTTCCCAGGGAGAGAATAATAAGCCCAGCCTAACAACTGTCACCTTTTCCTTCTTCATCAAAACTACGATCGCTCACAGGTACTCTTCAAACGTCCATTTTCAATGAACAGGTATCCTGAGCTATTTTTCTCTGTCCTCCATCGGAACAGGCGAAGTATCCTAATTTCTTTAGGGAAAAACTAAAATATTACTTTGACATAGGAGAAAAGTACCGTTATAATACTATTAATATCTGAAAAAAGAAAAATTTTTAAACATTCCTTGATATGCTCAGACATAGATTAGTTATATCAAGGGGGAATTTAAAAGGAGGAGGTCTGCAAATGAATACACGCTCTCAATGGGGGACAAGAGCAGGGTTTATTCTTGCAGCTGTAGGTTCCGCAGTCGGACTTGGAAATATCTGGAGATTCCCGGCCGTTGCGTATGAAAATGGTGGGGGAGCATTTTTTATTCCGTACTTGTTTGCATTGCTGACAGCCGGTATACCTATTTTGATTATGGAATTTACCATGGGGCATAAATACCGTGGCTCTGCACCACTGACGTTCAGCAGGATGAACAAGAAAACAGAATGGATTGGCTGGTGGGGAGTACTGGTTGCTTTTGTTATCTCGACTTATTACTCTGTAATCATTGCTTGGGCAATTTCTTATACCCTGTTTTCCTTTAATTTAAGCTGGGGATCAGACACAGAAGGATTTTTATTCAGCAATTATCTTAATTTGGCGGATCCCGGGGAGATCGGAGGATTTGTTCCGGGCGTACTGATTCCACTGATTGTTGTTTGGGCTGTGGTCTTGGGCATCCTTTTTAAAGGGGTCAAGAAAGGTATTGAAGTTGCAAATAGGATATTCATACCATTATTAGTAATTATATTTCTTATCATCGTACTGCGCGCTGTAACACTGCCAGGTGCGGTCGAGGGACTTGAAGCGTTTTTCGCACCGAACTTTTCACAAATTATGTCGCCGGACGTATGGATTGCCGCCTATGGCCAAATATTTTTCAGCTTGTCCATCGCATTTGCGATTATGATTACCTATTCTAGCTATTTGCCAAAGAAATCAGATATAACAAATAACGCATTTATCGTTGGTTTAGGTAACTCCAGTTTTGAATTGCTGGCAGGGATCGGCGTTTTCGGTATTCTTGGTTTCATGGCAGTACAGTCCAACGTGGCTGTTGATGAAGTAGTTGCCGGCGGGGTAGGCCTTGCATTTGTTGTTTTCCCGGCTATCATCAATGAATTTCCAGCAATGAATGAACTGTTCGGATTCCTGTTTTTTGCATCACTTGTACTCGCGGGCTTATCTTCCCTTATGTCCATCTCAGAGACATACATCTCCGGATTGGTAGATAAATTTAATATATCCAGGGGTAAGGCAGTCTTATTCGGCGGAGGTCTGGCCGCGCTTATTTCTCTGCTTTATGCCACGCAGGGCGGTCTGAATTTCCTTGACTCTGTAGATTACTTCATCAACCAGTTCGGCGTTGCCCTTATAGGCCTGGTGGAAGTTGTGGTGATTGCATGGTTCTTACGCGAACTTAGTGGTTTGCAGTCGCATGCCAATGAAATTTCCGATATTCGACTGGGTTCCTGGTGGACGATTAGTCTGACTGTCATAACTCCTATTGTGCTTGGATATATGATGTTTGGATTGTTTACCCAGAACTTTTTACAGCGGTTTGATACAGAGACCGGTAACTATGGTGGGTATACCGATTCATTTATTATGTTTACGGGATGGGCAGTTGCCGCAGCCGCATTAATTATTGGCATTGCCCTCTCCCTTACCAATTGGAAGGCTTCCTCAGAAACAGGTTATCAAGAGAATGAATCAAGGGAGGTCAAATAGTATGAGTGCTGGTGCAATTACTGTAATGATTATCGGTATGACAGTAATATGGGGAGGTTTAGCCGGCAGTATCGGTTATGCTATAAAAAAAGGAAAGGAATCCAAATAGTATAGAAACTATTGTTTTGGAATATCCTCTGTCTAGGCAGATAATTGAAAAATAATTCAACGGCCTCACTCCTACACTTTTTAGGGGTGGGGCCGTTGAATGATTCTGAAGATGGGTGGTTCTTCTCCATATTAGCAGTCTCCTTGCTTCCCAAGTGAGTACATAGAAATCAGCAAAATCCCCCTTAAAGTAGACAGCCTTTACTCATGACCTGTCTACTTTTAAGGAGTCATCTGCAGGTAACCTTTGACTTTACTTATTTTTAGCCATTCTCTCCCATTTCTTTAAGAATGGATATGGGTCGAATGACCATTCCTTTTTGCCGTTATCTTTATACATTCCATAATGAAGATGGGGAGGGAATTTTCCTGAAGTCCCAGGGGGGCCGTAGCCTGTCGATCCTACACTCCCAAGTACATCTCCTGGCTTGACAACCTGGCCTACTTCAAGGTCTTCTTCATACCCGCTCATATGTGCATAGTAGTGATAGATGTTATATATATCTCTGATACCAATTCTCCATCCACCATATAGGTTCCATCCCATCATTTCTACCACACCATAAGTTGTTGATTTGACTGGTGTTCCGTAATCCGCAAAAATGTCAGTACCTTCATGAATACGGAGGCCGCCAAATCCACGTCTGTCACCCCAAGTATTGTTATAGCTGTAATTATATCCGGTAGCCACAGGGAAGTCACGATCCGTTAAATTGATGTTTTGGAACCGCTTAAACACCTTAGCTGTGTTCATAATTGTTTGTACCGTCAGATCTCGTTTATAGTGGTTCCATAGGGCAATTTTAATATCATCTCTTGTCGGCCCTTCCTCCAGAAGAATATTCGCAAAGGAGTAAAGCATATCTTCGGGATCGTCTGGATCGGCTTTCCCATCACCGTTCCCGTCTTTTCCCTTGCCATTGAACAGTTCGATAATCTCTTGCTCCTTGATGGATGCAATGTTGCCCGCACCAAACCATACTTCAGGTTTCAGGGAGATGGAGACTACCTTTTCCTCTTCTTCATTTTCCAGCATGTTCCTCTCATAATTGTCGATGGCAGCAAAGTAATACCAGGGGATTTGGGTTAGTGTCTCGGTTTTTTTAAATAGGGCCATCCTTTTTGCGTAAATATTCTCCTCTTCATTATCCTCGGCCTCAGCAAGGGCTAGCGAAGGACCAATGGTGAGAAGAAGCAATAGGATACCGAGGAGCCTTATATATTTCGCAATCAATGTTCTCACCTCTTTATATGGCATGTCATCAGGTTATTCTGCATTGGACTTGTCCATTTCCCTGATGATTTGGTCAATTGTATTATCAAAATTTCTGTTCTGGGTGGTAGAGTTGTGCAGACTTTGAATATCATCGATTAGACCTTTGTCACTTGAAACATGGATATCGAAATATCTGGGCATTACAGATTCAGCTGTCCGAGTTGCTGTATCCTCAGCAACTGTATCATCAAGTACATCGTTTTTTTCGTACGCAATCAGCACTTCCTGATCGGTTACTAATGTAGCTACTTGCTCAAATCCTTCACTCTGAAGAATTGTTCTGGTAATCATATCAGCCATTTCGGGGCGATTGATATCTATTTCTCGGTTTTGGTCATTTCTATCCAATTCATCTCTCTGATAATGAACAAAACCCAGCCGTTCATCCAATTCAGGATCGGCGTTCCCCTCCATTTGAGTGTTTGGATCTAATTCATCTGCAATCTCTTCTTGATCATTAGCGGCGTTATCCCCAGGAGCACATGCTCCCAGAAGTGCAAGTGAAAGAATGGCTGTTGAAGCCCAAGATTTTTTCATGTTAATCCTCCTAATTACTATTCAGTTATCTCTTTTTTAGTTTGTCGAAGGTAAGCAAAATCATTCATGATTATCATGGTAACTGGAGTATCACTTGTGATAAACTAAAAAAGATAAAGAGGGGTGATCAAGTTTGTTGGAACTGCATGGAAAGACATATGAATTAATTGAAAATGAAAAAAATGGTTTTGATGAAACGGCCCTGAAAGAACGATACTCGGAAATCTTGGCAAAGTATGATTTTATTGTCGGGGACTGGGGATACGAACAACTCCGATTAAAAGGTTTTTATACTGATCGGAATACGAAAGCACCACTTGATTCCCGTATCAGTACACTGGACGATTATCTTTACGAATATTGTAACTTTGGCTGTGCGTATTTTGTCCTAAAAAAAGTGGATAGATAAAAGGAGTATCAGACACAGTGTGACTGCTACTCCTTTTCTGGTATATTACCCTCTTCATCGTGGAGAGGGTGGGCCCCTGGAGTTTGCCTCGGCAGATCATCATGCAGGTCTTCACTTGGGTAAGTGAAAGCGCTCTGCCGCTGCTGGCCTTCTTTCCAGGGTGATGATTTACCCTGGACCGCTTGTTCCTCATTTATTGCGGAGCCGAAGGGCCCTTCAGGAAATTCTTCCGGGATGAGTTCATTCCTGACCCTGTCAACAGTAGAAAAGTCCGAGTACTTAGCATTGTGTTTTTTTGGCATGTTATCCTTCCTTTCTTCCTGTATCTTCTCCGGAAATAGTGAATATATGAGTAATAATCGTGGAGAGGTTGATCGATTATTCAACTGTTGAGGAATATGGTATTATTGAAAAGTGAGATCATATATGGAGGTAATGCACATGTACTTTGTTGACAGGGGGAGAATTGAAGAAATTCTTACATATATGGAAGGAGTCCTTGGGGAATTAAAAAAAGGAAGCTTCACGTCATCCTATGAAAAATACGCGTTGGAACGTATGGTCCATGTTCTGATTGAGTCTACGCTTGATGTGGGTAATATGATGATTGATGGGTTTATTATGCGGGATCCCGGGAGCTACGAGGATATTATCGATATCTTGATCGACGAAAAGGTGCTGCCTTCTGAAGAAGAAGAAAATTACAAGGAAGTCATCCGATTAAGAAAAACGCTGGTGAATGAGTACACCGCAGTCGACCATTATTCATTGTATGAGTCTGTACATAAAAACTGGGGTTCACTTCAAAATTTCAGCGCCCGGATCAGAAAGTATATGGATAATGAACTGGGAGTTGCCAACGCATTTACCAATGAATAGAAAATGGGAGGGAGAGGACAGTAAATCTCCCGTTATAGCAGCAAGGAGTGAAGCAGAAAAATGAACGAATATAAAGGGTATCTAATTGATTTAGACGGAACAATGTATTTAGGAAAGGACCCGATAGATGGTGCCAGGGAATTTGTGGATGCACTAAGTGAAAAAGGTATCCCATACCTGTTTGTCACCAATAATTCATCGGCGACACAGGAGAGGGTTTCCAACAAACTTAATCAATTCGGCATCAAATCAAGCCCGAAAAATGTGGTTACGACAAGTCTGGCCACAGCGAAATATATACGAGAGAAAAACCCTGACGCCAAGTGTAATGTAATTGGGGAAGAAGGTATACTGCAGGCTCTGAAAGAGGAAGGGCTGACAGTATCCGATGACGAAGATTGTGATTTTGTAGTAGTAGGAATAGATCGTCAGGTGACCTATGAAAAGTTTGCTAAAGCATGCCTGAATGTCCGTAATGGGGCTGTATTCATTTCCACTAACAGTGATGTTTCCATCCCGACAGAAAGGGGCATGCTTCCGGGTAATGGTTCACTTACCTCCGTCGTATCAGTCAGTACAGGAGTAGATCCCATTTTCATCGGAAAGCCGGAGTCCATTATTATGGAGGAGGCCTTGGATATGATTCAGCTATCCAAAGAGGAAACACTGATGGTTGGAGATAATTATCTGACAGATATTAAAGCAGGGATCAATGCAGGGATTGATACCTTGATGGTATTTACAGGAGTTACACCGTTTGAAAGATTGGAAGGGCTGAAGGTAAAGCCGACATATTATGTTCATAACCTGAAAGAATGGATAGAAAGAATATAGGAAGAGCCTAAAGCCGGCTCTTCCTTTTTCTTTATATAGAAGCTCGATCAGTCATCAACAGCCTCTTCATCGGCCGATTCACTATGAGCCAGGCGGGACGAAGCTGCAGCTGCAATGGCACCTACGATATCATCCAGGAAAGTGTGTACTTCTCCGCTGGATTTATCATTCAGTTTCTTGAGGATGCCTGGTTTTTGTTTATCAATATATCCATAATTTGTAAAGCCAATGGAACCATATACATTCACGATAGAAAGAGCAATGATTTCGTCCACTCCATAAAGACCTTCGTCGGTATCAATTGTTTTTTGGAGCGGTTGGTCAAGCATCTTTTTTTCCGCCATAACATCGAGCTGGATACCGGTCAAAATGGCGTTTTGCACTTCCCGCTTCGTAAGTACACGATCCACATTATGTCTGCATTCGTCCATGGAGAGATTTTCGTGATACTTTGATTGCAGATAGTAGACAAGTTCTGCAATATCTTCTAATTCTACACCTCTTTCCGAGAGCATCTGTCTAGCTTTTACTTCCAATTCACTTTGTCTTGTATTGTTTTCCACGATATCACCTTTTCTTTTAAATTGGTATTTTGGTTAAGTATTCCCTTTAATACTCATAAACTAATCATAAAAATATGGGGGGAGATTCCATTGCCATTTAGAGAACTGCTCGCATCCGATTATGTAGTGGATACTAAGGAGAAAATAAGGCTGGATGATGGGAGAGAAGGCTATGTAATGGATGATAATGTATATTTTACCATCACGGCTGATAATAAGGAAATGATTCATATGGAACAGGCGTCACTTGCCTATTACATGGCAGAGCGCAATTACACGCATATGGCTGTACCCATTCCCAATGTACATGGCAACTGGTATACCGACTACCGAGGCAAAAAACATTTGGTCTTAAGGACAAAGCTCAAATCCAGGAAAGATATAAGTACATCTGCAGGCAGGGAGCTGGCTGAGTTCCATGAGACAGGTACAGGATATCCTTATGAACCTCATTTTGCCTCCAGTTACGGTCAATGGCATTACCTATGGACGGAAAAACTGACGATGTTCGAACAAAAGGTAGAACATGAGAGCAACCAGAAGCATTCCTCTTTCTATCGGTCCCTGATGGATTATATGCCTTATATTATCGGAATCAGCGAGAATGCTATCCAATATATCCAGGAAACAGAGGGAGATAAAAGGTTCCATCACTATGATCAAGGAGTAATTGCTTTTCGAAGGTACCGGGATCAGTTAACTGGCTCTCTAATCTGGATGGAGGACCTGCTGTATGATCATCCAGCAAGAGATCTTGCCGAATATATCAGAATATTGATGCTGAATGAGAAGAGCGGGGAAGAAATGAGCTTATTTCTTAAGGATTATCAGTTAGTTAGACCATTATCCATATTCGGCTGGCGTTCATTGTATGCAAGGCTGCTGTTCCCTGTGCATATCTTCGATTGGCTTGAAAAATGTTTTCGTATGGAGAGGGAGAAGCTGCCTGACAAAGAATTGGTGAATATGATGGAAAGGCAGAAAAGATATGAACAAGGATTGAGAAACTTTTTTAAATATGCTGGCATTAATCATGAGGCAGATCAGATTCCTGTGTTACACTGGCTGTAGTATTTGAAGGAAGGGGATTCGGAAGATGGCTGAACAGCTAATTTACGTTACTAGAAAAATACCAGAGCAATTTCTACAAACCTATCAAAATCATTTTCGCTTTGAATGCTGGAACAAAGAGGAAGAGCCGGTTCCGAGGGAGATACTGTTGGAAAAAGCTGAAAAGGCCGATGGATTGTTGACCATGTTAAGCGATAAAATTGATCAAGAATTATTAGATCGTGCAACCCGGTTGAAAGTTGTCTCGAACTTGGCTGTAGGGTATGACAATATCGAGGTGGAAGAGGCGCGTAAAAGAGGGGTCGCCGTTACAAATACTCCTGATGTGTTGACAGATACTACTGCTGATCTGGCATTTGCGCTACTGATGGCAACAGCACGGAGGTTGGCGGAAGCAACTGACTTCGTAAGAGAGGATAGGTGGAGAAATTGGTCACCTTTTCTGCTCGCGGGATCGGATATTCACCATAAAACCATTGGTATTGTAGGGATGGGCAGGATTGGTGAGGCGATTGCCAAAAGGGCTCGCGGGTTTGGCATGAAGGTTCTGTATCATAATAGGACCCGCAAATATGAAGCAGAAAAGACATTGCCGGCAGTTTACAGAGAGTTTGATCAATTATTGCAGGAAGCTGATTATGTTGTCTCTGTATTGCCATTAACTGATGAAACTGCCGATTTATTCGATGCACAGGCTTTCAGATTAATGAAAGAAACTTCGATTTTCATTAATGTATCAAGGGGCGGTGTGGTCGATGAAAATGCTTTGTTGAAAGCGCTGAAGGCCAAAGAAATAAAAGCGGCAGGGCTGGATGTCTTCCGTGAGGAGCCGATTCGGTCAGACCATCCGTTTCTTGCACTGGAGAATTGCGTGTGCCTTCCGCACATTGGTTCCGCAAGTATGGAGACCAGAGCACAAATGATTAATCTGTGCTTGGAGAATCTAACAGCCGTTCTAGGCGGGGAAGACCCGAAAACACCAGTATTTTAATTGTCATATAGGGAAGAAGGTCACACCAAAGGAAGAGCCGTGAGTTGAGCATGTACCCACGGAGATCATGATAGGGAGTTTGGGGAAATACATGGTCAGGAGAACTTTTAAGTGGTTATTCTTGGATTTTATAGGTTATTAACAAGAAAAAAAGCAGACAGTGCTACCCGCCTGTCTGCTGCTCTACCTATATGTTTAAAATACCTGCTCGATTTCTGTAACACCTGGGACTTCAGCCATCAATGCCCGTTCAATCCCAGCTTTCAGTGTGATGGTGGAACTCGGGCAGTTGCCGCACGCTCCCATCAGACGAAGAAGTACAATGCCGTCTTCATCCACATCCACTAATTCGACATCTCCTCCATCACGAAGTAAAAATGGACGTAATTTGTTCAATACTTCTTGTACTTGTTCTTGCATTATCCATCTTCTCCTTTCCATATCCTCATTATACTTGCTTCACCTTGAAAAATCTATCTGAAAATTCCTTTTCTATATAAACGATCACTTTCATTTTATCTTTCTTTCAGGATTTTGTAAAATGAAATAAAGGGGGAAATTCGGTGAGCAAAGAAAAAGTAAAGATTACTGTATATGGTGCAGAGCAGATATGTGCAAGCTGTGTCGGTGCGCCGGGGTCATGGGATACCTATGAATGGCTGCAGGCCGCAATTGCAAGAAAATATGTGTCCGATCATGTAGAATATGAATATATAGATGTAGAAAGTCCTCCGGATATGGAATACCATAGGAAGTATGCTCAAAAGATACAGGACGATGAATATTTATATCCATTGGTACTAGTGAATGATAAGATAGTGGCAGAAGGCATTCCTAGACTGAAGCCGATATACCAAGAGCTGGAAAAGCAAGGGGTAATGCTTCAGGAGAATAAGTGAAAGAGGGATAAAAGATGGAAGTACCGTTTATTAAGATGCACGGGCTGGGAAACAATTATATCTATGTAGATTTATTTCAAAATAAATTGAAAGAGGAAGAAATCCCGGATATTGCCAGGGGAGTTTCTAATGTAAATACTGGGATTGGGTCGGATGGATTGATTTTGATCCAACCAAGTGAGCGAGCAGATGTTGCCATGAGAATATTCAACAGGGATGGTTCGGAAGGCAATACATGCGGGAATGGGCTGCGCTGTACAGCTAAATATGCTTATGAGCAAGGCTATGTCTCAACGGAGCAGTTCCAGATTGAAACCAAGGCAAATGTTGTAGATGCAGAAGTTAAACCGGATAGAGGGGCAGTTCATAGGGTTACCATTAATATGGGGAAACCTTATCTGCGCCGATCAGAAATCCCGATGATGGGCCATGATGATCCAGAAGTGGTGGCTGAACCTTTTCAGGTTAATCAAGGTGAATGGAAAGTTACCGCTGTATCAATGGGAAACCCCCATGCTGTCTTCTTTGTAGATGCGATTGAAAATGCCCCGCTGAAGGAACTCGGCCCTGTTATAGAAAAAGATCAGCGTTTCCCGGAAGGCGTCAATGTGGAATTTGTTGAGGCAATTTCCAAACGGGAATTAAATTTCCGTGTATGGGAGCGGGGATCCGGCATTACGCAGGCATGTGGTACTGGTGCCTGTGCCGCAGTGGTGGCTGCTGTATTGAATGATCAGGCCGACTTGGACGAGGATATCACGGTCCATCTCCAGGGTGGCGACCTTACCATCCGTTGGAGCGTGGACGGCGCAGTATGGATGACAGGGGATGCAGAAACTATTGCCAAGGGAACATATTACTACAATCAACAGCAAAAGGTTGAATAGTTCTAATGCTGGTTGTATACTTGAACTAATGAATAAACCTTTCGCCTATAGGAGGTTCCGGAAAATGGTTATTACCTTGACAGATAACGCAAGTGCCCGTATCAAAGAGATGATGGAGGAAGAGTCAGAAGGTGCAATCCTGCGTTTTGGAATAAAGGGCGGAGGATGCAGCGGTTTGTCCTATTCACTAGGATTTGAATACGAGGTTAATGACGAACTTGACAGTGTGCAGCAAATCAACGGTATTCCTGTTGTGCTTAGCAATCAGGATATCCCTATTATTGAGGGAACCACTATTGATTTCAAACAGAATATGATGGGCGGCGGATTCAGTATTGATAATCCGAATGCAATTGTTTCCTGTGGTTGCGGCTCCTCTTTTCGTACCAAGGATAAGGTTGGTACGCCAGGAGATTGTTAAGTTTTTTGAATATGGCTGGGATGCTTATGCTTCCCAGCCTTTTTAGATATGCTTGGCATGTATGTTGACTTTAGGCTTTCTTTTCCTGAAGGGAACAGCTGAAATATTTTAACCCGCCCCTTATGAACAATGAACAAGGATTGAAGCGTATCCCCACCATTTGGGTATCACTCAGGAAACCATTAGCAGAAGGCTATCTCAGTTCCAGATGAATGGCTGGATTAATCAAAAAGGGCAAAGAGAAATAAAATGGCTGGATATAGAAGCACTCTCTGCTGTTTCCGAAGAATAAAAAAGGAACAGGGATGCTTCCCTGCTCCAGCTTTTATGAAAACATGGCGGTAGAATGTTTAGGCTGTATTCTTGCTTTAGGATCCATATAATTTTTTGCATTATTAATGGCTGTGGGCCCTTCACCAAACCCAGTGGCAATCAATTTGACTTTTCCCTCGTAAGTGCATATATCACCTGCAGCATAAATACCGGGTATATTTGTTTCCATTTTAGAGTTCACCACAATACTGTTTTTCTCAATATCAAGTCCCCACTCCTTGATAGGGCCGAGTGAAGAAACAAAGCCATAATTGCATAGAACCGTATCCACTTCCAATTCGACTTGATTAGTCCCCTTAACTTCATTTAAAATAAGCCGGTCAATTTGGCTGCTCGCTACTATATCCGAAGGGACATAGGGAGTTAGTATTTCCACGCTGGAATCCATCAGTTTCTCTACACTATGTTCGTGAGCACGGAACTTTTCCCGGCGGTGAACCAAAGTGACACTTTTAGCAATGGGCTCTAACATGAGGGCCCAATCAACTGCTGAATCTCCACCACCCAGCAATACTACATTCTGGTCTTTATACTGGTTCATATCCTTGACATGATAATGCAGATTCACCCCATCAAATTCCTCGCTGTTACCTACATTCAAACGACGCGGCTGGAAGGCTCCGTTGCCGGCTGTTATAATTATTGTCTTTGTATAATGAACTTCCTTATCAGTAGTCAGCTTCAAGGTACCATCTTCCAGGCGTTCCACTTTCTCAACTGCCTGTTCCAGTACAATTTCCGGATCGAACATCTTTGCCTGTTCTTCCAGATTATCAACAAGCTCTTGTGCACGTACCTTAGGGAAACCTGCAACATCGTATATATATTTCTCTGGATAAAGAGCGGTGAGCTGCCCGCCAGTATGTGGTAGACTTTCAAGTATTTTCACGCTTGCTTGGCGCATCCCCCCATAAAAAGCAGTGAACAATCCGACAGGGCCTGCACCAATTATGGTTACGTCATACACTTTTTCCGTCATGAGAAAACCTCTTTTCACTAAAATCATCAGACATTTCCATACTACCATAAATAAGATGTATGTTGTATGTTTCCTGTGTTCAGATAGCCAGTTGCTTTTGATTTTCTTTATAGATGGATATAATTGGCAAAATTGGATTTGCAGTTGAAATCAGCTTAAGGAGAAGTTATGATTAAGTTTGGCATTACAGTTGTGTAACAAAAATATTATTTTTATATTAATTTATATAGTACTGCATGCGGCAGCCTCGGGAAAATTCTGCTATATACCGGGGAACAGTCGCCTGCAGTAAATTAGCAAATGGAAGTGATTGGACATGCATAAGAAAAGTATAGTGATCCTCGGGGCTGGATATGGGGGAATCATGACGACTATAAAGTTGCAGAAAATGCTGCATGTCAACGAAGCGGAGATTACGCTGGTAAATATAAATGATTACCATTACCAGGCAACATGGCTTCACGAGAATGCAGCAGGAACATTGCATCATGAGCGGACTCGCATTGATATAAAAGATGTGGTCGATTTGAATAAAGTGAAATTTATCAAAGATAAAATACTTTGCATCAAACCACGTGAGAAAAAGGTAAAGTTGAAGAGACAGGAAATCGACTTTGATATCCTGGTGATCAGTTTGGGCTTTGAAGCTGCAACATTCGGAATCCCCGGCTTGGAGGACCATGCTTTTACCATAAGTGATATTAACAGCGCCAGACTACTAAGAGAGCATTTAGAGTACAACTTTGCCCTTTATCATAATGAACGGGAGAAAAATCCAGCAAGGCTGAATATTGTAGTGGGTGGTGGAGGATTTACTGGAATTGAATACATAGGGGAGCTAGCTAATAGGATTCCAGAACTATGTGAGGAATATGATATTGAGAAGACACAGGTGCGCCTGATCAATGTGGAGGCATCCTCGTCAATCTTGCCTGAGTTTGATCAGCAGCTTGCGGAATATGCCATGAATTCTCTCGAAGCACGGGGGGTAGAATTTATCACAGAGGCGGTAGTTACAGAATGCAATCCTGATAGTATCGTATATGAGAAGAATGGAAAAAAAGAAGAACTACCGACCATGACTACCGTATGGGCTGCTGGAGTAAAGGCTAATTCTATTGTCGAACATGCCGGGTTGGGGACCACTCATGGAAAAGTGGAAGTACGTAAAGACATGCGCACAACAGAATATGAGGATATTTTTGTTATGGGGGATTGTGCGCTGGTCCGTAATACGGACACAGGCAATCCATGCCCGCCAACGGCACAGATTGCCATTCAGCAATCGAAAATCGTTGCCCATAACATCAAGAGTTTAGTAGACGGGGGAGAGATGAAAGAATTTAAACCCCGCTTGATAGGAACGATAGCTTCGCTAGGCAATAATGATGCTGTTGGGTCGATTTACCGGCAGTACAAACTGCGGGGGTGGAAAGCAACGGTAGCAAAGAAGATGAGTGAAAATCAGTATCTTTTTAAGCTTGGCGGTTTTAGATTATTAATGAAAAAAGGGAAATTCAACTTTTTCTATTAGGAATAAAAATAGGGCAAGAGATTGGGATCGAAGAGTTTATCAAAAGAAGAATATGAACTGACTACTAATTTAGATGGCGGAGTTAGCCGCTGTGGATATATACCTTGCTAATTTAGTCTCTAGTTCATCTTCAGAGTTAAACAGCCTGGTTATATCCCAACCTCTTGCTTTTTTTCTATGTCCATATTAAGAGACATGCGGCTTGCCCTTCAAACAAGCTGTATTATAGAATGAAGGTTGTATATCGAGAGTCTTGAGGGGGAAAATTTTTGATCATCCAGATATTCATGTCTATTTTATTGTATTTTGTCATATTTTTTGGTATTGCATTTATTTTGAATATGCTGTTCAGGACGAAATGGCTGATGGCTTTTCTGTACCCGATTATCGTAATTATGATTGTTGATGATATATCCACTCTATTATATTTTACAGATACAGGGGAAGCATTCTCCATTCTTGCCGAAAGATTCGCCAATATCATGCCTATGGATATAGTTATATTACTATCAGGTTTTGCAGGCACCATTGTATCAGGAATCGTTATTAAAATGCTAAGAAAGAGAGGATATCAAATGTTCTAGTTTTCTTTGCATAAATTTTTGCAAAATAGGGAAGGATGACATCCAGAGAGGTGTTATCCATGAAATTTAAGAACTTCATCCGCAGATCAGGAATGATGCTGCTATTTATGCTTGCATTTATAGCAACGATGTCTTCCATTTCAAATATCTCCTTCGCGGAACTAGGCGGATGGAAGAAGGAAATACAGTTTTCTGCATTTCCCCCTGCTAATGTGGAGGAAAAGGAAACTGTCATTAAGGAAAAGCAGGTGAACCAGCTAGATTCAGAACACACATATATGGAAAGTGTAAACCTTGAAGAAGCCCTGGATCTGGAGCAATATCCGACAGCTCAAGTTGTAGCTACTGGATATACAGCGGGTGCAGAATCCACTGGAAAAACAGAAGGACATCCTAATTATGGTATTACCTATTCAGGTGTCGAGGTGAAGAGGGACTTGTATTCCACGATTGCAGCAGATTTAGATATTTATCCACTTGGTACGATTATGTATATTCCGGGCTATGGTTATGGAGTGGTCGCTGACAAGGGAAGTGCA
This sequence comes from Virgibacillus sediminis, assembly GCF_042643265.1. Taxonomy (NCBI): domain Bacteria; kingdom Bacillati; phylum Bacillota; class Bacilli; order Caryophanales; family Bacillaceae; genus Virgibacillus; species Virgibacillus sediminis. Next base: position 33,687 of record NZ_JBHRRZ010000003.1, on the reverse strand, counting down.
ATCAAAGGAAATAAGATTGATTTATATTATCCTACGGTAGAGGATGTATATGAACAATGGGGCAAACAGGAGCTAAATGTTTATATTGTGGAGTTGGGTGAGGGGACACTAAGTGAGGAAGTGCTAACTGAACTCAATGAAGATGAATCCATGCAGGTTTTCAGGCAAGAAATAATGAAATGAAGAGAAAAGAAGCTTCCAACAGGAAGCTTCTTTTCTTTTCAGTAAGTAAGAAATAAAAAGCTTAGGCTTGTACCGTCTATCAGCTGTCCTTGAGCGGCATTCGGTAAGGCGGTACACAGGTGTCCTATCCCATTGTGTCTGACTAAAACAGTGGATAGAGCAAAAACGCAATGACAACACCGGTTATTCCGCCGAAAAAGACTTCGATCGGCTGATGTCCCAGAAGCTCCTTCAATTCCTCCCGTTTTTCATATTCTTCCTTCCTGTTCCAGTCTTTTGCGCCGTCCACAAAATATTGAAAGTCCTTGATCAATTGATTAATGACTATTGCCTGCTCTCCAGCTTGTCTGCGGACTCCGGAGGCATCATACATGGTGATGATACTGAAAACGAAGGCCACCGCGAAAACGCTCGAGGTAACTCCCTCAATAATTCCAATGCCTGTCGTAAGTGCAGCTACTGCAGCCGAATGACTGCTTGGCATTCCGCCTGTGCTGAAGGCCAAGCTGATGTTCCATTCTCTTGCCACCAGCAGTTTAATCGGAATCTTAATTACCTGTGCAAAGATGATCGCTGACAAAGCAGCCATGATAGGGAAGTTTAGAAATAATTCCATAAGCGTGCAGACATCCTTCCAATGAGGTTAAGAGTCAGACAGAGATCGCCTCCATGGCAACTCTGTTAATTATCGTCAATTTTATCATAAGAGAAGGGGGAAAGACCACGTATAACACATGGCTTCGAATTAGTAGTAAAAGAAAATTGTTGCTCTTTCGGTCGGGTGCTAATAAAAGATCCCCTTCATCACGAGCGAGAAGGGGATAATCTTTAAAATACCGACGATTACTTTACAGCCGAATCAAGGGCAATTTCCATCATTTCGTTAAATGTTGTCTGCCGTTCTTCGGCGGTAGTCTCCTCGCCTGTGAGGATATGGTCGGAAACCGTTAATACGGAAAGGGCTTGACGTCCATACTTTGCAGCCAAGGTATAAAGGGCGGCAGTTTCCATTTCGACCGCCAGCACCTTATATTTGGCTAGCAGTTCATTAACTTCTTTTGCATTATCTCTATAGAAGGTATCACTGGTGAAGACATTTCCGACACGAAGGTTCAGACCTTTTTCCATGCCTGCATCATAGGCATTCTTCAGAAGGTCAAAGTCTGCAATGGGTGCGTAATCAATCTCGCCGAAAACCATACGGTTTACCCGTGAATCGGTCGTGGAGCCTTGAGCCAAGAGGACATCACGGAGTTTTACATCTTCCTGGATCGCTCCGCATGTCCCGACACGGATCAGCTTCTTTACATCGTAGCTTTGAATCAATTCATCAACATAGATGGAAATGGAAGGAACCCCCATTCCGGTTCCTTGTACGGATACTCTTTCGCCTTTATATGTGCCTGTAAACCCCAGCATTCCCCGTACTTCATTGTACTGGGTTACATTTTCGAGGAAATTTTCAGCAATGTATTTCGCTCTTAACGGGTCACCTGGCAATAGGATTTTATCAGCAATTGCTCCTTGTTCTGCTCCAATATGCACACTCATGGTTTATTCCTCCTAGAAAAGGGTAAGTTACAAAGTAAAGTTATCACAACCCGTATGGAAAGACAAATTATTCTTGTCGAAACAAGCGCTTTTTTGTTTCAAAACCACATATTTTTGTATATACTATACGTAGTCCAGATTTCACTGACCCAGTGATCCTGTACAAAATTTAACATCTCAGAAAAAATAGCGTTGGAAGGATGATTTTTAATGAAAGAACGTACGTTTACAATTACTGCAGAGACTGGGGTTCACGCACGTCCAGCCACTTTGCTGGTGAATAAAGCAGGTCAATATGAGTCTGAAGTGGAAGTTTCCTACAATGATAAGAAAGTTAATCTGAAATCCATCATGGGAGTTATGTCACTTGGTATCCCTAAAAATGCCGAGATCAAGATTATTGCGTCAGGCAGTGATGAGGAAGAAGCGCTTGAAGGTGTTTCTGAAGTAGTAAAAGAGCATTTAGGAGAGTAAAAGCTGGGCCGGAGATTAATCTCCGGCTTTTGTTATTTTTAGCAACAATCCGAGCAGGTATACCGACCGTTTTATAGGATCAATCAATAGAAGTGTTTTCTGTAATAGTTTTCTTCGAGGCCATTAAGAGTCTGAAGTGCTTTGTCATTATACGCCGTTTTTTCAGAAGTAAGCTTTTCTCTATAGGCCTCGACAGCCTGCTTCAAGGATATTCCATATTCCGGAATGGCATTGGGATATGCATGCACCGCAGGTTTTTTTACATTCATTTTTTCATGGTGGGCCAGTGCTTTTCGTTCATGGAAAAACACTCCTTCTACCTGGCCGGGGTTATGCAGATCTCCTTGCATAGGGTGTTTTGCGACAGCTAGTACTTCAACCAAATAATGGCTTCCCCGTTCCTCTACAACTTTTCCGATGTAAGTCCCTGACTTATAGTGGGCTTTTACAGTTTCGCCTATTTTCACTTCAGCCATAATCATCTCCCCCTTAAACATATTCTCGCAAAAATGTAACAGAATAGCGAACATTTTCCTGCTGATGTTTAGGAAGACTAAGATCTTTGATATAATATCTGCAAAGGATGTGAGAGAAATGATGCCATTTTTGTATTTTCCTGAGGATAAATCGGAATATCTGCCAGCTATATTGATTTTAACTCTTTTTATCATTCTTGCCGTCGGTGCTCTGTACGGTTTCTATAAATACTCCAAAAAAGAAGAACGCAGGTTTAATGAAAAATATCAAGAAGAAATCCGTTATGCCGAGGAAAATGATGACCGTTACTGAGTTAAATAATTATGATAACTACTAGTTTCCCTCTTTCAGCAAGGAGGGTTTTTATGTTTACCCTTTGGGTTTCTTGTTGATACTTATACCAAAAGAAACCAAAGGAGCAGACGGTATGCGTTTATTAATTCTTTTTTTTACTATCATGCTTGCCTCTTGTCAGACTGACAGTGAAACAAGCAGGACGGTCGAAATGTATAACGGTTCTGGTGACATGGTGGGAACAGTGGAGCTTAGTGAACAGGAATCCGGTGTTCAGGCGAAGATTAGTCTGGAGGGATTGGAGCCCGGATATCATGGGGTCCATATACATGAATTCCCCAAGTGTGAAGGGCCGGATTTCACTTCTGCCGGAAACCACTTCAACCCGGATGGAAATGAGCATGGACTGATGCATCCGGAGGGCTCTCACCTCGGTGATATGCCGAATGTAGAGGCGGACGCCGGTGGGCTCGTGGAAGCGGAGCTGATGTTGCCGGAAGCGACTTTGAAGGATGGAAAAAATTCTATTCTAAGAGAAGAGGGGACATCCATTATCGTCCATGAAGGCCAAGATGATGGGGTAAGCCAGCCTGGTGGGGAATCGGGGAACCGAATAATCTGTGGGGAAATTAAAGCAGAGCAGGAACCAGAAACCGGCGAGTCTCCTACCGATCCGACAGATCAAAATGAAGATCAAGAAGAATAAATAAAACGGCCTGAGGAGACAGGCCGTTTTATTTATTGCCTATTTATTAAGTGCATCGATAATCCGTTTTACGCCTTCTTCTACAGTGGCTTTTGGGCAGGCCAGATTCATACGCATGAACGTCTCTCCATCGGTACCGTAATCCTTTCCAGTATTCAAGCCTACCTTTGCCTCATATGTCATGAATTTTTTCAGCTCATTACTGTTCATTCCTAAAGCAGTACAGTCCATCCATAAGAGATAGGTTCCTTCTGCCTGAATGACTTTTATATCTGTATGCTTTTCTAACTGTTCTTTAGCATAGTTGTAATTGTCCTTCAGCACGGCTCTTAATTCATCAAGCCACTCTTCCCCATGCAGGTATGCTGCTTCCATTGCAGTGTCTCCCATGGTGTTCAACATTCCATGGCCTTGTTTAGCCAAGTGTTCACCCAGCGCCTTCTTTTTCTCCATGTCCGTTGTAATGATATATGAAGCTTGCAGCCCCGCAAGGTTGAAGGTCTTGGACGGCGACATACAGGTGATGGTACGGTCTGCAGTTTCCTTGGATAGGGAAGCTATAGGAATATGCTTTTGTTCCCCCGGATAGATGATATCTGCATGTATTTCATCTGAAAGGATTAAAACATGATGCTTGTTGCAAAGCTCCGCCATTTTTTCGAGCTCGTCTTTCTTCCATACCCGGCCTACCGGATTATGCGGGGAACATAGGATGAAAGCTTTGACTCCCTGTTTTAATTTCTCCTCGAAATCTGCAAAATCGATGGTATAATAGTTCCCTTCGAGCACGAGCGGATTCTTGATGACGTTGCGGTCATGTTGCTGGATAACCTTATAAAATGGTGTGTACACCGGGGTCTGAATAAGAATATCATCACCTGGAGATGTAAATGCCTGTACAGCCATATGTAAACTGGTTACTACTCCTGGACTGAATGTGAGCCAATCTGGATTGATTTCCCAGTTATGCCTTTTTCCGATCCAATTAATAATGGAAGATTTAACATCATCATCGGTTACCGTATAGCCGTAAATTCCATGCTTTGCCCGCTGAATGATGGCATCGTTCACTGCTTGGGGCGCCTGGAAATCCATATCTGCAACCCACATAGGAAGCACATCTGAAGATTGAAAAACAGGTTGAAGCATGTCCCATTTCATGGATCGTGTATTCTTACGGTCGTGTACAATATCAAAAATACCCATAATAAACCTCCTGCTGCTAAGTTACCATCTATTATAACAAACTTTGATTAAAAACTCTTTTCAGCAGTTTGAAGGTAAATTGCCCAAAAAAAAGCAAAGCGTTAAAAACGCTTTGCCTACAGGGGGAATACGAGAAAGTCTTACAGTTATAGTATTACCCCGGGTAAAAAAAATATAAACATCTTTTTATAAAACTTTTTTCAGAAAGGGAATAAAATTTTAATGCTGTCCCTCACGGTTAGTGCTAAAGCACTTTCAACGCTGTTCGGCGCGCCTAGCTTTTACATCGCTCATATGGGGAATTAGAGTCTTTTCTCCAATTCCTCTTTTTCTTTTTCAAATCCGGGCTTACCAAGAAGAGCAAACATATTTTTCTTGTATGCCTCCACTCCAGGCTGGTCAAACGGGTTGACACCTAGAAGGTATCCGCTGATGGCACATGCCTTCTCAAAGAAATAGACCAAATAGCCGAATGTATAAGCATCTAATTCAGGAACTTCTACAATTAAGTTTGGTACGTCACCGTCAGTATGTGCCAATAAGGTACCTTGGAATGCTTTGTCATTAATTTCATGGATAGTTTTTCCTGCCAAGTAGTTCAATCCGTCGGAATTGTTATCTTCTGCTTCAAGAGTCATATCCTTCTTAGGCTTATTTACATGCAAAACGGTTTCGAAGATGTTTCTTCGTCCTTCCTGGATATACTGCCCTAAAGAATGGAGGTCAGTAGTGAAATTGGCGGAAGAAGGGTAGATGCCCTTTTGATCCTTCCCTTCACTTTCACCAAATAATTGTTTCCACCATTCGGCGAAATACTGCAGGTGGGGTTCATAATTGATCAGCAGTTCTGTTACCTTTCCTTTATTGTAGAGAATATTCCTTGCCGCAGCATATTGATAGGCAGGATTGTTGGAGAGGCTTGAGTCGCTCAGATCGACCATTGCATCTTTTGCTCCCTGCATCATATCCTCAATGGAAATTCCGCTTACAGCAATCGGCAGCAATCCTACGGCAGTGAGAACAGAATATCTGCCGCCAACATCATCAGGGATGACAAATGTTTCATAGCCCGCTTCATCGGCTGAAGTCTTTAGGGCACCCTTTTCCTTGTCTGTTGTTGCATAGATTCGTTTTGTAGCTTCTTCTACACCATACTTCTCTTCCAGGTATTTTTTGAAGATACGGAAGGACAGAGCCGGTTCAGTAGTCGTTCCGCTTTTGGAAATAACATTGATGGATACGTCTTTATCCTTTAACACATCGAACAGTTCACTCATATAAGTGGAACTCATGTGATGGCCGACAAAAATAACCTGCGGGGCATTTCTGTCTTCTTTAGAGAGCAAGTTCTGGAAAGAGTGGTTCAGCATTTCCAATGCAGCCTTCGCCCCAAGATAGGATCCGCCAATTCCGATGACAAGCAGGATATCGGAATCTTTTCGAATTTTTTCAGCGCTTGCCTGTATACGGGAAAACTCTTCTTTATCATAATTTTCCGGCAGGTTAACCCAACCGGTGAAATCATTGCCGGCTCCAGTTTTATTGTGAAGTTCATTATGAGCTGTTTCAACATATCTGCTGAGGTGCTCGAGTTCATTTTCTTTAAAGAATGTTAGTGCTTTGTCGTAGTTGAATGATACATGTGTCATCTGAAAATCCTCCTTGGGTGGAATAAATTAGTTATGTGTATTACTTTAACCAAGCACCCGAAGGAAATCAAGGGTAGAGTATGCATATATTTCACCTAAGCGCTTACAATAATGCATGACTAAGGAAGAAATGGAGGTGTTTCTATATGAATGGTTTGCAGCGGTCTGCTCTGGTACTTACTGTTATCGGCGCGATCAATTGGGGACTCATTGGCCTATTCCAATTTGATCTGGTAGCAGCTATTTTTGGTGGAGGAGAACAAAGTGCTGCTTTTGCACGCCTCATATATGCATTAGTCGGAATCGCCGGTTTGATCAATCTTGCCCTCCTTTTTCGGGGAGAAGGATCGGAAGAGGGCGAAAGACGCCGTGTACCGAGACACGCTAACAGATAAAATAAAGGCATAGCCATATCTCTATGACTATGCCTTTATCGCTTTATTTTTTAGATTGGTCGATCCATTCCTGCAGCTTGTCTTTTAATGTATTGAAGCCGGCAGTATCATTATCCTGCTGTTTAGGGGAATTATTTCTTGGATTGCCAGCAGGTTTTTTCGGTGCTTCTTCTGTAGCACGGATGGACAGAGATACTTTATTCTTTTCTTCATCCACGTTTAATACCTTCACTTTGACTTCTTCACCGACGGATAAATGTTCATTTATATCTTTTACATATCCATGGGTAATTTCAGAAATATGAACCAACCCTTGAACTTCTTCGTCCAGGGCTACAAATGCTCCGTATGGTTGAATCCCAGTAACTTTACCTTCAATTATTTGCCCGCTCTCAAATTTTACACTCACGCTTGAACAACTCCTATACCTATATTCGATTCTTTTTACACAATATATTATTATATCAGAAGAAAGCTGATATAGCAAAAATAAATTGATGCCCCAGTTCACCTAGGAAGAAGGCAGATAAGTATATCATCTTTTTGAAGCCGGAACTCATGTCCAGGGTTCACCATCCATTCTTTCTCTCTTAATATACCGATCAGTAGCATTTGATCAAGAAGAAGTTTTTTGGAGGCCGCTTGGAACGTCTGGTTTACCAGTTCAGAAGGGACATTTCTATGGCGGAATGCCTGGCTTTTCAATAGGTTCAATGTGTCTTCAAAAGGCATGGCAGCTTTATCTCTGGACATTTCGTGGTACAAAAGGGCACTCATGAAATCATTTGTTCTCAAGATGGTGGTGGCTCCTGCCCGAATGGCGTTCTCGACTTGTATTCCCGACAGAATCTCTGCAATGATGGGGATATCCTCATTATTGCCTCGTACCGCTACGGTTGTCAGAATGGTGAAATTGTCAGCCTGCCGCTCCTTCTCTGTTGTGTCCGCTGTTATAATGACACACTTTGCATGCTTTATGTTTGCCTGTTGCAATGTATAATCTTCTGTTGCATCCCCATGAATGAAATGGACAGGATAGTGCTGGTAAGCAAGAGAGTTCAGGGTACGATCAATAAGGACAATGCGTAAATCGGGGTTCTTGTCCAATGCTATATCAACAAGCTGCCTGGTACGTTCATTCCATCCTATAAATACAAGGTGCCCTCCGCCTTTAAAAGCAACTTTCCCCTTTTCTAGATTATATTCATGGTTGATTGCAACAGCAGAAAAGCGTGAGATATAGAAAGCTATAAGTCCTCCACCTGTCAATATTAACAGCAATGCAAGAATTCTTCCGGGCAGGCTCAAAGGAACGTAATCCCCATACCCCACTGTAGCAGCAGTGACAAACGCCCACCAGACCCCCTCAAATGCGGTAGGGAACTGATCCGGTTCAATATAGTGGATAGCAGTTCCGGCAAGCGTCATGATGAGAACAATAATGAGCAGCAGTCTAATGATTATAGGAATGTTATAGTAGACTTGTTTGAATAGTTTTATCGACATAATCCATTTCACCCCACACATTTATCTAGTATGGTGGAAAGCGGGGATGCTTATACAAATAGCAATGGCTGACATTCAATGATGTCAGCCATTGCTTTATATTATATTCTCTTGAGCTCTTGTTTGATACTTTTATAGGTATCCAGCCAGAAGTCCTGGTTGTCCCGAAAAGTTTTTGTCATGAAGAAGAGCATCTCCTTGAATTTTTGTTCATACCCTTCCGCATCTTTTTCGGGCAGGGCGTCTTTTGCATTGTCTACAAATTGCTGGACTTCTTTGGCACGCGGTCCCCAGACTGCTGCTTCATTTCCATTCTCATCTATAAAAATGAATATGGGAATGGATCGGGATGTGCCGTTGGTCAGATATTGGTCCATTAATTCCAGGTTCTCATCCCTCAGTAGCATACGGATATCGATATCAGCTGCTTCCGCAAGGCGAAGGAGCACTGGTACATTCATCATGGCATCTCCACACCAATCCTCGGTCAATATGATCGCCCTCAGATTCCTGTCCTTTATTTGTCTAAAGACTTCTTCATCCTCAGGCAGTTGAAAATGGTCATACACATGCAGGAGATTTTCCTTATGCTTATTCATCGACTCGATGTACGTGTCTGGTGACATTCCTTTTTCAAACCAGTCATTCAATTCCATATATGCTCGCTCCTCGTTAATCAGTTATTTTAAATTTTACCGATTAATCCCTCCTCCGTAAAGTCTAAAGGCAGGGCGAGAGACATAGGCAAAAGACAATGGCATGCTGGGACATCTACCAGTTCTCTCTTGATAGGATGTTTCTCCTTTACCATGTTATTTGCTATGATGAAAACAAACAAATAAAAGGAGGAAATCCATTGTCTATAGATAATCAAGATTTTTTATTGGAGCTGTTACATACCCCATCCCCATCCAGCATGGAGATGCAAATACAGAAGAAATGGATTAATTATGTAAAGGGATTTGCAGATGAAATTAGGACTGACCATGCCGGAAATGCCATAGGGATATTGAATCCCGAGGCACCATTCAAGGTAATGATTGCCGGCCATATAGATGAGATCGGGCTTGTTATAAATCGTGTGGATGAGGAAGGCTTTCTCCACTTTGAAAAAATGGGGGGGATTAATCCCAAAGCTGCAGTAGGAATGAAGGTGACAGTCCTCGGTGCAGGTAAAACTATTACTGGAGTAATTGGAGTTAATGCGCAGCACCATGGCGGTTTGAAAGATGACTTTGACTTGAGCGATCTTTTTATTGACTGTGGGTTCAAAACGAAAGCTGAGGCAAAAGCACATGTACAGATAGGGGACCTGGCTGTTTATAAAAGGGAATCAGAGATATTGATGGACCGTTATGTTTCTGGACGAGGGCTTGATAATAGGACGGGTGCTTTCATTGTAGCGGAGGTGCTGAAACGATTGGCTGAGGGCGGAACTAAGGTAGGTATTTATGCAGCCAGCACTGTCAATGAAGAAACCAATATGGGAGGAGCTTATTTTGCAGCTGCTGGAATCCAACCGGATTTGGCGATTGCCTGTGATGTAACATTTGCTACTGACTATCCGGGAGTAAATAAAAATAAGCACGGAGATGTCCGCTTGGAAAATGGGCCGGTATTGGCAAAAGGGGCACCGGTAAACATTAAAATAAATAAGATGTTGGAAGAGACAGCTGAAAAATTGAAAATGAATGTTCAGTATGAACTTACCCCTAGGATGACGGGAACCGATGCTGACCGGATGCGGTTGACCGGCAAGGGTGTGCCAGTATCTTTAGTTTCCCTGCCTTTAAGGTATATGCACTCTCCGGTCGAAACTGTCAGCCTAAAAGATATGGAGGAGGAGATCGAGCTGCTTGTCAACATGCTTTCGTCACTGACTGGAAAGGAGAGTCTGAATCCTTTAGAAGACTGATTCTTTATGCAGGCCGATAAAAAATTCTGGTGCAACAAAGAAGAGCTAACCAGTTGGTCAGCTCTTCTTTGTTCCTCTATTCTTCCTCTTCTACAAGGTTACGGGCAGTAGGTAATGCTTCCAGTCGCTCTACAGGTATTTCTTTCCTGGACTTTTCACTTAATCCGAATGTTCCTTTCTCGATCTTCTCCAAGGCATCGTCAATATCCTGAAGTCGTTCTTCCCGTACCATGTTGAGACCGGCATCCCTTTGCTGTTCGAATTGCTCGGTACCCATATCGCCGGGGTGGTTGTCATAGTCAGCAAGTTCCTGGATGTTATCATTCGGGCTGTTTTCCCTGTTCTCTGTCACTTTTTCTTCGTTCTCTTCCTTCATCTCTAGTAAGCGTTTTTTGAAATATTCTATTTGATCCTTATTGAGATGGTTACTCATTCTTGATCTCCTTTCCTATTTCCCGGTTTTAGGCATGATCCTTACCGTACATCTGGAGATGCTTATGAGCTGTTCCTGTTCATCTACAATCTTCACTTCCCATACCATGGAAGTTTTTCCTTTATGAATAGGAATTGCCTTTGCTGTAACTACTCCGTCCCGTTTGCTCTTGATGTGGCTGGAATTGATTTCTGTTCCGAAGATATTCACTTTATCTACATCGACATGAGAAACCGCTCCTATACTTGCTGCGGTTTCTGCAAGGGCCGCGGAAGCACCGCCATGCAGGAATCCTGCTGGCTGGCGTGTCCGTCCATCTACAGGCATAGTCACCAGAACAGCGTCTTCTTTCAGGGAGAGAACTTCCATTCCCAAGGCTTCCATCAGTGTATTATTAAAGCTGTTCAATTAAAGCATCTCCTTAAAAAAATGTACTGATCAATAGAGATAATCCTAACAGCACCCCATACATGGTGTTCGTCTTTCCTGTAGCGGTCATTGCCGGCATCATTTCCAGCGGTGTGCTGCTCGTGCGGAATTTCCTAATCACTTCCACAGCTTTCGGGATGCTCAGAAATGTAATAATCGACCATAAAGGTAGCACTCCTGCAAAAATTAGAATCGCGGTGGCTATATAGGCAGCTATAAACATGCCTGCTAAAAAGCGTATGGCATTTTTTCTGCCTAAAAGAATAGCTATGGTTTTCCGGCCATTTTCTTTATCACCTTCAAGGTCGCGTATGTTATTCGACATCATAATTCCACCGATGAACAGAGCGACAGGCACGGAGACCAAAACAACTCCGGCAGTCAGCTCTCCGGTTTGGATGAAGTAGCTGATCCCGATGATGATCGTTCCCATGAAGAAACCGGAAAAGGCCTCTCCAAGCGGGGTGTAAGCAATCGGTACAGGCCCTCCAGTATATAAATAGCCGAATAGCATTGAGACTAAACCAATGACCGCTATCCACCAGCTGGACTGCATACAAATATAAACTCCCAACAGAATCGCAATACCAAAGAAGACCAATGCAAGATTCAGGATGGTTTTTGGTGCTATTCCATCTCGGACGATTGTTCCGCCAATACCTACAGAATCCTCCGTATCTAGTCCTCGTACAAAGTCATAATACTCATTAAACATATTGGTTGCGGATTGGATAAGCATGCTGGCTGCGAGCATTGCAAGAAATAATATAATATTTATAGATTCCTCAGTCAAAGCAAGCATGGATCCGATAAAAACGGGGACAAATGAGGCTGTAAGTGTATGGGGGCGAAGCAGGCGCCACCATACCTGGAATCCCTCTTTTTCATTCAATGCTTTCTTAACATCGATTTTATTTGTAGATTGCATTTAAAACTCCTCCTGGAATGTGACAATATCATACTAATATTAAGTAATTTGCCATTAGGTGTCAATGCGGGTTTTGTTCGTTCCAGCCGTTATGTCAGGAGATATGTTTTGGAAGAAGCGCACATTATGGGGATACTTCATTTTGGTTGTAGAACAGTTATTTAAATTATTAAATATCACTCCCTTTCCTTGAGAAACAAATAAAAAGAGAATAAAATAGATATGATATTCTGTTATTTATGCAGTAACGGAGGTTTAAGCTAATGATTGGTATAAAGGATAAGACAACGAAAGAACTGCTTCAGCATGCAATCCAAAGCTTGGATCCCAATAAAAATAATTCACGGCTCGTAAGTATCACAAAAGAAATAACTGATACAAATCCGCTGCAATTTTTTGAGGCGGCAAAGGACACGGGAAAGAACCGTGTTTTTTGGGCGAGTACGGAAGATGAGTTTTTCCTGGTCGGAGCAGGTAGCGCAGTTGAAATTACAGCAGAGGATAACCGCTTTGAGCTAATGGAAAAACAGTGGGACCGTATGTTGAAAGAAGCTGTTATCCATAATCCATATAAAGTACCAGGAACAGGTGTCCTGGCACTGGGCGGCATGGCTTTCGACCCCGTTAAGAAAAGAACGGGGTTATGGGAGAGTTTCCGCCCTGGCCACTTCACGATTCCTGAATATATATTAACGAAGCAACAGGGGAAATGTTATTTAACCATTAATGTTTATGTCCAGGAGGGAGACCATCCTGTACAGCTGTCCAGGCAGGTTCAGGAAATGGGTGGAACACTGCTTGCCGGCAGCAAAAGACCAACACAGGATTTTTATGTGACAGCCAGGGAGGAAATCGGCCCGGAAGAATGGAAGGAAGCAGTTCGTCGGGCTACAGAGGAAATTCAACAGGGGAAAGCCGAAAAAATTGTACTCGCCCGCGAGCTGCGTCTCAAATTTGATCGGAAAGCTGACATAGGCAAAATAATGAAGAGACTGATGGATACCCAATCCAACAGCTATATATTTTCTTTTGAAAAGGGCGATGACTGCTTTGTTGGAGCGACTCCAGAAAGGCTTGTCCGCCTGGAGGAAAACAGACTCTTGTCGACATGTCTGGCAGGCACCGCGCCGAGAGGAAGAACATCGGAAGAAGATGAGCGGTTTGGCAGAGAACTGTTAAATGATGAGAAAAACCGTCAAGAACACGACTTTGTAGTGAGTATGATCAGAAATGCTTTGGCGTACCGGTGCACCGATATATCAATTCCTGAAGAGCCGGTACTCTATCCGCTTAAAAACCTGCAGCATTTATATACACCTGTAGTTGCCAGGTTAAAAGAGGGATACAGCATTTTTGATATCATTGAACAATTGCATCCCACTCCAGCGCTTGGGGGTACACCAAGGAAGAAATCATTGGATTTCATCCGAAAACATGAGTATCTTGACAGAGGGTGGTACGGTGCTCCTATCGGGTGGCTTGACAGCAATAATAATGGTGAGTTCGCTGTAGCAATCCGTTCTTCCCTTATTCGGGGAAAAGAGGCATCCTTATTCGCCGGTTGTGGGGTAGTAGCCGACTCGGACCCTAAGGAGGAATACCAAGAAACGAATATTAAATTCTTACCAATGCTGACAGTTTTAGGAGAATGAATATGGACCATACAGAACATCTAACACGTTATACAGCCAATTTTACAGATGAACTGGCCAGGCAGGGAATCACAGATGCAGTGATCTCTCCGGGTTCCCGTTCCACCCCATTGGCTTTGATGCTTACTGAACATGATGCTTTAAAAGAGTGGATCATTCTCGATGAACGATCTGCCGCTTTTTTTGCGTTGGGACTGGCTAAGGAAACAAACCGGCCTGTGGTACTTCTGTGTACTTCGGGGACAGCCGCCGCCAATTATTATCCGGCTATTGTGGAAGCTCACTACAGCCGTGTCCCATTAATTGTAATTACTGCAGACAGGCCGCATGAACTGCGGGATGTGGGTGCACCTCAAGCTATTGAGCAATTGAAATTATACGGTGAATATGTCAAATGGTTTCATGAAATGGCCCTGCCTGATTCCTCTGAGTCCATGCTGGCTTATGTCAGAAGCAAGGCAGCTCGCTCTGTCTATATGGCAACGGAAGGGAATTCCGGGCCAGTTCATTTGAATTTCCCTTTAAGAGAACCTTTGATGCCCGATTTCAGCTTGGATTATATCTGGGAAAATGATGGGGAGGCTGGACAGCCGTCAGCAATAGTAGAAGAGGGAGTCAAAACACTGGATAAACATCAGGTAAATCGAATGATAGAGAGCTTGCGGCAGAAGAAAAGAGGGATTATTGTCTGTGGGCCACAGACCGATGAAACTTTTGCAGCCTCCATTGTAAAATTGGCTGATGCCTGGGATATTCCGCTGCTTGCCGATCCCCTGTCCCAAATTCGTGCCGGCGGCCACTCAAAGAAACATATTATTGAGTCGTATGATGCCTTTATGAGAAATAAAGAAATTAGAACGTTACTGGAGCCTGACTTTGTCATCCGTTTCGGTGCTATGCCGGTTTCCAAACCGTATTTATTCTTCACGAAGGAGCATAAACAGGCAGAGCATTTCATCATTGAGAATAACTCAGGGTACAGGGAGCCGGCTGGCATCCATGCCCATTTTATTTACACAGACCCGGCGAGCCTGTGTGAAGCTCTTATGGAAGAGCAACTCTCCATGGAGGAAGGATGGTTGGAGAAATGGCAGAAAGCGAATATGGTTTCCAAGAAACATTTGAAGGCTGGTACAGAACCGGCCATTACAGAAGGCGAAGCCGTACGGGGAATGATGGAAGTAATTCCTGATGGAAGCAGGCTTTACACCGGGAACAGCATGTCGGTCAGGGACGTAGACACCTTTTTCCTGACGACAGAAAAGCGGATCCGCATTCATGCCAACCGAGGTGCCAATGGAATTGATGGGATGGTGTCAAGCGGCTTAGGTGCTGCCGCGGCTGGAAATCCCGTGACATTGCTGCTTGGTGATCTGTCATTCTTCCACGATATGAATGGACTCCTGGCAGCGAAGCATTATGGACTAAATATCACCATTCTCTTGATCAATAATAATGGCGGAGGGATTTTTTCCTTTCTGCCGCATTTGAAAAATGAAAAGCATTTTGAAGCTCTATTCGGGACACCGACAGATATCGAATTCAAATATGCCTCTCACATGTACGGCGGTACTTATAAGAAAGCCGGGCATTTGGATGAATTGAAGGAAGCACTGGAAGAAGGCTACCTACATGAAGGATTGTCCATCATAGAAGTGCAGACAGATAGAGTTCTCAACGCTGAGTGGCATAGGGGGAAGTGGCAGGCAATTGAAGAAGAATTGCTTGCCGGGAGTGATCTCGGGAATGTATTTTAATATTAATGATGCATCCTACTGGTATCAGGTACATGGCGAGGGAACTCCTTTGGTTATGCTTCATGGTTTCACCGGCAGCAGTTCTACGTGGTCCGATTTTATTCGCAAGTATTCAGGCGGTATGAAAATCATTACGGTGGACTTGCCGGGACACGGAAAGACTGAAACACCTTCCATCCGAACAATGGAGGATTGCTGCCGTGATCTTCATAAACTTTTTGGCTTTCTCGGATTACACAAATTTCACTTGGCCGGATATTCTATGGGCGGGAGGACTGCATTGTCTTTTTCCGTCACATATCCTGACCTAGTGGAAACCCTTGTACTAGAGAGCGCGTCACCCGGTCTATTAGGCGAGGAAAAGAAGGAAAGATTAGAAAAAGATGCTCGACTCTCTTCCTGGATTGAAAGGGAAGGAATCACTTCTTTCGTTGATTATTGGGAAAATATTCCTTTATTTGAGAGCCAAAAAAGGCTTCCTGCCTCCATTCGAGATGCAGTCAGGGAAGAGCGCCTGTCACAGTCGGAGAAAGGTCTGGCACAATCCTTGCAAGGGATGGGGACAGGCAACCAGCCTTCTTGGTGGGATAAACTCGCATCTTTGAATTTTCCCGTACTTTTATTGGCAGGAGAGTACGATGAGAAATTTATAGAAATCAACCGTTCCATGGCGAAAAAGTGCTCTGCGGGCTCATTAACGATTGTAGAAGATGCCGGGCATGCAATTCATGTGGAAAAACCCGAGATTTTTGGTAAACTGGTATCGGGATTTATAAAAAAATATTCATGAACTCTGTCGTTCTATAGAACTATTTAACGATCAGGGGTCGAAGGAGGATCTACCATGACAGTACAATGGGAAAAGGTCAGAAATTATGAAGAGATTATTTATGAAAAATATAATGGAATTGCCAAAGTGACCATTAATCGTCCAGAAAAAAGAAATGCTTTTACCCCGCTCACGGTGAATGAAATGATCGATGCATTTGCCGATGCTAGGGATGATTCCTCTATCGGTGTCATAATTTTAGCAGGTGAGGGAGAAAAAGCCTTCTGTTCTGGAGGAGATCAATCTGTGCGAGGGCATGGCGGTTATGTAGGGGAAGATCAGGTCCCACGTTTGAATGTACTAGACCTGCAACGCTTGATTCGCACCATTCCCAAACCTGTAGTCGCTATGGTTTCCGGCTATGCAATTGGAGGAGGCCATGTTCTTCATGTTGTGTGTGATTTAACAATTGCCGCAGATAACGCGATTTTCGGCCAGACCGGTCCTAAAGTTGGAAGTTTCGATGCCGGTTATGGAGCGGGATTGCTTGCACGTATGGTAGGCCACAAACGCGCTCGGGAAATCTGGTATCTCTGCCGTCAATATAATGCAGAGGAAGCATTTGAGATGGGGCTGGTCAATACAGTGGTACCGCTGGATCGGCTGGAGCAAGAAACCATTCAGTGGTGTGAAGAAATGCTTGATAAATCTCCAACTGCACTAAGGTTCCTGAAGGCTTCCTTTAATGCAGATACGGATGGGCTGGCAGGCTTACAGCAAATGGGCGGTGACGCAACCCTGCTATACTATACTACAGACGAGGCAAAAGAAGGACGGGATGCTTTCAAAGAGAAAAGAAAACCGGACTTCAAACAGTTTCCTCGTTTTCCATGATTACATCAGAAGGAAAGAGACATACCAACTTACCAAACCTTTGTCTTTAACAGGGCAAAGGTTTTTCCTTTATATTTAAAAGGTGGAAAATCCGGTAACTTAAACAGAGGAAAGGAGAAGTTTAATGGCCGAAACGATACCGCATTGGTTGACAAAACAGGCTCATTTGGACCCAGACCAAACCGCAATAGAATATGAGAACGGAGGCAGCATCACTTTTTCGGAGCTGGAGAGGAAGAGCCGAGCATTCGCTTCAAAGTTGGCGTCATTAGGAATAAAAAAAGGATCCCATGTCGCATTATTATCCGGAAATAGTGAAAAGATGATTATTTCGCTCCACGCAATAAGCTACTTGGGAGCCGTTGCTGTCATGTTGAATACCCGATTGACTGAAGCAGAGCTTACCCATCAAATAACAGACGCCGAAGTATCCATCATTCTTACGGGTGAGGATGAAAGATTCAAGGCTATGAGCTTCCCTGTTGAAAGCTATGCCATGCAGGAAGTGGAAAGATTTGCAGAAATGGAAGTGAAGCTAGCAGAAGAAATAAATCTGGATGAACCCTTTACCATTATTTATACATCGGGCACTACCGGTTTTCCTAAGGGAGTTATCCATACATATGGAAACCATTGGTGGAGTGCTGTATCCTCTGCTCTTAATCTTGGTCTGAACCAGGAGGATAAATGGCTTATGGCCATGCCGATTTTTCATGTGAGCGGCCTGTCCATTCTAATGAAAAGCGTTATATACGGCATGCCTATATTTATGATGGAGAAATTTGATCCGGAAAGGGCCCACCACGCCATTATGGAGAAGGGAATAACCATCATTTCGGTCGTCACCGTGATGGTTCAGCGTCTTCTCCGGCAATTAGGTGAGGAAAAATATCCAAAAGCCTTCCGCTGTATGCTTCTAGGCGGCGGGCCGGCTCCAAAGCCTCTTCTAGAAGAGGCCGAGAAGCTGGGTATCCCTGTTTTCCAATCCTATGGAATGACAGAGACCTCTTCCCAGATCGTTACCCTCAGCCCGAAAGATGCTTTGACAAAAATAGGTTCTGCGGGGAAGCCTTTAATGCCGGCACAGCTTAAAATCTGTGGGAAGGATGATGAGGGAATAGGGGAGATCCATGTTAAAGGACCGATGGTGACAAGGGGATATTACAAAAATTCGCAGGCCAGTGAGCGGGCATTCAGCGATGGCTGGCTTGCTACAGGCGATCTAGGGCGGTTGGATAAGGACGGATTTTTATACGTAGTCGACAGGAGAAAGGACCTGATTATTTCAGGTGGAGAAAACATCTATCCGTCTGAAATTGAGAGTGTGCTCTCCGGAATGGAACAGATCAAGGAGGTCGGGGTTACTGGAGTGGAAGACCAGACATGGGGGCAGGTTCCAGCTGCCTTCATTGTAAAATCCCGTGAAGTGTCGGAAGGTGAAATTTGCGCTTATGCCCGTAAGTTTCTTGCTGGTTATAAGATCCCGAAATATTTCTACTTTATCAAAGAATTGCCAAGAAATGCCTCCAATAAGATAGTTCGTTCAGCCCTAACAGACCAAATGGACGAATAATACCGTCTTAGAAATGCCCTGCATCTGTTGCAGGGCATTTTCTTTATGGCGTACATACATGCTCTGGTCCTTTTTCAGCCAAATTATAGGCAGGAGGTGCAATGATGGAAAAGAAAAAGTACTATGTGAATATCGGAACAGGGGAAATTTCCCAAATCCAATTCAATAATAATGATGGCTATGTAATCCATGCTACCGAAGAGGACGTACGTTTGCTTCGGGCTAGGATGGAAAATATGCACGGAGCCAGTTTTAGATCCTTCTGGCGTTCTCATGTGCCTATAAAGCCCTATCACGAGGATGGAGCCAATGATGAGTACGATGAAAATATGACTGCGGCTTTTGAAATGCTTCATGAATGGGGAGATGAACAGACTAAGTCGCATATTGAATCAATAGGCCTTTTTACGGAAGAACACAAGTGAATCAGAAGGGAATAGGATACATTGTAGTATTCTATTCCTATTTTTTGTGGTTTATCAAGTCCATTAGATAGGAATAATAGTACTAGATAGAACTAAAGGGGAGACTAGCATGAAATACAGAGATACAAAAAGGTATTTAACTATCTTGTCGGGACTTATTCTTACAGCGCTTTTAATAAGTACGATAAATACATACGGACTGCCACATGTTATTGCGAAGGATCATGGAGAGTCAGAAACGCAGTCCGTCAAGAAGGAAATAATGTTTGAGGAAGTTCAGCCTTCCCATAAAGAAATCATCCGAGTGACCAACCAGTTCATGGATATACTTGTTCAGGATGTCGACGAGCAGTATAGGGTACTACAGCATAAAACAAAAGAGGGGCTGCTTCAAAGTTTTGATGAAGTAGCAGACAGGGGCGTATCAGAACCTTACGTAGACTATTATTATACAGAAAAATCGGAGGGCCTTTACCTGCTGCCAACAGAAACACCTCCTTGGTTTGATGAGAATAACTCCTATGATATGGTACAATTAGAAGATGACAAAGTGAAAGTCATTCAGAAAAATGATTCGGTATTGTATGGCACCTATCAAATCGAAATCGAATTCACCTTGTATAAGGATGAATGGTTGATCACGGATGTTACTCATTTTTAAGCGGCAAAGGCAGTGGAAATCATGTATCAATTTAAGGACTATTACAATAATCAAGTAACACTTTCATTTAAGGACCACCCTTTTTCTAAAACCCCAGGCCATGTTTGGGTAATCTGCAGGTATAAAGGGAAATGGCTACTGACCAAGCATAAGGGAAGGGGAATAGAATTTCCTGGTGGAAAGGTGGAAAAGGGGGAGACAACAAAAGAAGCGGCAATTCGTGAAGTGAAGGAAGAAACAGGAGGAGATGTGGGCTCCATTTGCTATATCGGTCAGTACCATGTGGATGGGAAGAGGGAAAAGGTCGTCAAGAATGTCTATTACGCACAAGTAGATAGCCTTTCCCCGCAACAGACTTATTATGAGACTGATGGTCCTGTTGTTCTTTCTGCTCTCCCAGCTGATATTAAAGAAAAGCTTTCCTACAGTTTTATCATGAAAGATGATGTACTGGTTCACTGCCTCGAATATATTAAAAATCGCCTACCTGCTAAATAGGCGATTTTTTTATGAAGTATGACGGGTCAACCACTTTTCCAACTTTTCCACCAATTTATACATAAGGGCTGCCAGTATGGCTATCAGTACCAAGCTCGACATTACTAATGAAAAATCGAATACCTGGAACCCATAGATGATCAAATATCCCAACCCCTGCTTGGATACAAGGAATTCCCCTACAATGACACCAACCCAAGACAATCCTACATTCACTTTCAATGTCGAAATCATTGTGGGCATGGCAGCTGGAAATATTGCTTCCTTGAAGCACTGTTTCCGTGTTGCTCCAAAGCTCTTTAAGACTTTTTGATAATTGGGATCTACTTCGCTAAAGGCGGAATAGACAACAAGTGTGGTAATGATGACAGATATAATTGCTCCCATTGCAATAATTGAGATAAATCCTGGTCCCAGTGCAACTATGATAATCGGCCCCAGGGCCACCTTAGGCATGGCGTTCAAAATGACAAGATAGGGGTCAAGTATATTCGATAACCGCTTGGAACTCCAAAGTAATGTGGCTATCATAATACCAGCGACTGTTCCGATAAGGAATCCTAACACCGTCTCAAACAATGTGAATTGCAGGTGGCTGAGCAAGGAACCATTCGAGAATCGCTCTGTAAGCAAGGATAACACCCGGCTGGGTGAACTAAATAGCAATGGGTCTATCCAATAATATCTTGATGCCATTTCCCAAAGGAGCAGAAAGGTGATCAAGATCCCAGCCTGCCAGGTAATGACGATGCGCTTTTCTTTTTTTAGCCCATTCTTATATTCTTCATAAAGCTGCTGGTCTGTTTTATTCACCATTATCTTTGGGCACCACCTTCGCATTTGGAGAGGCATTTTCTCTTTTATCCAATTCGCTCCAAATTTTTTCAAATAGCAATTGGTATTTGGGGTGCTTTCTAGCTTGGAATGGTGCCTCGTTCCTTAATTCAACTGGGACTTCAAAGCTTTTTGCTATTGTCCTCGGGTTGGCATTCATCATAAGAATCCGATCACTCATAGCAATGGCTTCCCCTATATCATGGGTAACGAGGATGGTCGTTTTTCGATAAGTTTTCAATATATTGGAAACCAGATCCTCAAGCTTTAATTTTGTCTGATAGTCAAGTGCAGAAAATGGCTCATCGAGCAATAATATTTTCGGGTCATTGATCAATGTCCGGACTAATGCTGCGCGCTGACGCATACCGCCGGACAACGAACTAGGATAGAAATCCGCTACTTCCGGCAGTCCGACTTCTTCCAGCATATCTAGAGCAGCTGCTTTCATCTCCTCTGTGTCGGTATGGGACAATTTCGGTCCGAGAAGGACATTCTCCATGATAGATTTCCATGGAAAAAGGTAATCCTGCTGAAGCATATAGCCAATAGCTAATGTTGAATGGGAAATCGGTTTTTCCTGAAGCAATACATTTCCACCTGTAGGTTGGATAATACCTGCCAGGATGGAGAGGATGGTCGATTTACCACAGCCGCTTGGCCCTAATAATGCAATGAACTCCCCCTCCTTCACGGAAAAGGAAACCTGGTCAAGTGCTTTTGTGTAGCCTTTAGAAGAAAAGTAGTGATGGGAGACCTTATCCATTGTTAGAAATGACATAATATCCCCTTCCTTAGTTGCTGAGAACTTCCTCAGCGAATTTTGTGTTTACCAATTCTTCATAAGGCACATCGGTCGGCAGTTCGCCAGCTTCATCCATGATATCCTTCAAGTTCTCCCATTCTTCTTCGTCTAAGACAGGATCTTCTGCAAAGGATCCTTGTTGTTTATAGCGGTCGATGGAGGCAGCGAGCATATCTATTTCCGTGTCCTCGAAGTATGGATGAATGACCTCAGCAATTTCTTCTGCACTATGCTCCTGTACCCATTGTTGGGCCTTATAGACGGCATTTGTAAATTTCTGTACGGTTTCTTCATTCTCATTCAGGAAGCTCTGTTTTGCCATAAAGACTGTATACGGTACCTTTCCGGATTCCTCTCCAAAGGAAGCTACGATATGTCCTGTTCCTTCTTTTTCAAAGACGCTTGCAGTAGGTTCGAATAACTGGACATACTCATAATCACCGGAAGAGAATGCGCTTGGTATGTTGGCGAAGTCTACATTTTGGCTGAGATTCAAGTCACGATGCGGATCAATTCCGTGCTTCTTCAGTACGAATTCTCCCACCATTTGTGGCATTCCCCCGACACGTTGCCCAAGGAAGTTGCTGTTTTTCAGGTCTTCCCAGTTGAAATCAGGGCGAGGTTCTTTTGACACGAGAAATGTACCATCCGTCTGTGTCAACTGGGCAAAATTTATTGCATAGTCTCTGGAATCCTGGGCGTATACATAAATGGATGTTTCCGAGCCTACGAGGGCTATATCGGCACCATCAGAGAGCAGCGCTGTCATGGTAGTATCGCCGCCCCAGGTCGTTTGAAGCTCAACATCCAATCCTTCCTCTTCAAAAAAACCTTTTTCCAGAGCTACGTACTGCGGGGCGTAAAACAGGGAACGAGTTACTTCGGCAAGGCTGACGGAGACCGTACCGTTTGTGTTGCAGGCTACAAGGAAAACCAGCATCATACTGACAGTGGCAACGGCCGCAATCAGTTTTTTCATAACGTTCAACCCCTTGATAAATAGTGTGATGTCAACATAGTTTATGCTAGAGGGCAAAATGTGTGAATGCCTAGTGTGGGCGGAAAGGAGAAATTCAAACAATTGAAAAGCCGGCCTCCGAGAACGGAAGCCGGCTTTATTTATAAATATTCCTTTTGGGATGAGGAATCTTAGGTTCAGACCCGGTATGCAGGTCCTGCTTGCTTGATGTCATCACCGGCTTCCGTAAATTTCTCGAAGTTCCGGTGGAATTTCATGGCTAAGGATTTAGCCGTTTCTTCATATGCTTCTTTTTCCTCCCAAGCATTCTTGGGTACCAGCACTTCATCGGGTACGCCAGGAACCTGGAGAGGAATATTCAAACCGAAGATTTCATCGGTAACGGTCTCTACGGAATTTAATTCACCTTCCAATGCAGAGTGGATCATCGCACGCGTGTAAGATAATTTCATCCTTTGCCCCGTGCCATACGAACCACCAGTCCAGCCGGTGTTTACTAAAAACACATTGGAATTGTGCAGGTCAATCTTCTCACCGAGCATCTCAGCATAAACTGCAGGTTTCAGTGGAAGGAATGGAGCACCGAAACAGGCGGAGAAAGTTGCCTGTGGTTCTGTCACTCCGCGCTCAGTCCCTGCAAGTTTACTGGTATAACCACTCAGAAAGTGGTACATGGCCTGTTCTTTCGTTAATTTACTAATTGGCGGCAGGGTTCCTGAAGCATCTGCAGTCAAAAATATAATCGTGTTCGGATGGCCTGCGACACTAGGAGTGACAATATTGTCCATATTATCCAATGGATAGGCTGCACGCGTATTTTCAGTCAGGGAAGTATCATCATAATCCGGCAATCTGGAAGACCGGTCCAGTACGACGTTTTCAAGAACAGAGCCAAAACGTATTGCTTTGTGGATCTGCGGTTCCTTTTCTTCAGACAAATTGATGCATTTTGCATAACAGCCGCCTTCTATATTGAATATGCCGTTTGGCCCCCATCCGTGTTCGTCGTCCCCGATCAGGCGACGGTAGGGATCGGCAGACAGGGTGGTCTTTCCCGTACCGGATAAACCGAAGAATAAAGCTACGTCCCCTTCCTGGCCTACATTGGCGGAGCAGTGCATGGAGAGGATATCCTGACGCGGCAGCAAGTAGTTCATTACTGAAAAGATTGACTTCTTAATTTCCCCGGCATACTCTGTTCCCCCAATCAATACCACCCGCTTCTTGAACGAGATGATGATAAAGGTTTCAGAGTTGGTTCCATCCACCTCTGGGTCGGCCTTAAAGTCTGGGGCGGATACTACAGTGAATTCTGCCTGATGGCCCGAAAGTTCTTCCTCAGTCGGGGTGACAAACAGCTGTCTCGAAAAAAGATTGTGCCAGGCATATTCATTGATTACCTGGATAGGGAGGCGGTATTTGGCATCTGCACCCGCGAAGCCTTTAAAACTATATAATACATCCCTCTCTTTTAAATGAGAGATCATCTTTTCATACAATTTATTAAATGAGGATTCGTCAATATCCTGGTTGACAGTTCCCCAGTCTATGTGATCCTCGGAAATTTCGTCTTTTACAATAAATTTATCTTTAGGAGAGCGTCCAGTATACGCTCCTGTAGTTGCACGAACAGCACCGGTAGCGGTGAGGATTCCTTCATTTCGGGCCAGGATCTGTTCGACCAGCTGTGGTACTGTTAAGTTCTCTTGGAGATTTACATGTGAGTGAATCTCTTTGGTTAATGATTTTTCCACCATTTTCATTTTGACAACCCGCCTTTTTTGATGAATTTACACAATATACTTATCAAGCATCCATTTTTTTCTTTTTATGAGTATTAGTATAACACATTAAAAAAATTAGTCCACACTAATTGGTGGATTATTTTAGAAAAATCACAATTTCCTGTGGGCGATTCTCGAAATGGTTGACACGCCGGGCCTCTTCCGTTAGGATAAATTTCGAACGGATACTCTCTTATTCAGAGCCGGTGGAGGGACAGACCCGATGAAGCCCAGCAACCATCACTTTCAGTGAAAAGGTGCTTACCTGATGCAAGGATTTTTCCTTGGACAATAAGAGTGAAAGGCTATCACCTTTCCTCATCATTGCAGGAAAGGTTTTTTCTTTGTTCAAATGAATTATTGTTTGCCTGAAAGGAAATCCTTAGGCTTCCATATTAGCTTATGGGAACATGGTATGTTCTGATATTTTGGACCTCTTTGGATAAAAAAGATAACTAATGGAAAAATAGAGTACCGTAATACAATTAGGGGAGGATTTAGCCAAATGGCTGAAAACCGGCGTTTATTCACTTCTGAATCTGTAACGGAAGGGCATCCGGATAAGATTTCCGATCAGATATCGGACGCAATTTTGGATGAAATTTTAAAAAAGGACCCTTTTGCAAGGGTAGCATGTGAAACTACTGTAACAACTGGCCTCGTACTGGTTGCCGGCGAAATTTCCACGAGTACATATGTAGATATCCCGGCAATTGTAAGACAGACCGTGAAGGAAATAGGGTACACCCGGGCCAAATTCGGATTCGATGCGGATACTTGTGCTGTGCTGACTGCCATTGATGAACAGTCACCTGATATAGCAGAAGGAGTCAACCAGGCCTTGGAAGCACGGCAAGGCAAAATGACAGAGAAGGAAATCGATGCCATCGGCGCCGGAGACCAAGGTTTAATGTTCGGGTTTGCCTGTGATGAAACGGAAGAATTGATGCCTTTACCTATTTCTTTAGCGCATAAGCTGGCCAAGAGCCTTTCCGATGCCAGGAAAGATAAAGTCCTCGACTACCTCCGCCCGGATGGGAAAACACAGGTAACCATTGAGTATGACGAAAATGGGAGCCCAGTTAAAGTGGACACGATCGTTATTTCGACACAGCATCACCAGGATATCCCACTCGACCGGATTGAAGAGGATATCAAAGAGCATGTAATCCGTCCAGTGGTGCCGGCTGAATTATTGGATGATACAACCAAGTATTTCATCAACCCGACCGGAAGATTTGTTATAGGCGGACCACAAGGGGATGCCGGACTTACAGGCAGGAAGATCATTGTTGATACGTATGGAGGCTATGCAAGGCATGGTGGGGGAGCGTTCAGTGGAAAGGATGCCACTAAGGTGGACCGTTCTGCAGCTTACGCGGCCCGCTATGTTGCGAAAAATATTGTGGCAGCAGGATTGGCAAAGACCTGCGAGGTCCAATTGGCTTATGCCATCGGAGTTGCAGAGCCTGTTTCCATTTCCATTAATACCTTTGGCACCGGCATCGCTACCGAGCAGGAACTAGTACAAGCCATACGGAAGATATTTGACCTTCGTCCGGCTGGAATTATTCGCATGCTGGATCTGCAAAAACCTATTTTCAGGGATACAGCGGCATATGGACACTTTGGCAGAACGGATGTCCAGTTCCCTTGGGAAAAGACAGATAAAGTAGATGAGTTGAAAGCACTCGCTGAAAAGTAAGCAAGCAGGCCATGCAGGATTTTCCTGCATGGCCTCTATTATAATACAGTATTTGTTTTGTAGTATTGACCTTTCTCCACGTATGACTTCCTGACTCGCTCCATCTCCTGATAATCTTCATCCGTCAGTTCTCTGACAACTTTTGCAGGTCTCCCTAATGCCATTGTGTTGGCGGGGATTTTCTTTCCAGGCGGCACTAAACTCCCTGCTCCAATGAAGGCATTTTCCCCAATTTCTGCACCATCCAGAATAAGCGATCCCATACCGATAAGAGCATTTTTTCTTATGATAGCCGAGTGTAGTGTCACTTGGTGGCCGACTGTCACGTCGTCTTCGATAAGCAATGTACGATCAGGGCTTTGATGCAACATGGAGAGGTCCTGAATGTTGACACGCTTACCTATGCGTGTTGGAGCGACGTCACCGCGAATAACGGTTTTGAACCAGATGCTCGAATATTCGTCAATTGTTACATCGCCGATGATCATGGCGTCGTGTGCTAGGAAAACTGTGTCATGAATAGATGGTTCTTTACCTTTATAGGCATACATATTTGAATCCTCCTAAGAAATATGGTGATATATAAGTAGTATAACAAAGCGGAGATGAGGAAGCGCATTTCCAGTTGGAGGAATTGGAGTGGCAAAGCATATTCCGACCAGGGCGGTTACATTAATGAAATCTGTTTACCAGCAAGTGTTCCCGGCGGTTGACAAAGAACTTTCCTATTGGAGAAAAAGGGCGGAGGAAATTCCAGACCGTGAATTGCGAAACCAGGCGCTTTCCAGTATGGAGGCAAAGCGGTTCCATTGTCAGGGAGGGGCGGTATACAGCCTGCTGGCAGGGGCGAAGCATGTAGAGGCTGTCCGCTTCATTGTAGCATATCAGACGATCAGTGATTATTTGGATAATCTGTGTGACCGTAGCACATCAATGAATCCGGAAGACTTCTGTTTATTGCATGAAGCAATGTCCGACGCTTTGAAACCTGGAACAAAGACGAAGAATTATTATCTTCTACGAGAGGAACAGGATGATGGGGGATACTTAGCTGAATTGGTCCGTACCTGTCAAGAATCACTCGGCATGCTGGACAACTACCAGATGGTGGAAGGCCATCTTCTCGAATTACAAGGCTTGTATGCTGACCTTCAAGTGCATAAGCATGTGAGGAAAGAAGAACGCATGCCTAGGCTAACGTCTTGGTATAAGGGTTACGAAGCGAAGTTTCCAGATTTAGACTGGCACGAGTTCGCAGCATCTGCAGGTTCGACCCTTGGTATATTCTGTCTTATTTCTTATGGTCTATCAGGTAATCTGAATGAAACGATGGCAAAGGATATAATTCATGGATACTTCCCATATATTCAGGGAATTCACATACTGTTGGATTACTTTATTGACCAACAGGAGGATCAGGAGGAAGGGGACCTGAACTTTTGCAATTACTATGAAAACTACAGCCGAATGAGGGAAAGGTTCCTTTATTTTATACAGCAGGCAGAGGATAGAGGACGGCGCTTGCCAGACCCGGGATTCCACCAGATGGTAGTGGAAGGGCTTGTGGGACTTTATTTAGGCGATCCTAAAGTGAACGGCTTGCAATATGGGCCGGAAATGAAACGGAAATTGGTGAAAAGAGGGTGGAGAAGCCGTTTCTTTCATTTAAATACCAAACTCTATTACCAACTGAATGGAGGGCGGGGCTGAGGAGGCAACCGAACGGTGAATGTTATCTCTTTTGAACAGCCAATATAAAAGGCGGATTATTTCTTTGATTGATAAAGCCGTAGCGGAGCACAGCATAATCTTTTTGTTCTAATTGTTGAACATGATTCACTACTGCTTCTTTCTCTTCTCTGCCACCCGGGTGTCCATGGTAAACGACAAGTACGATAATTTTCCCCCTGCCTAGGCGGGGCAGAAGATTATTGACTGCTTCAATAGTGGAGCTGCCTTTCGTTACGATTGATTTATCGCTTTTTGGAAGGTATCCGAGGTTGAAAATAGCACCGCCAAGTTCCCCTTCCGGTAGATATTCAGAAGCATTAGCATGGCTGTCGTGGACAAGTGTGACATTTTGATGCTTGGCATCCGAGAGCAGTTGTTTAGTGTTTCGGATGGCCTGCTGCTGTATATCAAATGCGAACACTTTTCCGCTTGGGCCTGTCAGCCCGCTAAGGAAAATAGTATCATGGCCATTCCCGCAAGTTGCATCCATGACAATGTCTCCTTCTTCGACAGAATGCTTCAGTAAATCATGTGAATAATCGAGGATTCCTTTGATCATAATGGTGATAACTCCTTTTTTTGCTTGTACAATATTCATCATAGCAGATGAAAAGGGGGTTGTCTTGACAAAGTCCCCACATTTCATTACTATTCTATATACATAATGCAACGACACGGAGAAGGATCAGTAATAAATTAATCTGGGTAGAGAGAGGCAGTGGCAGGTGGAAACTGCTCCCGGAGATTTATGAACTCGCCTTCGGAGTTGCAGGGATGAACGGTTTGTTTAGTAGTCCTTGCCGTAAATCTGCGTTAAAGATTCGAGTGAACGTTTAATTACGTTAATTTGGGTGGTACCGCGGGGCCCTTGAAGGCTGCTCGTCCCTGATTTATAGGGAGGAGTGGCTTTTTTTGTTGCATTCTATATCGTCATCAGAGGAGGAAATTCAATGAGTTTTGACCATCGTCACATAGAAGACAAGTGGCAGAAATATTGGAAAGACAACAAAACATTCAAAACGGATACTTATTCGGAGAAGGAAAAAGTTTATGCATTGGATATGTTTCCGTATCCATCCGGAGCGGGGCTGCATGTAGGCCATCCGGAGGGCTATACAGCAACGGACATATTTTCACGAATGAAACGGATGCAGGGGTTTGAAGTTCTGCACCCCATGGGCTGGGACGCTTTTGGCCTGCCTGCAGAGCAGTATGCCCTTGACACCGGGAACAGCCCGGAAGCTTTCACGGCCAAGAATATTGCGACATTCAAGCGACAGATACAGGAACTCGGCTTCTCCTATGATTGGGACCGTGAAATTAATACGACGGATCCGAACTATTATAAATGGACCCAGTGGATTTTCACCAAGCTTTACGAACATGGCCTTGCCTACATGGATGAGGTGGCAGTAAACTGGTGTCCGGCTTTGGGAACTGTACTGGCCAATGAAGAAGTAATTGACGGAAAAAGCGAGCGTGGCGGGCATCCTGTTGTACGTAAACCTATGAAACAATGGATGCTGAAGATTACAGCTTATGCAGATCGTCTACTGGAAGATCTGGACGAAGTAGATTGGCCAGAGAGCATTAAAGATATGCAGCGTAATTGGATCGGAAGGTCGGAAGGGGCAGAGGTCACCTTCTATATTGATGGCCATGATGAGAAGTTTACCGTATTTACTACAAGGCCTGATACATTATTTGGTGCGACTTATGCCGTCCTGGCTCCCGAGCATCCGTTAGTAGAGAAGATTGTAACGGATGAGAAGAGGGAGAGTGTGGATGCATACCTTAATGAAATCCAGACAAAATCCGAGTTGGAACGGACTGATCTGGCGAAGGATAAAACAGGTGTGTTTACCGGGGCTTATGCCATCAATCCTGCAAACCAGGAAAAGATCCCTGTTTGGGTGGCGGATTACGTGTTGATGAGCTATGGGACCGGATCCATTATGGCAGTTCCCGGCCATGATGAGCGGGATTACGAATTTGCCACCAAGTTCGACCTTCCGATTAAAGAGGTTGTTGCAGGAGGTGACCTTTCCGCCGAAGCATATACCGGTGATGGCGAGCATGTAAATTCCGACTTTCTAAACGGGCTAAAGACACAAGAGGCCATCAGCAAAATGATTGATTGGCTGAAAGAGGAAGGCACCGGTGAAAAGAAAGTGACCTATCGGCTGCGTGATTGGCTTTTCGCAAGGCAACGATATTGGGGTGAGCCTATTCCGGTAATTCATTGGGAAGATGGTTCCATGACAACAGTGCCTGAAGAGGAACTTCCACTGGAATTGCCAAAAATGGATGAAATTAAACCATCCGGTACGGGTGAATCACCCCTGGCAAATGCGACTGAATGGGTAAATGTCACAGACCCGAAAACCGGAATGAAAGGGCGCAGGGAAACAAACACGATGCCACAATGGGCGGGCAGCTGCTGGTATTTCCTACGCTATATTGATCCGGACAATTCAGAGAAATTGGCAGACTCGGAAGCACTGGAACAATGGCTTCCAGTTGATATTTATATTGGAGGAGCAGAGCATGCTGTACTTCATCTTCTTTATGCCCGTTTTTGGCATAAATTCCTTTATGATATAGGGGTGGTTCCTACAAAAGAACCATTCATGAAATTATTTAACCAGGGAATGATCCTTGGGGAAGGCAATGAAAAAATGAGTAAATCAAAAGGGAATGTGGTTAACCCGGATGACATTGTCTCTTCTCATGGAGCAGATACCCTACGGCTTTATGAAATGTTTATGGGACCGCTGGATGCAGCCGTTGCATGGTCTACGAATGGCCTTGACGGTGCACGGCGCTTCCTTGACCGCATTTGGAGATTGTTTATCAATGAAAACGGATCTTTGTCTGAAAAGATAACCAATGAACATAATGACAAATTGGAGAAGGTTTATCATGAAACAGTCAAGAAAGTCACGGAAGACTTTGAGAACCTTCATTTCAACACGGGGATATCCCAGATGATGGTCTTTATCAACGAAGGTTATAAGGCGGAAAACTTGCCGAAAGATTATATAGAAGGCTTTGTCAAACTGCTTTCCCCGGTAGCTCCTCACCTTGCCGAAGAGCTTTGGGAGCGTCTAGGACATTCTGACACGATCAGTTATGAACCATGGCCAGAGTACGATGAGAGTAAATTGGTCGAAGATGAAATTGAGATTGTTATTCAGATTATGGGTAAAGTAAAAGCTAAGATGAATGTTGCCAAGGATATCTCCAAAGACGAACTTCAAGAGAAAGCTTTGAATAATGAAAGGATTAAAGAGCTTATTGAAGGAAAGACTATACGTAAGGTGATTGTTGTCCCAGGCAAGCTTGTAAATATCGTTGCAAACTGATTTTAAATAAAAAACCCCTCTTTATAATATCCTTGTCGTGGATATATTTATGGAGGGGTCTTTTATATCTCAGGAAGTCTATGCCTCTACCAGACAGCAGCTTTTTTCTTTCTGTCCTACTACTCTGAAGGAATCCATTTTGTTTGCAGTATAATCCATTTATCATCTTCGTAATACCACAAAGTTTCCACTGTTCCTAGCTGGTCGGCACGATAGGCACCACTGATTTGCTGATAGCTTTTTAAACCGTATCCTTTGCTCACGCTGATTAAGGAGGGTTCAAAAAAGGCAATCGGGTCAATCATAACTGATTTGGCTTCTATTAGCTTTCCGGTTTCATTATAAATACCCAGCTTGATATATTCTGTTTTTCGGCTGCTGACATCTATAACTTGCCCTTTATCTGTGGGAGTGAGTTTGATTTCCACTTTGAAATCATCCCGGAACTCTCCGCTTACAGGTTGTTCAGGAAGAGAAATTTCATCCAATTTATTATCTTTGAGTGTGTGCAGCTGATAATTATACAATCCTCCGCTACCACCTGTTGCGCTCTGGTAGAGTATATCTCTCACCCCATCATGATTAAGATCATTAAAATACAGTTCCGGTTCATAGCCGCCGCCATAAGAAGTTTTCCATTCCTTTTCAAATTTGTTGGAGACATCAATCCATATATTACGATAGTAATTAGTGTCATCAGAAAATAATGTCCCTTTAAGCTCGATTGTTTCATCATAGCCATCTCCGGTGACATCCTCTTGGAATGTTTGTATAATGCTTGATTCCTGACTTTCCGAGTCGGTTGGAATGTTATAGGGGAGGGCGGTTGCAAGGAAGAACAATAATATATGGGAAAAAATCATATTTTGCCTCCTATCTATTTTCTTACATAGTATTTTGTGTAGGATGTTTGCAACCTATTCTAAGAATACGTATCATTAAAGCAGAATAAAAAATGGGGTGAAAGAGATGGACAATATAAAAGAAATACAGCCAGAGGAGCTGGAAAATCGGCTGAATAATGGTGATGATCTTACAGTGATAGATGTCAGAGAGGATGAAGAAGTGGAGCAAGGCATGATAGAAGGTGCCAAACATATTCCTCTTGGGGAAATACCTGAATCTGTAAGCAGCCTTGATAAAGCTGATAATTATGTCTTAGTGTGCAGATCAGGCAGACGAAGCATGAACGCTGCCAACTATTTAAAGGAACATGGCTTTAAAGTTGAAAATATGGCCGGAGGAATGCTTGAGTGGAAAGGGAAAGTTACGAGGTAAGCGGAACTTCATTCAAGTAATACAATAATGTACCCACGGTGTAATATCTGGGAAATATTTCAAATTGACTTTTTCCTCGAGTGGGTATATTATTGTTCTTGCGCTTCAAAAAAGGCAGCAGCATATCGACAAAATTCATAGACATTGTTGACATGTGGGCGGGGGAATGCTACAATAAATATCCCGAAATAAACGGGCTGTTATCGAATGAGATTGAAATATAATACTTCGGTGACAGGGAAGGAATTATTTGTTGCATCCTGCTGGAATTTTAATAAGTTATTCGTACTAAAAGGTGTTGACATCGGATGTTTCCGATGGTATACTAATTAAGTTGCTGAAAAAGCGACTGAAACAATTTGCTCTTTGAAAACTGAACAAAACAACCAGTATGTCAAGAAGAAACAACTCGTTTTTTCTTATAAACAAGCAGAAGCATTGCTTCTGCAAAGCTAAGACATTCGGTAGGATTGATTGGTGTCAATCTTGCCCAAACTTTTTGGAGAGTTTGATCTTGGCTCAGGACGAACGCTGGCGGCGTGCCTAATACATGCAAGTCGAGCGCGGGAAGCAGGTAGAACCCCTTCGGGGGTGACACCTGTGGAACGAGCGGCGGACGGGTGAGTAACACGTGGGCAACCTGCCTGTAAGACTGGGATAACCCCGGGAAACCGGGGCTAATACCGGATAACACTTCCATTCATATGGACGGAAGTTGAAAGGCGGCCTTTGGCTGTCGCTTACAGATGGGCCCGCGGCGCATTAGCTAGTTGGTGGGGTAATGGCCTACCAAGGCGACGATGCGTAGCCGACCTGAGAGGGTGATCGGCC